>JANNCN010000133.1:0-4620 GCA_031386665.1 Rhodoferax sp. | reverse complement strand
CCCCACAGCATAAAGACGACCGGATTCGAACCCGACCAAATTGTCTTGATAATTTCGTCGGTAAGCACTTCCCAACCTTGTTTTGAGTGACTGGCGGGCAGGCCTTGTTCCACGGTCAAGCAGGTGTTTAATAAAAGCACGCCTTGCGCCGCCCAAGGCAGCAGTGAGCCGGTTGAGGATTGACACCAAAGCACGTTTGGCTTGACCGGACGCCGCAAATCAGGGTCTCGGGCAATTTCTTTGTTGATATTTCGAAGCGACGGTGGAGTGGCGACCCCGTGGGGCACTGAAAAAGCCAATCCATCAGCCTGACCCGGGCCATGGTAGGGGTCTTGCCCAAGAATCACGACCCTGACCCGGGCCAGCGGCGTTGCTTCTAAAGCGCGAAACGGTTGACCAGGGAAGATGCTTGCGCCCGCCGCTAGCCTGTTTTGCATAAAACTGCCCAATTTCAGCGCTGCAGTGGTTCGCAAAAATCGGCTGACAACAGGCTGCCAATCGGGGGCAACAGGCCATTTTTCAGGCTCCCAAGTGAAAAAAAGAACCTGGGGGTTAATAAATAGCCCAGCCTGGGTCAAATCAGGTGTTTTTAGAGTCAAATAGGCCTCTAGCTCTCGAATAATATAGATATATTGCTATATTAATAATAGCAAATTTAAGGCTGCTTCAATTTGACCTAAACCGCCCCAAAAAGTGCAGCCAGCGCTTCGCCCGGGTCGGGTGCGCGCATGAAGGCCTCGCCCACCAAGAACGCATTCACGCCCGCCGCTCCCATGCGCAGCACGTCATCGCGAACCAAAATGCCGCTTTCGGTGACGACCAGGCGCTGGTCGCTGGCAAGTTCGGGCATGTCTTTGAGCATGCCTAGCGTGGTGTCCAGAGACACCTCAAAGGTTTTGAGGTTTCGGTTGTTGATGCCCAACAGCGGTGTTTTCAGCTTGAGCGCGCGCAGCGCCTCGGCCCGGTCGTGCACTTCCACCAGAACCGCCATGTCCATGGAATGGGCGATCGACTCAAAATCGGCCATTTCCGCATCGCTCAAGCAAGCGGCAATCAGCAAAATGCAGTCGGCGCCCATGGCCCTGGATTCGTAGATTTGGTAGGCGTCGACCATGAAGTCTTTGCGCAGCACAGGCAGTTGGCAGGAAGCCCGGGCTTGCTTGAGAAAGTCAACATGGCCCTGAAAGAACTGCCTGTCGGTCAAAACTGACAAGCAAGCGGCCCCGTTTTCTGCGTAACTTTGCGCAATGTCAGCCGGGATGAATTCCTCGCGCAAAACGCCTTTGGAGGGGCTGGCCTTTTTGATTTCAGCGATCACCGCCGGCTTGCCGGCCTTGACCTTGGCCCGCAAGGCTCCCAAAAACTCACGGGTCAGCACGCGAGATTCTGCGTCGGCCCGCATGGCTGTCAAGGGCTTTTGCTTCACGGCTTCGGCAACTTCCTGGCGCTTGACCGCGACAATTTTGTTCAACACATCAGACATGGTTTTCGAATCTCCGGGTTTCGGGGCAAGTTCAGTAATCAATTTTTCAATTTTTCAGGGTTTGCGACAGGTGAATGAGCGCATCCAACTTGGCACGCGCGGCGCCCGACTCTATGGCCGCCCGCGCCCGTTCAACGCCTTCTTTCATGGACGCCGCCACATTGGCCGCGTACAAGGCGACGCCAGCGTTCAATGTCACGATGTCTTTGGCAGCGCCTTTTTGGTTGTTAAGCACGTCCAACAGCATGGCTTTGGACTGGTCTGGCGTTTCCACCCGCAGCGCACGGTTGCTGGCCATGACCATGCCAAAGTCCTCAGGGTGGATTTCATATTCGGTGATTTCGCCATTTTTCAGCTCGCCCACCAAGGTCGCCGCCCCCAGGCTGACCTCGTCCATACCGTCCTTGCCATAGACCACCACGGCGTGTTCAGCGCCGAGTCGTTGCAGCGCGCGCACCTGAATACCCACCAAGTCTGAGTGGAAAACGCCCATCAGAATGTTGGGAGCGCTAGCCGGGTTCGTCAGCGGCCCCAACAGATTAAAAATGGTTTTGATGCCAAGTTCTTTGCGCACCGGGGCCACGTTTTTCATGGCTGGGTGGTGGTTGGGTGCAAACATGAAGCCGACCCCGACCTCAGCGATACATTGGGCGATGGCCCCGGGCGACAGGTTGATGTTGATGCCCAATGACTCCATCACGTCAGCACTGCCGCTTTTGCTGCTGACGCTGCGCCCGCCATGTTTGCTGACTTTGGCCCCTGCAGCGGCAGCCACGAACATCGAGCAGGTCGATATATTGAACGTGTGCGAGCCGTCTCCCCCGGTGCCAACGATGTCCACCAAATGAGTTTTGTCGGCGACATGCACCTTGGTGGAAAACTCGCGCATCACTTGCGCGGCCGCCGTGATTTCGCCAATGGTTTCCTTTTTGACCCGCAAACCCGTGATCAACGCGGCCATCATCACGGGCGACAAATCTCCGCTCATGATTTGCCGCACGATGTGCAGCATTTCATCGTGAAAGATTTCGCGGTGCTCAATGGTGCGCAAAAGCGCTTCTTGCGGGCTGATTTTGATGCTGTTGGGCATGGGAATTCCTCGAAAATGGGGTCTTGTCTTATAGGGCTGTGGCTACGGCTGTGCGTTCAATCTTAATCAACTCAAGGGCGATTTTCTGACAATGCCAGTCGAACGCCAAAATACAAAAACATCGCGCCACCGCAGCGCTGCAGCCAGGCTTTGACCTGCGCTGTGCCTGAAAATTGCTGCCGCACTTGCTGAGAAAGCTGCCGGGAAAGCCTTTGGGAAAGCCAGGCGGCACCCAAGCCATAGCCCAAATTGATAGGCAAGGCGTTGAGGTTGAACAGCAAGCCAAGCAGGACAAAGCTGGCAGTTTTGTTGGCCGCATCAGGCGAAATAAACTGCGGCAAAAACGCCAAAAAGAAAAATGCGACCTTTGGGTTCAGCGCATTTGTCCAAAAACCCCGTTTGAATACGGTCTTCAGCGAAGTTGGCGTGGCACCGAGGCCGCTTGCGACCCAATCACCAGGATTTGAGTCAGCTGTTGCTCCAGGTGCTGCCGCAGGTGTTGCGCCAAGGTTTGCGATGGCTTTTGCCTTGCGCTCCCGCCAACTGTCCAGAAGCATGTCCAGCCCCATGTAAATCAGATAGGCCGCACCCAGCCATTTCAAAATCATGAAGGCGGTGCCAGACGCGGCAATCAAGGCGCTGACCCCTATCGCCGCCGCTGCAATGTGGACAAAGCACCCTGCGGTGATGCCCAGCGCCGCAACCACCCCTGCTTTGGCGCTGCGAGCCCCGTTGGCGACGATGAAAAGCACGTCGGGCCCGGGCGTGAGGTTGAGCAGCCAGCCTGCACCAATGAACAGCCAGATGTTGTCAATGCCCATGGAGAACGGCCTTTGCTTTCATTTTGGAATTACTTTGAAACCATTTAACTGTCGCCCGAATTCGATCAAGCCTTGAAAAATTCGCGAGACGCGGCAATGGCGCGGTCAATACCTGCTTTGTCTACGTTCAAATGGGTACAAAAACGCAAACGGTACAAGCCCGTTGTCAGCACACCCTGGTTTTTGAGATGCGCCACAAATTCAGCCGACTGGTGTTTTGCCGCACCATGCAGATCGACAAAAACGATGTTGGTTTGGGGGGCCTCCACAGTCAGTTGGGGAATGCCCGCCAAGCCCTGCGCCAGTTGCTGGGCCAAAACATGGTCGTCCGCCAATCGTTCAACGTGGTGATCCAGCGCGTAAATTGCTGCTGCTGCCAACACGCCGGCCTGGCGCATGCCACCGCCTGCCATCTTGCGAACGCGGTGCGCCCTTGCGATGAAGGCGCGACTGCCGCAAAGGGTTGAGCCCACGGGCGCACCCAAGCCCTTGCTGAAGCAAACCGACACGCTGTCAAAACACTGCGCGATGCTGCGGGCTTGGCTGTAGGCGTCGGCAGCGTCAGGCCTCGCCGCCTGAGCTACCGCCGCATTGAAAAGCCGCGCGCCATCCAGGTGACGGGTCAAGCCCTTGGTTGCTGCCAGCGAAGTCGCCGCTTTGAGGTAGGCCATGGGCAAAACCTTGCCGCCCCAGGTGTTTTCAAGGGCCAGCATTTTGGTGATGGCAAAGTGCGCATCGTCGGGCTTGATGGCCGCTTCAATGTCTTCCAGCGCCAGGGTGCCGTCGGCTTGGTGGTTCAGCGGCTGTGGGTGAACGCTGCCAAACACGGCTGCGCCGCCGCCCTCCCAGCGGTAGGCGTGGGCCATTTGGCCGACCAGGAATTCGTCGCCGCGGCCGCAGTGGCTCAAAATTGCGCACAGGTTGCTTTGCGTGCCGGTGGGTACAAAAAGCGCGGCCTCAAACCCGAGCAGTTTTGAGATCTTGTCTTGCAGCGCGTTGACCGTGGGGTCGTCGCCAAAAACGTCATCGCCCAAGGGCGCCGCCAACATGGCCTCGCGCATCGCGGGCGTGGGTTGGGTCACGGTGTCACTGCGCAAATCGACGATGGAAGTCATGCAAGTTGGGCTTTCTGCTAATTGATAGCGATGGACAGATTGCGGGCAGTTGGCGGGCAGGCGATGGGAGGATGTCAGTGCGGTGGATGGACTTGAGCGTTTGCCGCCTTA
>JANNCN010000068.1:0-7227 GCA_031386665.1 Rhodoferax sp. | reverse complement strand
GCTGAAAATATCGGCATGCTGTAGCCCAAAATGGCGGCGCGCCCACTGCTGAGCTCTTTGACAGCCAGAATAATCAGCGCATGCCACAAGAACATATTGGTCACGGCCAGCCACAGCAATTCGGGCCAATGCTTGCGTGGTAGCCCAAACGGCACTTTCAGCAGCCACAGGCCCATCGCCAACACGGGCACCCCCAACACGATGCTGATGGCCCTGAACGTCAAGGGCGGGTAGCCATTCACGCCCAGCTTCATCACCGGCCAGTTGAAGCCCCAAGCCAAGGTTAAAAGCACCAAAAAAATGAGTTGTTGGCGGCTTAGAGCAGGCATGCCTTCATTGTCGCGGCAAGCGCCTTTCTACAATGCGGCCATGACCTTCCTTGACATGCTTGGCGCGGCAGAGCGCCAAAACTCCTCCATGCTGTGCGTAGGGCTGGATCCCGAGCCTTCCAAATTCCCCGGCAAACTGAAGGGCGATGCCACCAAAATCTACGATTTTTGCGCTGCCATTGTGGATGCGACCGCCGATTTGGTGATTGCCTACAAACCGCAAATCGCCTACTTTGCCGCACGGCGGGCTGAACCTCAGTTAGAGCAGCTCATCGCCCACATACGACGTGTCGCGCCCCAAGTGCCCGTGATTTTGGATGCCAAGCGCGGTGACATGGGCAGCACGGCCGAGCAGTACGCGATTGAAGCGTTTGAACGCTACGGTGCCGACGCGGTCACTTTGTCGCCATTTCAGGGGCTGGACGCCATGGCCCCGTTTTTAAAATACCCAGGCAAAGGTGCGTTTGTGCTGTGCCGCACGTCCAACCCGGGCGGCGACGAGCTGCAAAACCAGCGTCTGGCCGACGTGCCAGGCCAGCCCAAGCTGTTTGAGCACATTGCGCAACTGGCACAAGGCCCCTGGAATTTGAATGGCCAGCTTGGGCTAGTGGTCGGCGCAACTTACCCGGCTGAAATTGAGCGCGTGCGCAGCCTAGCGCCGACTTTGCCCCTGCTCATACCGGGCATTGGTGCGCAGGGCGGCGACGCGGCGGCTTCAGTCAAAGCGGGTTGGCGAGGCACGGCTGACAAAACCACCGCGCACATTGTGGTTAGCTCATCTCGGGCGGTGTTGTATGCGTCAAACGGTGACGACTTTGCCCAAGCGGCAAGGGCCGAGGCGAAGCGGGCGCGCGATCAGTTGCAGGCTGCGCGACATAGTGGCTGAGCTCGCTGTTACAGGTTGAATTGCCCGTTGAATTCATTCCCTCAATTCAATTGAGGGAATCTGTTTCAATTTGTAGCCACAACAGCTACCCTCCAGCTCGAGTGGTCTTTCCCACTTCAAAACGTTCAATTCACCACAAAACAAAGGCTTCCTCATGTTGTCCAGAAGAATCGCAATCCAGTCCATCACAGCTCTGTCGGCCATTGGGCTGGGATCTCAAGCGCAGGCGCAGCAAAGCTGCGATGTTTTTACACCTGCAACCCAGGGAGCGACTACACCTGATGCCGCGCTGAAGCTTTTGAAGGACGGCAACGACCGTTTTGTTCAGGGAAAAACTCGCAACTGCGACCTGATGAAACAGCTCAAGGACACGTCCAAGCAACAGTCGCCTTTTGCCGTGGTGGTGGGTTGCATCGACAGCCGCGTACCGCCCGAGTTGGTTTTTGATCAACGCCTAGGCGATATTTTTGCCGCCCGTATCGCTGGCAATTTTGTCAATACGGACATTTTGGGTAGTTTGGAATTTGCAACCCAGCTGGCCGGTGCAAAACTGGTTGTGGTTTTGGGTCATACAGAGTGCGGCGCGGTCAAAGGTGCTGCGGACAATGCACAACTGGGCAACCTGACATCCATGCTGGAGAACATTCGCCCGTCGATTAAAAAACTCAACTACCAAGGCGTTCCCAGTTCCAAAGACAAAGAGCTGGTTCAAAAACTGGCCGATCAAAACGTCAAGGATGCTGTCGACAAAGTCATGGCTCAGAGCCCGGTTATCAGCGCTTTGGTGGCCTCAGGCAAGGTCAAAGTAGTCGGTGCCATGCATGACATTGGAACTGGCAAGATCACTTGGAGTGCCTGATAAGCAACTGGTCTGGTTCGACCAGATCCTGACTCTTTGCTTGTTCGAAGCACGTTGCCTGCGTTTGTTGAGCAATTATTGATTTCCTATTTTCGGCCTCAAAATACCCATTTTGGGTATTTTGAGGCCGAAATTCATGGAATTTCGAAAAATATTGATAAAATGTGCCTCTAGCTCTCGGATTTATTAGATGGTTTGCTATATATTTAGTAGTATCTTTCTCGCCTGCCAAGTGCAACGCTAACCAGTCTTGGGTTTCAGCGGCAGCTTGTTTGAGTCGGTACACTGTGACAGTCGGCGCCTTGCGCGGTGCGTGACTTTTGCATTGACCCAACTCCGAACTTTCTTGACCTCGATTGCCTTTTTCTTGAGCGTTTTGCCAAAGCGACCCCTCAAAGGCGCTTGCGTAGGCCGTGACGGGTGCGCCACCCCGGCCAACCCATGAAAAAGTACCCGCTCATTGACGTGCTGCGGGGGGTTGCCGCTTTGCTGGTGGTTTTTTACCATGTGATTGAGGTGGGCGAGTGGAAGAGTTTTCCGATCTCGGGTTTCGCGCTGTTGCCCAGAATTGGCTGGGTTGGTGTGGATTTGTTCTTTGTCATCAGCGGCTTTGTGATTGGCAAAACCGCCATGGAAGGCTTTGCCCGCGGTGGCGATTGGCGGGCGGCCTACGCAGAGCGGCGCATCCGCCGAATTTTGCCTTTGTACCTCGCCACGCTGGCGATTTACCTGTTTCTCATTCAACCTGGGTTGCTGCTGGCGGGGTGGAATTCATTGGTGCACATCGGGATGCACCTGCTGTTTGTTCACAATTTTTGGCCCGAAACGCATGGCTCTATCAACGGCCCCAACTGGTCGGTAGCCCTTGAAATGCAGTTTTATGCGTTGATGTTTTTTGCGGCACCTTGGTTAAGCCGCTCGTCTTGGGTCAAAGTGCTCATTGTTTGGGTGGGTGTTGCCGTGGCGTGGCGGTTTGGCACCACGCTGGTGTGGCCCGCAGGCAGCGTCAGCCCGCATGTGCAGATGATTGCATCGACCCAACTGCCGGGCGTGCTGGACCAGTTTGCGGCGGGCATCGCGCTTGCCAAATTGGCCAGTTTGGGACATTTGAACTACACCCGGGTTCGCATGCTGACATGGGGTGTTGCTGGCGCAGTCCTGTTGGGAACCGCCTGGCTGCTGCTGTGGCCCCGCGCCAGTTACTGGAATTTTCCCTTGATGGTGATTTTTTGGCGCACGCTGCTAAGTGCCGGGTTTGCCGCGCTACTGGCTTGCGCCATCATGTGCCCCATGTCGAAGCTGGTCAGCGTGTTGAGCAAGCCTTTCAGGTATCTGGGCGAAATCAGCTACGGCATTTACTTGTGGCACCTGATTGTGTTGAGCGCCTTGTTCAAATTGACGCCACTCAGGGACGCAAGCCTGTTGTTTGCCACAGTCGCCATCACCGTCGTTTTGGCGGCCATGTCGTGGCATGGGTTTGAAAAACTATGGCTCAAGCCCCGCGCGAGTGACAAAAACAGACCTGCGGCGTTGGGCGCTTAGGGTCAAAGCAGCCGTTTCAAATACCGCCCAGTGTGGCTGGCAGGGTTGTCCGCCAAGTCTTCAGGCGTTCCTACGCCGACCACCACGCCGCCGCCTGAACCGCCTTCTGGGCCCATGTCGATCAGCCAGTCAGCGGTTTTGATGACGTCCAGGTTGTGCTCAATCACCACAATGGTGTTGCCCGCATCTCGCAACTGGTGCAGCACTTTAAGCAGCAGGTCAATGTCGGCAAAGTGCAGGCCGGTGGTGGGTTCGTCCAGAATGTAAAGCGTGCGGCCAGTGTCGCGTTTAGACAATTCCAGCGCCAGTTTCACCCGCTGTGCCTCGCCGCCCGACAAAGTGGTGGCCGATTGGCCGAGACGGATGTACGACAAACCCACATCCAGCAAGGTGTGCAACTTGCGGGCGATGGTGGGCACTGCGCTTAAAAAGGCGTAGGCCACCTCAACCGTCATGTCCAAAACCTGGGCAATGTTTTTGCCTTTGTATTGCACTTCCAGCGTTTCGCGGTTGTAACGCATGCCTTTGCAAACGTCGCAAGGCACATAAACATCGGGCAAAAAGTGCATTTCGACTTTTTTAACGCCATCACCTTGGCAGGCTTCGCAACGGCCGCCGGCCACGTTGAAGCTAAAGCGCCCTGGGCCGTAGCCGCGCTCCCGGGCCATGGGCACTTCGGCCATCAGCTCGCGAATCGGCGTGAACAGACCGGTGTAGGTGGCGGGGTTGCTGCGGGGCGTGCGGCCAATGGGGGACTGGTCCACGTTGATGACTTTGTCAAAGTGCTCAATGCCTTCAATGGCCTCGTGCTCAGCGGGCTCGTCGTGCGCGCGGTACAAGGTGCGCGCTACGGCTGCGTACAAGGTGTCGTTCACCAAGGTTGATTTGCCCGACCCCGACACGCCGGTCACGCAGGTGAACAGGCCTACGGGGATTTCAATGTTCACGCTTTTAAGGTTGTGCCCCGTCGCCCCAATCACCCGCAGCGCCTGCATGTCGCCCAAAGTCGCTTGGTGCAGCGCCTCGCGGGCGGCGCGCCGCTCAGCCGCCGGGCTGGGGCCAAAGCGCGATGACTTGTATTTGTCGGGCGACTCGGTCGATTTGACCGTGGGCAGCCAAGGCGTGCGGTGCTTGGGCACGGCAATTTGCAGGGTTTGCGACAAGTACTTGCCAGTCAGCGAATCGGGGTTGGCTTTGACTTGCTCAAACGTGCCTTGGGCCATCACCCGCCCACCATGCAAGCCCGCACCAGGCCCCATGTCAATCACATGGTCGGCCGCGCGAATCATGTCTTCGTCATGCTCCACCACAATCACGCTGTTGCCAATGTCGCGCAGGTGTTTCAGGGTGGCAATCAGCCGGTCGTTGTCGCGCTGGTGCAGGCCAATGCTGGGTTCGTCCAGCACGTACATCACGCCAGTCAGCCCCGAGCCAATTTGCGATGCCAGCCGAATGCGCTGCGACTCGCCGCCGCTCAAGGTTTCGGCGCTGCGGTCCAGGCTCAAGTAGCTCAACCCCACGTCGTTCAAAAACTTCAGTCGAAGGCCGATTTCGCGCACCACTTTGGCGGCAATGTCGCCCTTCGCACCGGGAATGGTGAGTGAATTGAAATAAGCAAAGCAGTCACGCAGCGTTGAATGGCTGACTTCAAAAATCGCCTTGGCGTCTGGCCCTTCGCCTAGTTTGACGTGGCGGGCCTCAGTGCGCAGGCGAGAGCCACCGCACTGAGTGCAGGGCTGCGTGCTGCGGTAGCGTGACAGGTCTTCGCGCACCAGGGTGGAGTCAGTCTCGCGGTAGCGCCGCTGCATGTTGGGAATAATGCCTTCAAACGGGTGCTTTTTGGTCAGCTTTTTGCCGACTGATGCGCCAGAGTCCATCACGTAGCTGAATTTGATATCTTCGTCACCCGAACCCATCAGCACGGCGTTTTGCACGCCAGCAGGCAGCGACTCAAAGGCGTCGTCCAGGTCAAATTTGTAGTGTTTGGCCAAGCTTTCCAACATCGAAAAATAGTAGCCATTGCGCCGGTCCCAACCTTTGATTGCACCACTGGCCAAGCTGAGCGTTGGGAAGGCCACAACCCGCGCCGGGTCAAAAAACTCTTGATGACCCAGGCCGTCGCAAGCGGGGCATGCCCCCACGGGCGAGTTGAATGAGAACAGGCGCGGCTCCAGCTCTGAAATGGAGTAGCTGCAAATGGGGCAGGCGAACTTGGCGTTGAACAGATGCTCTTTGGCGCTTGGCTGGGCTGCGGATTTGGCACTGCCGTCGGCAAGGGTTTCGGCATTGGTGCTGGCATTGCCTGCATCGCTGTTCATTTCAATCGCCAATGCGCGGCCATCGGCCAAGCGCAGTGCGGCCTCAAAGCTTTCGGCCAGACGCTGCTTGGTGTTGTCAAAGTCGCTGCGGTCTGGGTTGGCAGGTGGGGTTGCGCCCTCAGCAAGTCCCGCATCAGGCGAGGCGGGCACCGCGTGGCGCACTTTGATACGATCTACCACCACGTCAATGTCGTGTTTTTCGGTCTTTTTGAGCTTGGGCAGCAAATCAAACTCATAAGGCTGGCCATCCACCCGAAAACGCACATAACCTTGCGCTTGCATGTCGGCAAACACTTCCAGAAACTCGCCTTTTTTCTCACGCGCCAAAGGAGCCAAAATCATCAAACGCGTGCCTTCAGGCAGCGCCAGCACGGTGTCCACCATTTGGCTCACCGTCTGGGCTTGCAGTGGCAGGTTGTGGTCGGGGCAGTGCGGCGTGCCCGCGCGGGCGAACAACAGGCGCAAGTAGTCGTGAATTTCGGTCACGGTACCCACGGTGGAGCGTGGGTTGTGGCTGGTGGCTTTTTGCTCAATCGAAATGGCGGGCGACAGGCCTTCAATCACGTCCACGTCGGGTTTGTCCATCAACTGCAAAAACTGCCGTGCATAGGTGGACAGGCTTTCGACATAGCGGCGCTGGCCTTCAGCGTACAACGTGTCGAATGCCAAAGACGATTTGCCCGAACCGCTTAAACCCGTGATCACAACCAGGCGGTTGCGGGGGATGTCCAGGTCAATGTTTTTGAGGTTGTGGGTGCGCGCGCCGCGAATGCTGATGTTTTGTTGCTGCAAGGCCATGGCTAGGTATTTGCCATCGTCGTCCTGCAAAAGGGCCTTGATTTCGGCTTTTTCTTCAACAGAAAGGCCAAGGGGCGTGGCTGTGGCTGTGCCAGGGGTTGGAGAGTTCAAAATGGCGTGGGTTGGGTTCGGGGAAACCCTCAATGATAGTGAAAGATGGCCGATGCTGCCAAAGTCGCATAATTGAGCCATTCAAGATCGTATTTAAGATCCTACTCAAGAGGAATTCACCATGGCATCTGTCAACAAAGTCATACTCGTCGGCAATTTGGGGCGCGACCCCGAAGTGCGGACTTTTCCCAGCGGCGACCGGGTGGCGAATTGCACGATGGCGACCACCGAAAGCTGGAAAGACAAGCAAACCGGCGAACGCCGCGAATTGACCGAGTGGCACCGGCTGACCTTCCGGGGTGGCCTGGCCGGCATCGTCGAGCAGTACCTGCGCAAGGGCTCGCAAATTTATGTCGAAGGCTCCATTCGCAGTCGCAAATTCAC
>JANNCN010000052.1:0-58882 GCA_031386665.1 Rhodoferax sp. | reverse complement strand
TCCTAACGCAGGGGTGCATGCAGCAACGCGCTCTCAATGCGCGCCGAATGTGTTTCGCACTTCGTTCAGCAACTCGCAGCCAACACGTGCGCTGGGTCAGGCCATGATCGCTAAAGGACACAAAAAGGCGGTGTGGATCACCTGGAAATACGCTGCGGGCGACGAGGCTTTTGAAGGTTTCAAAGAAAGCTACACAGCGGCTGGCGGCACGATCATCAAAGAACTCGGCCTGCCCTTCCCTAACGTCGAATTCCAAGCGCTGCTGACCGAAATCGCGTCCATCAAACCCGACGCTGTGGCCTGCTTCTTTGCCGGCGGCGGTGCCGCCAAATTCATGCGCGACTATGCGGCGGCCGGCTTGAAAGACAAAATCCCCTTGTATGGATCCGGCTTTTTGACCGAAGGCGTGCTGGAAGCCGCTGGCCCCGCAGCCGATGGCGTCATGACCACCCTGCACTACAGCGATTCGCTGGCCACACCGCGCAACCAAGCGTTCCGCCTGGCCTACGCCAAAACCTACCGCCTGCAGCCCGACGTGTACGCCGTTCAGGGCTACGACACAGGCCTGCTGCTGGTGCAGGGCGCGAACGCCGTCAAAGGCGATTTGTCGAGCAAGGCTGCTCTGTACAAAGCGCTGGAGTCCGCCAGCATTGACAGCCCGCGTGGCAAATGGACCATGAGCAAATCGCACAACCCGGTGCAAGACATTTACCTGCGCGTGGTTGAAAACAAAGAGAACAAGGTGCTGGGCGTTGCCGCCAAAGGCTTGGCTGACAGCGGTGCTGGTTGCAAGATGGCCTAAACTCGGCTTACCAGGCGCCAGGGAGGCCCAAGGCCTCCTTTTTTTCAGCTTGAATCGCGCTGTCGCAGGCATTTTTTTCCTGAATCAGCCCTTTGTTTGCACTGTGTTTTCCCGGTACCTGCCCTGCATTTTTCCATGTCCATCACCACCTACCTCCTCTACCTGGCCGCTGTGGCAGTGCTGGTACTCACGCCTGGCCCGACCATGCTGATGAGCATCACCAATGCGGCGCGCCACGGCACAGCGCGGGCGTTGGTGTCGTCGGCTGGCAGCGTCACCGCCGTGTTGGGCATCATGCTGCTGTCCAGCATGGGTTTGGGGGCGCTGTTGGCCGCGTCAGACACAGCGTTTACCGTGCTCAAAGTGTTAGGGGCGGGGTATTTGATCTACTTGGGTGTCAGCAGCTTTCGCCATGCCGACCGGGCCGTGTTTGCAGACGCTGACACGACCGCCCCACTGACGGCGACATCCGTCTGCGCACTCTTTTGGCAGGGTTGGCTGGTGGGTGCGAGCAACCCAAAAGCCCTCTTGTTTTTCGCCGCGTTTTTCCCGCAATTCATTGATCCCAACCAGCCTTGGCCCGACCAGTTTGCAATTTTGGCCGTGACCTTCGTGGTGTGCGAATTTTCAGTGCTCAGCCTTTGCTGCGCGTTTGCCGCACGCCTGGCACCGTGGCTGCGTCGCCCAGGGCGCGCGCGCTGGTTTAACCGTGTGTCGGGCAGTCTGTTTGCTGGCATGGGTGCTCTGTTGCTCATCGTTCGCCGCCCAGCCTGACCTGGCATCGGCTCAAACCAAACGCTATTGTGGATTTCGCGACCTTTCTCATTCAACTGCTCAACAGCGTCCAATATGGATTGCTGCTGTTCATGCTGGCAGCCGGTTTGACGCTGATTTTCGGCATCATGGGCGTGGTCAATCTGGCGCATGGCAGTTTTTACATGCTGGGCGCTTACCTCGCTTATTCTTTAAGCGCCTACTTTGGCAGCCTCACGTTGGCGATATTGGCGGGCGTCGTGCTGTCCGTGGTGTTTGGCCTGGCGCTTGAATGGCTGCTGTTTCGCCACTTTTACCAGCGCGATCATTTAGACCAAGTGCTACTTACTTTTGGCTTGATCTACATTTTTGAAGAGCTGCGTTCTATCGTTTGGGGTGACGATGTGCATGGCGTCACTGTGCCGCAAGCCTTGGCGGCTTCCATCGCGCTGACTGACAACTTGTCGTACCCGGTGTACCGATTGTTCATGTCAGCGGTTTGCATTGCGCTGGCGCTGGGCTTGTATTTGTTGATATCCAAAACCAAGCTGGGCATGAAAATTCGCGCAGGTGCGTTCAACCATGACATGGCGGGCGCTTTGGGTATCAACATCAAGCTGATTCACGCCGTGGTCTTTGCCCTGGGCGTCGGCTTAGCCGCTGTGGCTGGCATGATTGCAGCGCCCGTGTCCAGCGTCTACCCCAACATGGGTTCATCGGTCTTGATCATGTGTTTTGTCGTGGTGGTGATCGGCGGTATCGGGTCGGTGCGAGGCGCATTGATTGCAGCGCTGTTGGTCGGCCTGGTGGACACCTTTGGCAAGGTGCTGCTGCCGTCGGTGTCAGGAATGTTGGTGTACATGCTGATGGCGGCGGTTTTGTTGTGGAAGCCTGAAGGTTTGTTCAAAGCATGAGCACGACTAAATCAAATCTAGAGGTTCTGCCGCGCAGCGTCCAGGTGGTGCTGACCTTGGGGCTGATTGCGCTGATTGCTTTTCCGTTTGTGGGCAGCAACTTTTACACCCAAATGGTCACTCGAATGATGATTTTGGCGATCTTTGCCATGAGTCTGGATTTGCTGCAGGGCGTCACGGGCCTGGTGTCGTTGGGGCACGCGGCCTACTTTGGCTTGGCCGGTTATGCGCTGGCTTTTTTAACGCCCCAGGGTACTGCGGTTAGCCTGTGGTGGACGTTGCCCATGGCCGTACTGGCATCGGGTCTGGCGGCGTTGGTGATTGGTTTTTTGGTGGTGCGCACCCACGGCATTTACTTCATCATGGTCACCATGGCGTTCGCGCAAATGGTGTTCTTTTTGTTCTTTGACAACAAGGCCTTGGGCGGTTCTGACGGTGTGTACATCAACTTCAAACCCGACGCATCGCTGTTCGGCTGGAGCCCTTTTGCCTGGTGGGACATGGACAACAAGGCCACGTTTTACTACCTAACGCTGGCTCTTCTGCTGCTGGTTTACGCCTTTTTGCGTCGCCTGCTCTGGAGTCCCTTTGGCCGTGCGCTGGCAGGCATCCGCGTGAACGAACATCGCATGCGCGCTATGGGTTTTGGCACTTTTGGCTACAAGCTCACCGCGTTCACTTTGGCAGGCGCCTTGGCTGGGCTGGCTGGGTATTTGTGGGGCGCACAGTCGGGCTACATCAACCCCGAGTTGATGGGTTTTCACATGAGCGCGCACGCCATCATGATGGTGATTTTGGGCGGCATGGGCAATTTTGCCGGTGCCATCGTGGGCGCGTTCGCCTTCGAGGTGGTGCTGGATATTTTCAAAGGCCTGCCCACGGTGGGCGGCGTGAATCTGGGCAAACACTGGCAACTTTGGATGGGCAGCTTCATTGTCCTGTTGGTGCTGTTTGCGCCGCGGGGCATTTTGGGCTTGGTAGAGCGTTTTTCAAAACGGCGCGGGGGCGACCATGACGCCTGAAGTGCTCATGTCGGCCCGGGGCTTGACCAAACGCTTTGGCGGTCTGGCTGCCGTCAATGACGTGTCGGTTGACCTGTGGCGCGACCGCATTCACGCTGTGATTGGCCCCAACGGCGCAGGCAAATCCACGCTCACCCATTTGCTCAGTGGCGATCTGGCACCGACCAGTGGCCAGGTGGCTCTGGGTGCCCGCAACGTCACCGGGTGGTCGCCAGAAAAAATGTCACGCGAAGGCCTGGGGCGCAGTTACCAAAAGACCAATATTTTTTTGCCTTTCCGCGTTTGGGACAACGTGCGGCTTGCCGCCCAATCGCGTGAACGTCAGCACGCGTGGAACCCTTTGACCTGGCTTTCTGACAGTCGCCGAACCAGTCGCCAAACCAACGCCACTTTTGAGCGCGCCGCGCGGGCTATTGAATTGGCTGGCCTGAAAGACAAACAGAGCGCGATTGCGGGAACCATCAGTCACGGTGAGCAACGCCAGCTTGAAATTGCCATGACCCTGGCCACCGAACCTCAGGTTTTGTTGCTGGATGAACCGCTGGCAGGTATGGGTGTTGCTGAAGCCGAAGCCATGGTGGCGCTGCTGCTCAAGCTGAAAAAGGACCACGCCATGCTGCTGGTCGAGCACGACATGGACGCCGTGTTTGCGTTGGCTGATCACCTGACTGTGATGGTCAACGGGCAGGTGATTGCCAGCGGCACACCGACGGAAATTCGCGCTGATTCAAAAGTGCAGGCGGCCTACCTGGGAGAGGAGCATTGAACATGCTGATTGACGCCAAAGGCATCAACACCTTTTACGGCGCAAGTCACATCTTGCGTGACTTGAACTTCCACGTTGCGCCCGGCGAAACCATTGGCCTGATGGGGCGCAATGGCATGGGCAAAAGCACGCTCCTTAAAAGCATCATGGGCCTGGTTACGCCTCGATCAGGCGAAGTGCTTGTGATGGGCAACAACATGACGGGACGCGCGCCGTTTGAAGTGGCGCGTCTGGGGGTTGCCTACGTGCCTGAAGGTCGGGGCATATTTGGCAACTTGAGCGTGCAAGAAAATTTGATTATGGCCGCCCGCGCGGGTGCAAGCGAAGCCGCGCGCCAACGGGCCAAACGTCAGCTTGACTGGCAGTACGACCGCGTGCTGGACACCTTTCCGCGCCTGAAAGAACGCCTGGGCCACGGTGGCCAGCAACTGAGCGGTGGTGAACAACAAATGCTGACCATTGGCCGAGCGCTGATGACCAACCCCGACGTGCTGATCCTCGACGAAGCCACCGAAGGGCTGGCACCGCTGATCGCCCGCGAAATCTGGCGCATTTGCGGCTTGATTCGCGAAAGTGGCATCAGCAGCGTGATCGTGGACAAAAACTGGAAACATGTCACTCAAATCAGCACCCGAAACGTGATTTTGGTCAAAGGTGCCGTGGTGTTTGAAGGCAGTTCGGCTGAATTGATTGGCCGGCCCGAAATTTTGGAGCAGCACCTGGGGGTTTGACACCCTGGAGTAGAGGACGCAGCTCACGCGGCTGCACTACAGCAGGGGCCGCAGCTCACGCGCAGCGTCGAATAACAATGGCAACAAATCTCGCTGCATAACTTGTGGGGACAGGCGGGTATGGGACGCCACCACATTCAGCGCGGCCACGGTCACGCCTTTGGTGTTGCGCAGCGGCACAGCCAGCGCATGCACGCCCAGCTCGTGCTCCTCACTGGCAATGCAAAAATCATCCTGTCTGACTTGGTCAATGATGGCGCGAAATGGTTTGGCATCCACCGTGGTCAGCGGCGTCAGGCGATTCAGGTGGCGCCCTTTCATCCATGCTATGAAGGCAGTTTTGGTTTTGGCAGCCAGAAGCACTCGCCCGGTGGACGTGGCATGCGCAGGCAGCCGCGCGCCCATGTGAAGTCCATAGGCTATCACCCGGCCACTGCCGCTGGCAGACGCGCCCCGGTCGTTGCCGCTGCGCGCCACGATCACAACCTCATCCGCGTCCAGCACCACCGCTGAAAAAGACTCCTGCGCCTGAACTGCCAGCCGGTTCAGCGTGGGCTGCAACGCGCGCGGCAATCGGGCCGAGGCCAAATAGCTGCCTGAAAACCGAAGCACTTTGCTTGAGAGCCAAAAGTAGCTGCCATCGCTTTCCAAATAGCCTAAATACGCCAATGTCAGCAGGTGGCGTCGGGCTGCAGCACGCGTTAACCCAGCGCGTTCGGCAGTCAGCGTGGCGTTGAGCCGCTGGCGCTCGGTGTCAAAACTCTCGAGCACGGCCATGCCTTTGGCCATGCCTTCAATCAAATCTGCTTTGGCGATGCTCATCAGTTGCCTCTTTCAAGCTTGCAAGCTTGCATATTGGGGTACGGGTTGATTAGGCCTCTCCCAGTTCAACAGTTGCGCGATCATCGCACAAAAAGCGCAATCACCGCGCATTACCAAGGAAAGATAGTACCTAAAATGACTTTTCAAACCTAAGCTCAGCGCATACCCAAAGGAGCACACATGCGAACACAGGTTGCCATCATTGGCGCAGGCCCCTCCGGACTTTTGCTCGGTGCACTTTTACACAAGGCAGGGGTTGACGCCATCATCATTGAGCGCCAAAGCCCCGACTACGTGCTGGGCCGCATTCGCGCAGGCATTTTGGAGCAAACCACGGTTGACTTGCTTCACGAAGCCGGTGTGGGTGCTGGCGTGCAGGCTGGGGGCATCGTGCACCACAGCATCGAGTTGGTGTTTGCGGGCACGCGCCACCCGATAGACGTACAGGGTCTCACGCGCGGCAAGGTCGTGACTGCCTATGGCCAGACCGAGGTCACCCACGACCTGATGGTGGCACGCACCGCTGTGGGCTTGCCCACGGTGTACGAGGCAGCCAATGTCAGCCTTCACGATTTTGATGGGCAGAAGCCCCGAGTGACTTATGAGAAAGACGGTCAAACGATCACCGTGGACTGCGACTTCATCGCCGGTTGCGACGGCTTTCATGGTGTCAGCCGCGCCAGTGTGCCCAAAGGGGCCGTCACCGAGTACGAAAAAGTCTACCCGTTTGGATGGCTGGGGGTGCTGGCCGATGTGCCACCCGTGTCGCCCCACGCGATTGTTTATGGCAACAGCCCGCGCGGGTTTTCATTGCTCTCTATGCGCAGCCTCACACGAAGCAGGTACTACGTTCAATGCCCCATCGACGACAAAGTGCAAGACTGGAGCGATCAGCGTTTTTGGGACGAGTTGCGCCGCCGCATTGACCCAGCTTTGGCCGAGGCCATCGTCACCGGACCCAGCATCGAGAAAAGCATTGCCCCGTTGCGCAGCTTTGTGGCCGAGCCCATGCGTTTTGGCCGCTTGTTTTTAGCGGGCGACGCCGCCCACATCGTGCCACCCACAGGGGCCAAGGGCTTGAACTTGGCCGCCAGTGATGTGAAGTTTCTGTCCAGCGCATTGATTGAGTTTTATGGCGACAAGTCATCTGCTGGTATTGACGATTATTCGGCAAAGGCATTGCGGCGCATCTGGAAAGCCGAGCGATTTTCATGGTGGTTGACCACGCTGATGCACCGCTTTCCCGACTCCGAAGGTTTTGGGCAAAAAATGCAGGAAGCCGAGCTGGACTACCTGGTGCATTCTCAAGCGGCATCCACCACCTTGGCAGAAAACTATGTGGGCCTGCTGTTGAGTTGAAGCGAATTGGCGCGCCCGCAGTCTTGCGCATCGGCGACGGTTGGCATTGAAAACGCCGATATCATGGTTTGCGCGGGACTCGCATTTTGCCGTCTCTCATCAGCCTGACGCCACCAACCACCATGACCGAAACCTCGAAACGCCCTGCCCCTGCTCTCGTTAAAACCCTGAAGCCCCTCAAAGGCATCCGAATTTTGAGCCTGGCGCTCAACATGCCCGGCCCCGCCGCCTTTTGGCGCTGTCACGACATGGGGGCCACCTGCGTCAAGCTGGAGCCGCCCGCCCCCGCAGGCATGCCACCCGGCACTCCGGGCGACCCGATGGGCTTTTACAACAAAGCGACTTACGCGCAACTGCACGCGGGCATGCGCGTGGTCAGTGCTGACCTGAAAACCGACAAAGGCCAAAAAGCCGTACACCGCGAGTTGACCAAAGCCGACGTGCTGTTGACGTCGTTTCGCCCATCGGCCTTGACCAAGCTCAAGCTGGAATGGAAGGCGCTGCACAAGATGTACCCCAACTTGTCACAAGTCGCCATCGTGGGCGCACCCGGCGCGCGGGCCGAAGAGCCAGGGCACGACCTGACCTATTTGGCCGACAACGGCTTGGTCAATGGCTTGGATTTGCCGCCTACCTTGTATGCCGACATGGGTGGTTCTTTGATGGCGAGCGAAGCGATTTTGAAAGCCGTCATCACCCAAAAAACCAAGGGCAAAGGCGTCTTCATTGAAGTGGCGTTGGCCGATGCTGCCGCCTACCTGGCCTTGCCCCGCACCTGGGGTTTAACCCGCCCACCCGGTGCGCGCGGTGCGACCGACATTGGTGGCAGCGTAGGCGGTGCCCACGCAGGCTACCGGGTGTACGCCTGCAAAGACGGCCGGGTGGCGGTGGCCGCGCTGGAGCCGCACTTTGCCGCCGCCTTGTGCGCCGCAGCAGGCATTGCCAACAACGGCATGTTGACCATGTTTTCACTGGCCACCCATGCGGCTGTTGCCGCGTTTTACCTGACCCAAACCCGCAAGCAATTGGACAAACTAGGCGCAGACAAAGACATTCCCATGCACACCATGGCGTGACCTGAAGTGACCTGACGTGGCGTGACGTCGCCTGACGTAGCGTGATGTGAAGTTCTTCATCTATTTGGGGGATGACGAGGCCCGGCTGGTTACTTACGATTGAGCCAAACCCCAACTTCTTTTGCAAAAGGAACAAAGCAATGGCAAGCAAAATCGTGACCGACGCGGAGTTCTCCAATGGCCTGAACAACGGCAGCCTGGTGCCGAGCAACTTCAAATACAAGTTTCTGGTTGAAGGCGATTCCTGGATGGACCGCAGCGCCGCCTTCAAACCGTCGCTGCTGCAAAAACTGGCCCCCGCCATGGATGCGGGCCATGACGACACGCTGTTCATCAATTTGTCGATGTTTGGCGACACCATGCGGCGCATCAACCAGTGCCTAAGCCCCCTTTTCACGCAGTGGGTCAACCACACCTTCAATTGGAAATTCGACGCGATTTTGCTCAGCGCCGGTGGCAATGACTACATCGACGCCGCCCGCGACCCCGGCCCCGGCCAGGGCATTCTGCGCGACATGCGTGGCCTGCCCTTGCCCGCCCAAGGCCGCGACTGCCTGCACCCCCAAGCCGTGGCAGACCTGATGACCGATTGGCTTGACCCAAGTTTCACCAACTTTTACAACGTGATTCAGGCGAGCAAACATGCCGATGTACCGATTTTTTTGAATAGCTACGACACGCCCACCGCCCGCGACGCACCTGCGTCGGGCGGCGGCCGCACCTGGCTTGCCGAGTCCTACCGCGCCAACGGCATTGATAAAACGCTGTGGCCCGACCTGACTGAGCGCATATTCATCGACATCAAATCCACCATGACCGGTTGGGCAAAGGATCGCAGCAACGTGTTTGCCGTGCCCACAGAAGGCAAGCTAATTGCCGCAGCCGAAGGTACGCAAGGCAGCGACCAAGACTGGCTGAATGAAATTCACCCTAACTCGCGCGGATGGACGAAACTGGCAACCGTGTGGCGCACGGCGATCAAGACGGTGATTTAGGGGTGATCTAGGCGATGAAGCGGGCATTTAAGTGGCCGGTGATTTGGTTAATCACCAATCACCAATGACCAAGGCCGCAACTTCATAGCTAATTTGCGGAGCCTCGAAGGGCGTGTTGGCCTAAGGTGAGTCCAATTTACCACAATTGTGGTAAATTGGACTCAAAAACTCGATTTTTCATAAAATCTTAGCCAAATCAGCCTCTAGCTCTAGAATAATATAGACAGTTCGCTATATATACTATAGCAAACTTTGCAATGGACTCAATGGCTATCACCCGTCAACCGCATGCTCTGGCCCAGCTCGTTGCTCAACGAGATCACCACGCGCGATTCTGAAAACTCCAATACGAATGTCTGCGCCTCACCTTCTGACGGGCGGCGGGTTTCAATTTTCAAGGTGCTGGGGTTAAGCCAAGCCGCTCTGGTGAGCCTGTCGCGGCCCTGGTCAATTGGATCGGGCTTGTCGGGCTGCGCAGCAGCAAACCTGCCATCCAGCCCAAGCGGCAACGTGACTTTGCGGGTTTCATTCGACCCCCGAGCCACATAAATTACCAACTCATAAGACCCGTTGCCTTCCAAATTCAAGGTAAATTCTTTCAATCCCAAATTGTTAATGGCCAGCTCGTATGTCTTGCCTGACCAGGTTTTGGCCAGGACCGGCGTTGGCAAATTTGCCTGATTTTCCGTCGCAAGCTGGGTCTGGCGTTGTGCCAAGCCAAGTACCGCCAGGGGGTTGGGTGCCAACGGCGTTTCAGACTTCACACTGGCTGAAATCAAATCGAACAGTGGCTCAAACGGGTAATTTTTGCGCCCCGTCGTTGCCACAACAATCCCCAAATCGGGCATCACGATGATGAGTTGGCGATTGAAACCCACGGCCAAATAGGCTTTGCGAGCGGGCACCGTCCACCACCCATCGCCATAGCGCCAATCGGTTTGGGCAGAAATCTCCATCGGAATCGACGCTTGAAACACCTTGTTCACCCATTCGCGCCGCACAATTTGCTGGCCGTCCCACTCGCCACGCCGAAGGACCAAGTAACCCAACTTGGCCATATCGCGGGTTGTGAGGTACAGCCCAAAACCGCCAGTGTTGATGCCTTGCGGGTCGTGGCGCCAGTCAACATTTGCAATGCCCAACGGCGCGAACAGGTGCCGCGCAGCATAGTCGGCCAGCGGCATGCCGGTCTGTTGGGTCAAAATTGCCGACAGCAGTTGCGAGTTGCCACTGTTGTAATTGAAACGGGTGCCAGGCGCGTCGGCCATAGGGCGATTCAACACAAACTGCACCCAATTCTTGTCGCGCAGCATGGCAAACAGCGACTCGGGCACAACATTGCTCAAAGGCTCAGACCACCCAATGCCTGAAGTCATGTTCAACAGGTGCGAAATAGTGATGGCCGCCTTGCCGGCCTCTGGCTTGGCCTCGGTTTGACCCGCAAAAAAGCCCAGCACAGGCTCGTCAACACTTTTCAGATGCCCCTGCGAAATCGCCACCCCAGTGAGTACACCCACTACACCCTTTGTCGCTGAATTCACCTTATGGCGCATACCGGCCTTGAATGGCGCGTAGTAAGCCTCAGCCACCAAACGGCCATGGCGCGTGATCACCAAACTGTCCATGTCATTGGCTGCGCCAAAGTCCAGCAAAGCCAACAGCGACGCAGAGTCCATGCCCTGCGCCTCAGGGCTGCTGTGCGTCCATTTCTGGGTGGGCCAAACGATGGGGTTGTTTTGGGCGACCGCTTCGACTGGAAAGCAGCAAATCGCAAGTGTGAGAAAGGCGGCGGCCGCAAGCTTGGTTTTGAAATGGCACTGGCGCATAGAACCTCATTCAATCAAACGAGACATGTTTTCCTAGGTTTCGCGTGTCTAAAGCTAAAGCATGTTTTAGGGGAGCATAACCGCGGACTTTGTGCGATCTCAAACCTACAAACTTCCAACAATTTCCAAACTGTTTCCGTGTTTCGCCTTCCAATACTAGAATCCTAAGAGACCCGAGGCGAACCACTTTAACTCTGGTCGCCTGACAACTGCCATTGAACTCTACCCATGACCCGCACCGTTGGCACCCAACTTCGAAATGAGTTCATCCTTGACCCGGTCGAGGCTTGGTATCGAGGGCGGGCGTTGGATCGAATGCTGGCGTCAACCCGGCAGCCGATACCACGCAAAGTTCAACGAGCACCTCACGCTGTTTTCAATCGAATTGACGATTTGCGCCAGCTTGAACAGGCTCGGGTGCTCAACAGCCCGTCCACCAATGCAGTTACTGCCAAAGTATGAATCCTGACGCGCTGCTGGATTTGCTGCGGCGCTTTCAGGCTGAGGGGGTGGATTATGTGTTGGTGGGCGGCCACGCGGTTCGGCTCAACGGCTTCACACGAAATACGGAGGACATCGACATTTTGCTGCCCTCGTCCATAGAGAACGGGTACCGTGTGATCCGCGCGCTGTCATTTTTACCGTCATCCAAGGAGCTTGAAGTCGAGTGGTTTGCGCCGCCCGCAGACGCGCCCGAGAACATTCGTGTGGCTGATGACCTGCTGATAGACCTGCTGTTTGCAGCCAACGGCCAAACCTACGAAAGCCTGCAAAACCATGTGCGGGTGCTTACCATTGATGGGGTCAATATCCGCACCCTGAACATTGACGGCCTGCTAAAAACAAAAACTGACTACCGCGACAAGGACAGAATTGACCGCGAGGCTTTAGAGCGACTTAAGCGGATGCTTTGATTGGGCGAAGCCTAGAGGGACCTGAGTCGCCCCATCGCCCCAAAGATTCCTCAACGGCTCGGACCAAGGGATTCCCAAGAACCAAGAGAACTTCCAACTCAAGGTGACGAACGAAAATTGGCCTAACGGCCCTTGCGCGCGCCCTTGGAATCCATAGATCTGGTAGTGGCAACCGCCCGGGGAGGCAGCCCCGTATGCTGCGTTAACAATCGACCCTTGACCGGTAGCGACGCTTTCACCGGCGATGGCGTCGAATTTTTCTTCCGCGCACTCGTGTAACTCCCATCCGTTGCCAGCGGCTGAAACGTCGGAATCAGGTGATGTTTGCCATTGCCGATCAAATCGGCCCGTCCCATGGTTTTGAGGGCTTCGCGAAGCAAAGGCCAATTGTTCGCATCGTGGTAGCGCAAAAATGCCTTGTGCAAACGGCGGCGTTTGTCGCCGCGCACGATGTCTACGGTTTCGCTGTCACGGGTGATTTTGCGCAGCGGGTTGCGGTTGCTGTGGTACATGGCCGTGGCGGTGGCCATGGGGCTGGGGTAAAAGGTTTGCACCTGGTCGGCGCGAAAGCCGTTTTTCTTCAACCAGATGGCCAGGTTCATCATGTCGTCGTCGCTGGTGCCGGGGTGGGCGGCGATGAAATACGGAATGAGGAACTGCTTTTTGCCAGCCTCCAGACTGTACTTTTCAAACATCTGCTTGAACTTGTCGTAACTGCCGATGCCGGGCTTCATCATCTTGGTCAGCGGGCCTTGCTCGGTGTGTTCAGGCGCGATTTTCAGGTACCCGCCCACATGGTGCGTGACCAGTTCTTTCACGTACTCGGGGCTTTGCACAGCCAGGTCGTAACGCAGGCCGCTGCTGATCAAAATCTTCTTCACGCCTTTGAGCGCCCGGGCACGGCGGTACATTTTGATCAACGGCGCGTGGTCGGTGTTCAGATTGCTGCAAATGCCGGGGTAGACGCAGCTGGGTTTGCGGCAGGCCGATTCGATCTCCAGGCTTTTACAACCGATGCGGTACATGTTGGCCGTGGGGCCACCCAAGTCTGAAATAGTGCCAGTGAAGCCCTTGACCTTGTCGCGAATGTCCTCGACCTCTTTGATGACAGAGTCTTCGCTGCGGCTTTGGATGATGCGGCCTTCGTGCTCGGTGATTGAGCAAAACGTACAGCCGCCAAAGCAGCCGCGCATGATGTTGACTGAAAAGCGAATCATCTCCCAGGCGGGGATTTTTGTGGCGTGGTCGTGGCTGCCGTTTTCGTCCGCATAGGCTGGGTGCGGGCTGCGGGCATAGGGCAAATCGAAGACGAAGTCCATCTCGGCCGTGGTCAACGGAATGGGCGGCGGGGTGATCCACACGTCGCGCGCTGTCACGCCATCGCCATGCGCTTGCACCAGGGCGCGGGCGTTGCCGGGGTTGGTCTCCAAATGCAGCACGCGGTTGGCATGCGCGTACAAAACCGGATCGGCACGCACTTGCTCATACGAGGGCAGGCGAATCACCGAGCGATCCCGCGCGGGGACGTTGAGCTTGCCAGAGGCCGCTTTAGATACCCAATTTGGGTTGGCTACGAACTTTAACGGCGAAATTGTGCTGCCTGAAGCATTTTTTAGATCAAATTCGGCCTTGGCTCCCGAATCAATTGAATTATTTGCTATCTTAATGGGAGCGACTTCCGTCCCTTTGTCGGCTACAGTTTTGTTGGTCGCATCCTTTTCAGCATCTTCTTTGGCACAGGTGCTGCCCTGCCCCGCCGCCTGTTCCGACGTGGTCATGTAGGGGTTGATGTGCGATTCGACCCGGCCCGGCGCGTCCACGTCGGTGGAATCAATCTCCAGCCAGCCCAGGCGGGTTTCGTCGTCGGGTCGGCGCACAAACGCGGTTCCACGCACATCGGTGATCTGCTGCACCGGTTCCCGCGCACCCAGCCGATGGGCAATTTCGACAATCGCGCGCTCAGCGTTACCGTACAAAAGCAAGTCGCACTTGGCGTCCACCACGATGCTGCGGCGAACTTTGTCGCTCCAATAGTCGTAATGGGCGATGCGGCGCAGGCTGCCTTCTATGCCGCCCAACACAATCGGCACGTCTTTGTAGGCTTCGCGGCAGCGCTGACTGTAAACAATAGCGGCGCGGTCAGGGCGCTTGCCGCCCACGTCGCCTGGGGTGTAGGCGTCGTCCGTGCGAATTTTGCGGTCCGCCGTGTAACGGTTGATCATGCTGTCCATGTTGCCCGCGGTCACACCCCAAAACAAATTGGGTTTGCCCAGGGCTTTGAAGGCGTCAGCGCTGGTCCAGTCGGGCTGCGCGATGATGCCAACCCGAAAGCCCTGCACTTCGAGCATGCGGCCAATCACTGCCATGCCAAAACTCGGGTGATCCACGTAGGCATCGCCCGTCACCAAAATAATGTCGCAACTGTCCCAGCCCAGCACGTCCATCTCTTGGCGGCTCATAGGCAAAAACTTGGCCGTACCAAAACGCGCGGCCCAGTACTTGCGGTAACTGGTCAGCGGTTTGGCGGCGCGCGCGAAAAAAGAGACGTCAACAGGGGCGTTCATAAAGGCTTCGGGTAAGCCCTGATTGTAAGGTTTTGCGCCCCGCCGCCGCCTTCACAAGGTCAAACCGGGCGTTCCTGAGATAAACCCGCCTTTTCGCCGCCTTTTCTGCGACCAAGTGCACACGCCAGATCGGCTGGCGGGCGTAGACTGTCTCTTCTGTAAATCTCAAGCACTTCGATCGCCGCGATGGCCACTGACAATTTTTCAACCCTGTTCGATCTGCTGCCTTTGGGTGCCTACCAGTGCTCTCCAGACGGGCGGCTGCTGCGCGCCAATGCTGCACTAGTGCGCCTGACGGGCTATGCATCTGAAGCCCAATTGCTGGAGATGGTGAGCGACCTGGGCACTCAGTGGTACGTCGAGCCTCAGCGGCGCAGCGAATTCATGGCGCGGCTGAAGGCGGACGGCCGAGTCAGCAACTTTGAGTCTGAAGTTTTTCACCAAACCAAGCAGCACAAAATGTGGGTGCGAGAGCACGCCCATTTGGTGCGCGATGCGCTGGGCGCGCCCTTGTTATATGAGGGCACGATTGAAGACATCACCAGTCAGCAACTGGCGCAGCACCAGCTCAGCGACAGCGCAGCCCTGTTTTTGGCCGTGATGAACACCGTGCCAGACCTGGTGTGGCTGAAAGACGCTGAAGGCATTTACCAAGCCTGCAATTCAGCGTTTGAACGCCACTTTGGCGCTGCGTCGAGCCATATTGTCGGCAAAACCGACGCGGACTTTGCCACCAATGAAATCGGTCTGCGCCTGGCCCGCACCGACGAAAGTACCTTGCACACGGGCCAAACCGCCGCTTTTGAAGAAGAACTGCCGCTGACGGGCAATTCAGGTTTTGGCACCTTTGAAATCATCAAAGCACCGATGCGCAATGCGTTGGGGCAGATCATTGGCGAGCTGGGCATGGCCCGCGACATCACCGACCGCAAGCAGGCCGAAACCCAACTTCGCAACCTGAGCGAGCAGTTTGAACTGGCCTTGATCAGCGCCGAGCTGGGCATGTGGATTCAACACTTGGCCCCGGCAACTGAAGCTGCCTATGAGTTGGACACCCGCGCCCGAGCGGTTTTGGGTTTGTCACCTGACCCGTCAGAAGACGCGCCCGGCTGGAAATCATGGACGCAATGGGTTCACCCCGAAGACCTGCCCGCCGCCAAAGCCGAGATGAAGCGCCATCTGGCGGGGCAAATTCCATTTTTTGAGGCCGAATACCGGGCCCGCCACAAAGATGGTCGCTACATCTGGGTCAGCAGCCGGGGCAAAGTGGTGCAAACCAGCACCAAAGGCGAGCCCGTCAAAGTGGTCGGTACTTTGATGGACATTCATGGCCGCAAAGGCGCGGAAGAGGCGATTCGGCAAATGGCGTTTCAGGATTCGCTGACCGGCCTGCCCAACCGCCGCTTGCTGCTGGACCGGCTGGAACAAGCGTTGGCCGTCAGCGCACGGCGCAAGCGCTGCGGGGCTTTGTTGTTTTTGGATTTGGACAAGTTCAAAGACCTGAACGATTCGCGCGGCCACGATGTGGGCGACCTGCTGCTGCAGCAAGTGGCGCAGCGCATCCAGCAAAGCGTCAGAGCGGTTGACACCGTGGCCCGCATTGGTGGCGATGAATTTGTGGTGCTGGTTGCTGACTTGAGTGAAAGCGCGGAATACGCCAAATCCAACGCCATGAAGGTGGGCCAAAAAATACTGACAGCATTGAACGCCCCTTACGCCCTGGGCAGCTACCAGCACACCAGCACCCCTAGCATTGGTGCGACGATTTTTGAAGGCCTGCAACACACGCCTGCCGAGGTGCTGCGCCAAGCCGACATGGCCATGTACGAGGCCAAGGCCAAAGGCCGCAACATGCTGCGATTTTTTGACCCCGTGCCTAGCGCCCTGATTGGTTAAGTGAATTGAAATACCTGCACACCGACCTCACCCGCTTCGCCACCGAACTGTTGGTCCAAAGCGACATGGACGCTGACAAAGCCCAAGCCACCGCCGAAATTTTGGTGCAAGGCGATTTGATGGGCCACACCACGCACGGGTTGGCGCTGCTGGCCGCCTACTTGCGCGAGCTTGAAGCTGGCACCCTACACAAAACCGGAGCGCCGCTGACCGTGTCAGACTTTCCCGCTGCCATCACCTGGGATGGTCAACGCCTGCCTGGCCCCTGGCTGGTGTTGCAGGCCATGGCATTGGCCAGCGCCCGCGCGGCCACCCAAGGAACGTGCACCGTGGTGATTCGGCGCAGCCACCACATTGCCTGCCTGGCCGCTTACTTGAAACGCGCCACCGACCAAGGCTTGATGATGCTGTTGCATTGCTCAGACGCCAACTCCGCCAGCGTCGCCCCGTTTGGCGGGCTGGACGCGGTTTTCACCCCCAATCCGATGTCGGTGGGCTTTCCGACATCGAGCGATGCGAAACGCCTTCCGGTGCTGGTCGACTTGTCCACCTCAGCCACCACCAATGGCCTGACGAACCGACTGCACGCAGAGGGCAAACGCCTGCCAGCGCCTTGGGTGATCGACGGCTCGGGCGCCCCCAGTGACGACCCAGGCGTCTTGTTCAAAGAACCCAAAGGCACAATTTTGCCGCTGGGCGGGGTCGATTCAGGCCACAAAGGTTACGGCTTGTCGCTGATGGTGGAAGCGCTAACCGGCGGTTTGGCAGGCCATGGCCGCGCCGACCCGCGCGAGGGCTGGGGCGCGACCGTCTATTTGCAAATCATCGACCCGCGCGCCTTTGCAGGGCTAGATGCCTTCACCCGTCAAACGGCAGCCGTGGCCGACCTGTGCCATGCCTCGCGCCCTGCCAAGCCGGGTGTGCCCGTCAAATTACCAGGTCAGCATGGTTGTGAATTGGCAAGTTCGCAATCTGCCCAAGGGCTTGATTTGTACCCAGCCATCATGCCGATGCTGCAGCCCTGGGCGGCCAAGTTGGGTGTGGCGTTGCCTGCAGGCATTTGAATGCTATGCTAAAAATAGCAAACTATTGATATTATTCGGGAGCTATAGGCCTTTTTGATTCGTATTTTTAGGCAAAACGCTATTATTTGACAAAAAAAGAACCTGCAGGTTCTTTTTTACCTTTTGAACCCCTTTTTAGCCCGCACGACGCCCTCGCAGCCACGCCAGCAGCGGTGGTGTCACCCAAACCAAAATCGTCACCACGGCCAGCGTAGCGGCAATTGGGCGCGAGAAAAAGGCCAGCAGATTGCCGTCAGATTTGATCATCGAGGTGATGAAGTTCTCTTCCAGCATGCCGCCCAGCACCACACCCAAAATGGCCGGCGCAATGGGGAAGTCGTTCTCTTCAAGCAGGTAGGCAATCAGCCCCGCAACCAGCATCACACCCACGTCAAACAATGTGTTGTTGATAGCAAACGTACCAACCACGCAAAACATCAAAATAACCGGCATCAAAACATTGCGCGGCACTTTCAAAATGCGCCTGGCCGCCCTGATGCACAAAATGCCCAGTGGAATCATGATGATATTGGCCACAATGAATATCAAGAACACCGCGTAGATGTTTTGCGGGTTGGTGGTGAACAGTGACGGCCCGGGGTTCATGTTTTTCATATACAAGACACCAATCACAATGGCCGTGATCGAGTCGCCCGGAATGCCAAACACCAACGCCGGAATCCACGCGCCAGCCAGTGCGCTGTTGTTGGCCGAGCCAGATTCCACAATGCCTTCCACATGCCCCGTGCCAAATTTTTCAGGTTCCTTCGAGAACTTTTTGCTCATAGCGTAAGACATCCACGCGGCAATGTCGGCACCCGCCCCCGGCAGCGCGCCCACGGCTGTGCCCAGCACGCTGCCACGCAAAATTTGCACGGGGTATTTTTTGGCTAGCTGCCATTGGCCTTTGAGCACGTTGCCCACTTGCTCCACCACCAACTCGCCCTGCGGCTTGGTGTCCACCACAAACCGGATGATTTCTGAAATGGCGAACATGCCGATCATCATGGAGATCATGCCGATGCCGCCCATCATTTCGGTATTGCCAAAGGTAAACCGTGGAAAGCCCGCCGGGTTGCCCAGGCCGACGCAGGCCACCAGCAAACCCAAAAACAAGGTAATCAAGCCTTTGACGGGTTTGTCAGAGGTGATGAATACGGCGCAGGTGAGGCCCAGCAACACCAGCCAAAAGTACTCGAACGAACTGAAGCGGGTGGCAAATTCCGCCAATGCGGGGGCGGCCACGATCAGAACCAGGGTGCCAAACAGGCCACCCACGGCAGAAAACACCAAGCCTGCGCCCAGTGCCATTTCAGCCTGGCCTTTTTTGGTCATGGCAAAAGCTTCGTCGGTGTAAGCGGCAGACGCGGGCGTGCCCGGAATGCGCAACAAGCAGCCGGGAATGTCGCCCGAAAAAATCGCCATGGCGGTGGCCGTGACAATGGCAGCAACCGCTGGAATGGGGGCCATGAAAAACGTCACGGGTACCAGCAAGGCCGTGGCCATGGTGGCGGTCAGGCCGGGCACGGCCCCCACAAACAGCCCGTAAAGCGACGCCAGCACCATCACCAAAATGGTGTAGGGCTCAAACACCATTGAAAACGCTTGTCCGACTGCGGTCCACATTGGGGATTACCAGGTGTAATTTTGCAGAATGCCCCACGGCAAGGGCACGCGCAGCAATTTGTAAAAGGCAAAATGAATCAGCAATGACACGATGATGGCAATCACCACCGCCCGGCCAACGGGCACTTGCAAGGTGCAAAAAAGCACGGTCAACACCAGCACGGAGCAGACCAAAAAGCCCAAAGTCTGCGATGCCAGCATGTAAAAAACTACTGACCCGATGAGCACAGCGAACGCCAGCAAATGGCGAGGCGAACGCACCCAGTCATCGGCACTGAACCAGGCGGCCGCCTTGCCTTTGCGCACGCGCTGGCGCACACCACGCACCAACAGAATCAAGCCGCCAATGCAGATGCCAATGGCGATGAGCCCCGGAAACAAGGCCGGGCCCACCTGCTGCCCCGGAATTTTAGGAAAGCTCTGCACCATGACCAGCACGGTGGCCCCCAGCGCCAGCAGCAGCAGGCCAAAAATCGCGTCGTTCAGCTTCACGCCAAGACCTGCGGTTATTTGACCAGGCCCACGGCCTTCATCGTGGCGCCCAACTCAGCATCTGACTTGGCCATGAACTTGGCAAAATCATCGGGCGCCGCGTAGATCACGCCATAGCCTTGCTTGGCCATGAAGTCGGTGTAGTCCTTGCTGGCGACGACTTTCTTGATCGCGGCACTGAGCTTGTCACGCGCGTCTGCCGGAATGCCCTTGGGTGCCACCAGGCCGCGCCAAGCCGCCATGGTCCAGTCGCTGCCCAACGCGCCCTTGAGCGTGGGAACCGCCGGGTAAAGCGCCGACGGCGTGGCGTTCATGATGGCCAAACTGCGCACTTTGCCTGCATCGATGAGGGAGCGCGCTTCTGGCAGCGACGATGGCACTACTTCAACGCCGCCAGCAATCAAATCTTGCAAACCAGGGGCCGCGCCGTTGCTTGGAACCCAGGGCAAGGCAGAAGGCTCGATTTTCTGGTCGCGCAGCAGGCCCGCAATGGCCAAGTGCCAGATACCGCCCTGCCCCGTGCCCGACGCTTTGAACTTGCCGGGGCTGGCCTTCACGGCGGCCAACAGGTCTTGCACGGTTTTGTAGACCGAATCTGCCCGCACTTGCACGCCAGCGGGGTCGGCGTTGACCAAACCCAGGGGCGTGTAAGAGGTGCCGGTCAACTCGGTCAGGCCTTGCCAATGCATCATGCCAATCTCTACCGTGGCCATGCCCAGCGTGTAACCGTCTGGGGCGGCAGAAGCAATGGCCGAATGCCCCACCACACCGCTGCCACCGGTTCGGTTAACCACGGTAACGGGCTGACCCAGGTCCTTTTCAAGCAAGCTGCCGATGATGCGGGCCGTCGCGTCGGTGCCGCCCCCAGCGCCCCACGGCACGATCAGAGTTATGGGGCGGCTGGGGTAGGTTTGCGCCACGGCTGAGCCTGCCGACATGGCCAAGGTCATGCCTACCAATGCGCTGACGGCACATGCAATGGCGGCACGCCGGGTGGCCACTGAGCGGTGGTTGAAAGAAGTCATTGGGGTCTCCTAAATTGATGGGAATGCAAACACAAGGAACTCGCAAAAACAAACAGCCTACCGCAGCCAAACCCGGGTGGCATTAGGGGTAACCATACTATCGTATGATGATTGAAGTCAATCGACCTTGCCACCCCCTGGCCACCACTTGGCGAAACCCTGGCGACTCCATGGCGACTGCACGTTACGCTGGCCTTCAGTACCATCTGTCAGCAAACCCTCCCCAATTCCACCTTTTATTCAGCACCTTCCGAGGATTCAACGCATGTACAAACCCAATCTCATGGCAGGCCAGCGCATTTTGGTCACTGGTGGCGGCACGGGCCTTGGCAAATCCATGGCGGAACATTTTTTAAGCCTGGGCGCAGATGTTGCGATTTGCGGGCGTCGCAAAGGCGTGTGCGATGAAACCGCCGCCGTTTGGCGCACGCAGTTCCCCAAGGCCCGTATCGACACTTTTGGCGTGGACATTCGCATCGCCCAGGCCGTGGAAGACATGGTGGCCGAACTGTTTGCCAGTGGCGGTTTGACCGGGCTGGTCAACAACGCGGCGGGCAACTTCATTGCCCCAACCGAATCGCTGTCGCCGCGCGGATTTGATGCGATTGCGGGCATTGTGTTTCATGGCAGCTTTTACGTGACCCAAGCCATTGGCAAGCGCTGGGTCGAGCAGGCCAAAACGGGGGTTTGGACCCAAGGCCAACCGTTCAGAAACGTCATGAGCATCATCACCACTTGGGTAGACAACGGTGGCCCTTACGTGGTGCCATCGGCCATGAGCAAAGCGGGCATCGAGGTGATGACCAAATCTTTGGCCGTGGAATGGGCGCGTTTTGGCGTGCGGCTGAACACCATTGGCCCCGGCGAAATTCCCACCGAAGGCATGAGCAAACGCTTGAATCCGGGCGAAGAACCCGGCGCCCACAGCAAAAAACGCAACCCCATGGCCCGCGTCGGGGAGATGAGCGAGCTGCAAAACCTGGCCAGCTTTTTAATGGCCCCCGGCCATTGCGACTGGCTGACGGGCCAAAGCATCATGATGGACGGCGGCAGTGCCTTGGCCACGGGTGGCAATTTTTATGAGTTGCGCAACTGGTCTGATGCCGATTGGAACGATGCACGCACCCGCATTGAGGCGCAAAACACCAAGGACAAGGCGCAGCGCTGAATGCCCTGCGCAGAGTGAATTGAGCCGGATGCCACCCCGCCCCAAGCAGGTTCCACGCCAACCCGCCGTCAGCCGCCGACTGTTCACGCTGGTCGTCATCATGGTGTTGGCGCACGTGGCGTTCACCGGGGCGCGCATCACGATCAGTCTGTACGCCATCAAGCAGCAGGCCTCAACCCTGACCGTGGGACTGTTGGTCAGCCTGTTAGCCATCGTGCCCATGGTGCTGTCGATTCACCTGGGCCGCTGGACCGACCGCATTGGCGCAACCCGCCCGTCGCTCATGGGGCTGATTGCGGTAGTTGTGGGCACCGTACTACCCGCGCTGCATGAGTCCATCGTGGGTTTAGGTATTGCCAGTGTGATTTTGGGCACAGGTTTTATCTTGATTCACATCGCCGTCAACAACGCCACCGGGCATGAAAGCACCCCTGAAAACCGCACCCAAGCCTTCACGGCCCTGGCGGTCGGGTTTTCCATTTCAAGCATGTTGGGGCCAGTAATTGCGGGTTTCAGCATTGACCACCTGGGTCACGCCATCACGTTTGCGGTGCTGGCGGCGTTTCCGCTGGTCGCCTTGATTTACATGCTGTTCACGGCCAAAAATGCGCCCGTTCACGTGCCGCTTCTGCCCGCCCCCGAGGGCGTGCATGTGATGGACTTACTGCGCCACCAGCGGCTGCGTTCGGTGTTTATCGTCAGCGGCTTGCTGTCTATGGCGTGGGACATGTTCACCTTCATGGTGCCTGTGCAAGGCGCGCGAATTGGGCTGTCGGCGTCCAGCATCGGCACCATCATGGGCACGTTTGGCGTGGCGACGTTTCTGGTGCGCCTGTCGATGCCGTGGATCGCGCGGCGGTTTACTGAATGGCAAATGTTGACTGCCGCGCTGGTGATCACCGCAGGCGTTTACTCGCTTTTCCCCTTGTTCACCGCCTTGCCCTTGCTGTTGGCGCTGGCTTTTGTTTTAGGGTTAGGTTTGGGGTCGGCGCAACCTATGGTGTTGAGTTTGCTGCATTTGACTGCGCCGCCTGGTCGTGTGGGGGAAGCGATTGGGGTGCGGACTACGTTTTTGAATTCGAGTCAGGTGTTTATGCCGTTGTTGTTTGGAACTTTGGGGACGGCGATGGGGATGGTGCCGGCTTTTTGGACGTTGGCGGTGATATTGGGGGTGGGAGGGGTTTATTCGGGGAGGGTTCGGTAGGGGTGGGAAGGGTTGTGGTTTATTTGTGGTGTGGGTGGTTTTTGGGGAGTGTTTTGCCAACGGACAAGCCGGGTCTCGCCCCGGCGAGCGACTCACTTGTCATTTGCTTGGGGTGCGGGGACGGAGGCAGGACTTCTGGACTTCTGGGGGCAAACTGCCAAACTGCCAAACTGCCAAACTGCCAAATACCCGATTGGCCGAACCTCACGGTTTCCGAGTATTCGAATCCCTGAACTTCCAGTTTTCCCAATTCCTGCTTTCAAAGCTCAAGCGATCAGAAATTCACGGCGGTTTTTCGATTTTCTTGGCGAAACGCAGCTTGAAATATCAAAAACCGCAAAAATGCCATTTAAATACCCAATATGGGTATATTGATCATCAAAATCGTCATTTTTACCGAAATTTGGATCAAATCGGCCTCTAGCTCTCTAAAAATATCAATAGTTTGCTATTTATATTATAGCATATTAACGCCCAATGAATGCAGCCAAATTTAATCTATCCCGACCGCAACTTCCCCCGCACCCCGCCGACAGTGCACTACGGCGTGTGAGATTGGAATTAGTAATCGGCGGTTGGCCAACAGTTGCAAAAGAGTCAATCTTCAAGCCCGCCGCGCGTCTTTACAGATACCGCCATCGCACCCGCAGGCCGTGAAGTCGGCCCAGACCTTCATGGCAAGGGTGGCCAAGATCGACGTGAATTTGTGTCCGTGTTGCGGGCAAGGCCGATTACACGCGACGGCAGTGCGGACGGGTCAGCTGCGTTTGCCTGCGGCAGGCAGTCCGTTCAAAATTCCACCGCAGAATCGGGGGCTGCCATAAACCTTTGGCGCGATGGCGCGCATCGACCGCCGTTTGACGTGCTGCGCGGGCGTGGCGCGCCTGCGTTCAATGCGCCTGCGCATGAATCGCCCGCAGGCGTGCGCTGTCTGCATTAGCCGCTGCGATTGAGGCAAAATCGATAGCGTAAATCAGCACAGAGCTCAATTCTCCCGTCATAATTTGCGCATGCATTCAAACACAAAGCTTACAAACCCCAATGCTATCAGTGCCGTTGGTTTCAGGGTGGCGCTTCAGTACAACAAGGTTTATCCGCCGCAGTTGAGTTCGTGCGCCTTTGTTGGCATCACTTGGCGGCGGATAAGCGCCATTCGTTGGGCTTCATAAACGCATGACCGGTCCAAATCTATCATCAAGTAGGATTGCTTTAGCGCTGCGCGCTTTTGGCGGAGCAACAGCTCAGGTTGTTATAGCGCTTGGTGTCTATGGATTCGCCCTCGCTAGCTTGTTCGTGGGTGACTCCGTGTCAGTGCAGCGGGTGCCCTTTGGCGTCGCGGCTCTGTGCATTTGTCTAGGCGGTCTCGCACACGCGTTGTGTATCCTGGTCAAGAAGCTCCCTTGGCTATTACCAAGCGATATTGGGAGTACTTTTATCAAGAAAGCACACAAACCAATCGTTGCACTTGCCATCCTGGGCCCGCTGGCTATCTCCTGGAACAGCAACGAAACTTTGTACGGCGCCCTGAACCCGGTCGGCTACTGGCGCGATCAAGCATCCCTAACGACCGAGGGTGGCTGCAAATTTATGCGATCAATTCTTGCTCACTCAGCCGAGAAGTATCAGGTGGCAGCTAACAAGCACGACATGGGCATCGCAACGTCAACAGAGGTTATAGAGGCTGCTGAGTCACTGAAGGTTCTCTCAGGCATTCAGAGTCAATGCATCCAGACGGAACAAGCCCGAGCTTTAAAAACTACTGCCCGCCTGAAGGAACTCGAGCAGAGCGGCCGGTGACGCCTACTATGAATAGGGTTAGATCGCGCTCGCCGCGATCTGAACCGATTGTTGGACGAGCCAGGCTGGTTTGGCGCCCGCGCCTCTGAAAATATCTTTTTGAATCTTTTGCTGCGTCAGTGGCATTGGGGCCACGCGGTCTGCTATCGCTGTTGAATCAGAGCGTCATTGCAACGCTGCTGCGACGAATTGCTTATATTTTGTTGCGTGCGCCAATCGGTTTTACGTCATCAGCGCGAGCCCATCCACAGCACCCAGGTGGGCAGCGACCCATTGATGACGCGGCGGACTTGTGAATGCACATTTGAAGGAGATTCAAGATGCCTGGAACCACCACTTTGGCGGCTGAAGTTACCCATGTGTCAAAACATGGTTTTTGGCTGCTGCTTGCCGACGAGGAGTTGCTAGTACCCTTCGATCAATTCCCATGGTTTCGACAGGGGACGATTGAACAGATTTCAGATGTTCAGTGGCCAACGCCCGACCATCTCTATTGGCCTGGTTTGGACGTCGATTTATCGGTGCAGTCCATACGAGACCCTGCCGCATTTCCGCTGGTCTCAGGCGCAGCAGGCTAACAGGTCGCTCGGCGGGGGCTCGCAGCTACAGGGCGCCGCTGCGCTACGCGGGTTGCGAGTCACCCTGACGCCCCCCGTTCAGGCTTAAGCTGAGGAGCACAGAAATCACCGGATCAGGGCTTGCAACTGTCTGATTCCTCTTCTGAATCACCGTTGAAGGGCGTTCCCCTTCCTAGCCGTGCTAAAGCACTGTCTTCGTCGGTGCGCCTACTTCAACGGCGATTTAGAAAAGGAATGCGCGCAGCGAGTTTGAGCAAGACCCCGGCGGTTTTGAGCAGCGCAAGTTGCCCGAAGCGCAAGCGTAGGGACCCAGACTGTCGGGTCGCCTTTCTTTTGCTGAACGAATCTTTGGCGAAGCAAAAGACAAGTGAGTCGCCTGCCGGGGCGAGACCCGGCCTGCCCGCTGGCAGAGCAAACAGCAGACCCCCCAACCCAACCCAAACCAACTCAAAAAAACACAACAATTCCCCAGTCGCTAACAAGCGCAACCCAGCCAGAACTGCGAAAAATCAAATCAGATTCACTTTCCTCAACCCCGAATAATCCCGCCCAACTCCCTCCGAGGCGACCCTTCAGCAGCCTTCACCCCATAACCAACCCGCGCCAACATCTGCAACGGCGTCGCGCCCGAATCCAAGCCTAGCAGGCGATGCATGCCTTCGTACTGCGTTTTCACCTCTACAAACTCTTGCAATGCCTGCGACAGCGGGTGCATGTCCACCCCCGCAGCGGTGGCCTGCAGGTGCATGCGTACCCACGCGCGGCCAGCTTCCACCTGGGCGGCGCGGCTGGTGTTGCGGGCTGCAATCCACACATAGCCGCTGCCGGTTTCAAACGGCGCCCAGCGGTCCATCAAGCGCTGGTAGTTGGAACTGCCAGGCAAGGGGACCTCGTACCGATCAAACAAACCGACGGCTGACAGAATTTGCGGCATCAAGCCCGTCACAGAAATTCCATCGCGGTTTTTTGCGATCTCACTGCCTCCGATGCGCAGCAGCTTGGCGGACTCCAAATAAGTGCGCGGCGTCAGGGTTTCGATTTCATACGACTCGCGGGTCAGTTTGCGCATTTGCTTCAAAGCCGCCGCATCGGTGACCGTGCCACCCACCAAGGCCGCGCCTGTGCCTGTTTTTTGCAGCGCCTGCCACACGTCAGCGGGGACGCGGCGGTCGTTGTCATACGGGGTTTTGTTGGTGTGGCGCTTCTGGATTTGCGCAAAAAGAGGGTCGCGCGGAACAGCGGCATTTCGTTCCAACACCAAGCGCGCCACCGTGCGACCGCCCGGCAGTTCGCGCAAACCGGGTTCGCCTGCTAGAAACATATCGACCCGCACGCTGTACCCGCGCTGGGCAGCGGCCATGACGGCCAATTCAATGAACGCGCCACAGCCGACCAAAATCTGCCGCCCAAACGGATCGGTATGGGGAAGCAAACGCTCGGCATCGCAAAGCAAGGTGATTTCGCCGTCCTTCTTCAGGTCAGCCACCCAGGGCTGGCGGTTGTGCGGGTTGGGGGCCAACAAGGCATGGGCCAGCATGTAGCGGCGGATTTCCGTGCTCTCGGGCACAGGCAACCAGGCCTGCACGGCATCTGATGGGTAAATGCCCGCGGCACTTGCCAATGGCGTCGCCAGCACCACGCCACCACAGGCCAGGGCGATAAAGCGGCGACGATCCAGCGCGGGTATGGGGCGCGCCAAGTCGCTGACGGTTGGAGCTTGAAATTGAGTGGATAAGGACATGGTGTTCTCGATTGAAATGGGGTTAAGTTTGGCTTGAAAATTACGTTCAACATCGCCACGCGCTTCAGTGGATCGCTGGACTTTAGGCAAACGCAAGCTTTTGGGCTACGGCGACAAGCTAACGGCTGGCATGCAAAAATGCATGGCATGAGCATCAAACCACCCCTTGCATCGGCTTCTGCCGACCCCGAAAAATCAAATCCAACGCCCCGCGCACCGTCGTTTGACGACTGGAACTTGCTGCGTTCTTTCGTCGCGATTTTTGAAACCGGCACCCTGACCGAAGCCGCCAAACGCCTGAACACCACCCAGCCCAGCCTGGGCCGCCACCTGCGCGAGCTTGAAGCCACGGTGGGCGAGACACTGTTTGTGCGCTTGCCGGGCAAGCTCAAACCCACGGAGCGGGCGCGAGCCTTGTTTGAGGCCGCTTTGGCCATGCGCTTGGCCGCACGCGATGCGCAGAGCTTGTTCGGCGAAAGTGGGCAGCGCGTGGCCGGTGCCGTGCGGGTGGCCGCGTCTCAGGTTTACGGTTACCACGTGGTGCCGGCGATTTTGTTGCCCTTACTGCAAGAGCACCCTGGCCTGGAGCTTGAGTTGTCGGTGTCCGACCAAACCGACAACCTGCTGCGCCGTGACGCCGACATTGCCGTGCGATTTTTTCGCCCTGTGCAAGACGATTTGATTGCCGCCAAAGTAGGCGACACCGAAATGGGCCTGTTCGCCCACCGCGACTACATTGCCCGCCATGGTCAGCCTCAGGGGTTTGGCATGACCGCCAGCGGTGCCATCTGCGGCAGTGACCGCGAACCCATGCGGCTGTCGGGGGTGTTTCAGGGGCCAGCGCCCACGCGCCCAGTGCCGTTCCGTTTCAGAACTGACTTTGTTTTAGCGCGAGAAGCCGCTGTGGAATCGGGCTTCGCCATTGGCATGCTGTTTGTCGACATTGCCCGCCATCGCCCTCACCTGGTTCGCGTGCTGGCTGATCAGGTGCAGCTGAAACAAGAGGTCTGGCTTTGCGCCCACGAAGAACTGAACAGAAGTGCGCGGATGCGCTTGGTATGGGAGAGGCTGGAAGCTGGGCTGCGAGCGCGGTTTGCGTCGTAATTTGCTATTATTAATATAGCAAACTATGTATATTATTCGGGAGCTAGAGCCACTATTTGTTCATATTTTGGCCCAAACAGCGATTTTGACATTCAATATACCCATATTGGGTATTTAAGCGGCATTTTGAGGCTTTTTGAGACTTTTTGACAGTTCAAGCCAGCCGCCCGCCGCCTTCCTTCCAGCAAGCCGCCCCCAGCAGAACCACCTGCAATTGCTGCACAAAGTTCTCGGTCATTTCGGCCTCCAAGAGCGGCTGCTCCGCTGGCAAATCCAAAATTTCGGGCGCGGCCGCGAGCATGGTAGTGACGATCAAGCCGCAGACCATTTGCAGGCTGCTGGTGGGCATGTCGGGGTACTGACCCAGGCGACGGAAGTCTTGCGCCATTTCGTGGGTGAAGTGGCTCACGTCATTGCGAATAGCCAATCGCAGAATGCGACTGCCGCCTGAGCGTTCGCTGGAGATGAACAAAAACTGCAAGCGGTTTTGCTTGACGTACTGGCAATACACATCGACCGAGCGACGCACCATCGAATTGAGGGTCACATCGGTCTGGCGTGCCTCGCGCAGCAAGCGGCGCAGGGTGATGCCGACCTCTTCGACGAGCGCCAAACCCAGCTCGTCGGTGTTGCGAAAGTGCCGGTAAAACGCATTGGGCACCATGCCCGCCTCTCGTGCGATCTCGCGGATACCCAGGCTGGTGAAGCTGCGCCCCTCGCCAATCAATGCCAACGCCGCCTGCAACAGGCTGGCGCGTGTCAGGTCCTTGCGCTCGCTGCGGGTCAAGGGGTCGGCTGGCTTTTTGGCTGGAGCTTTACTGAGTGGCTTAGGAATTGACTTGGTGGCCATAGTTTCAAATTTTTGTGTACGATCGTATTTTACCTGCGAGTGCATCAACACCGATATTTGCAATATTTTCGAGTGAAATGCCTCTGAAATTTGGTGTCTAGCTCTAATCGACATTTTCAATGTTGATTTTCAGTGTACATTCGTACACAATACATTCATTCGATGATTCAACGCCAGAAGGAACCGCAAATGAACCCAATCGCCCTGCCCCACGCACCCCGTAACTGGGTCGAAACCCTGGCCGCGCCAGTCAAAGCCACGCTGCAACACCCCTGGGTGGAAGGCATCGTTCGCTTCAGCGCTTTGGAAGACAGCCTGCGCGCACTGCACCCTATGTTGTCATTGCAGGACGTGCGCGCCAGGGTGGTGCGCATCGTCGATGAAACGGCAGACACCAAGACATTTGTCATGCAGCCCAACGCGCTTTGGAAGGGCCGTGAAAGCGGCCTGGCAGGGCAATTTGTCAACCTGCGCTTGCAGATCAACGGTAGGCGGGTTGAGCGAATTTACAGCCTGTCCAGTCGCCCTGGTGCCCGGCTTATCGCCATCACCGTGAAACGGCAAGTCGGTGGCCTGGTGTCAAGCCATCTGCACGCCAACGTCAAGGTGGGCGATGTGCTGACCTTGGGTCAGGCCGATGGCGAATTCACTTTGCCCGCAGCCCTGCCCCCGAAAATTTTGTTGCTCAGCGCCGGCAGCGGCATCACCCCCGTCATGGCCATGCTGCGCGACTTGCAGGCACGGCAGTACACGGGCAGCGTGGTGTTCTTGCATGTTTGCCACAATCGCAGCGACTTGATTTTTGCCAAGGCGCTGGAATCGACGGTGGCCAATTTTCCAGCGCTGCAGCTCATCACCCATTTCACGGAATGCGCAGGCCGCTTCACACCCGACACCCTGGCTCATGCCGTACCCGATCTGAGCGAACGTGCCACTTGGTTGTGTGGCCCCAGCGGGTTGATGGACACAATTCACCAGCACTGGCAAGACGGTACGATGGCGGCACCGCTGCAAAGTGAGCGCTTTGTGGCAGCCCCCCTGTTACCCGCTGCTGCGCCGGGCACGCCAGCGAGCGTCACCTTGGCCAACAGCGGCCAAAGCTTTGTGACCCAAGGCAACGCCCCCTTGCTGGTGCAGGCAGAAAACGCTGGCCTGTCGCCCAAACACGGTTGCCGCATCGGCATTTGCCGGTCATGCCAGTGCACCAAGCGAAGCGGCACGGTTGAAAACCTGCAAACCGGCGAAATATCAAGCACGCCGAATGAGCAGATTCGCCTTTGCATCTCGGCTGCGCGGTCAGACGTCACGCTGGACCTCTAATTCCAGCCCTCGGCACGTCGCCCAACCCTGTATTCCTCAATTGAACCACCGGAGCCTCCCATGAGTTTTGCCAAACCCACCCACCTGACCCGCGCGCAGATCGACACCTTTGAAAGCGAAGTCAACGCCATTCGAGCCAGCGTGATGAACAGGTTAGGTCAAGCGGATGTCGACCACATCCGAAAAATGATCCGTATTTGCCGCATCAGTGAAGTCGGCGGAAGAGCCTTGCTGCACTTTGGCGTGGGGCCGCTCAGCTGGGTGGCTGGTGTCATTGCGCTGGCCCATGCGAAGATTTTGGACAACATGGAAATTGGCCACAACGTGATGCACGGCCAATACGATTGGACGGGCGACCCGGCTCTGAACTCGCAAAAGTTCGAATGGGACATTGCCTGTGAAGGCGAGCAGTGGCGGCATTCACACAATGTGACCCACCACACCTACACCAATATTTTGGGCAAAGACCGCGACCTGGGTTATTCGCTGCTGCGCATGACTGACGAGCAAAAATGGAAACCGCGCCACTGGTTTCAACCGCTCGCCAACTTGATGCTGGCCATGGGCTTTCAGTACGGGGTGGGGTCGCACGACCTGGAGATTGGCAAATACACGCACGGGGCGATCTCCAAACCTGACTTCAAAGCCCGTTTGAACCGCTTCTTGACCAAGACTGGCAAGCAGTGGTTCAAAGACTACCTGCTGTTTCCCGCGCTCGCGCTGTGGAGCGCACCCCGCGTGCTGGCCGGCAATTTTGCCGCCAACCTGATTCGCAATTTATGGACTTATGTCGTTATTTTCTGCGGCCACTTCACTGAAGGGGTGGCGATTTACCGCGAGGAAGACACCCGCAATGAGTCGCGTGGCGACTGGTATTTGCGCCAATTGTCAGGATCCAGCAACTTGACGGGCGGGCGCATTTTTCATATTCTGACGGGGCACCTGAGCCATCAAATCGAGCATCACCTGTTCCCCGACATGCCCGCCCACCGCTATGTTGAGGTGGCACCGCAAATCAAGGCACTGTGCGACAAATATGGCCTGTTTTACAACACAGGCAGTTTGTTCAAACAGTACCTGGCCGTGATGAAACGCATCTTGACGCACACATTGCCGCCCAAGCGTGTGGCTGCACTGGCAGCGTGAAGGTCTAGCGCGGGGTGAATGTCCGGGGGTGGCTGCTTCAGCGTCACTTGCGAGATAGCCCGCCCCTCGACAAGACCTGAAGCGCGGATAAGCTTGCGTCTTTCACTCAAGGAAAGAGCACCATGAGCCAGGAATTCTTGGAAACCTTTGCTGACGGCGTTGCAACGCTGACCATGAACCGCCCCGATGCGCGCAACGCGCTGTCGTCAGACATCATGGAGGGCTTGCTGACGGCCCTGCCCCGTTTGGCCGCTGACCCGGCCGTCAGAGTTGTGGTGCTCACTGGCGCGGGTCGCGCATTTTGCTCGGGGGGCGATGTCAAGGGTTTTGCCAAACGCGCTGCCACGGCTGGCGGCGAGGCCGGTGGCACCGCAACGGCGTCTGCGATGAGCTTTGATCACCGCGTCAACGACCTGCGCGGGCGCATGGAAGTCAGCCGCTGGTTGCATGAAATGCCCAAACCCACGCTGGCCGTCATACCCGGTGCGGCTGCGGGCGCTGGGCTGTCGTTGGCGCTGGCCTGCGACATGCGCATTGCCTGCGACGATGCCAAACTGACCACAGCTTTCTCAAAAGTGGGTTTGAGCGGCGACTTTGGCGGCAGTTACTTTTTGAACCATTTGGTCGGTGCAGCCAAAGCGCGCGAGCTGTATTTCACAGGCCAGGTTTTGCGGGCCGATGAAGCCATCAAAATCGGCATGGTGAACCGTGTTGTGCCTTACGACCAGTTGGCCAAAGCCGCACTCGACTACGCGCTGGAACTGGCGGCATTGCCAACCATCGCCGTGGGCTACATGAAAAAGAACTTGAACGTGGCCTTGCGCGGCACTTTAAGCGACACGCTGGACGCCGAGGCGATTCACATGATTCGCACCTTTGAAACCGACGACCACAAAGGCGCTGCCCGGGCGTTTGTTGAAAAACGCCAGCCAGAATTCAAAGGGCGCTGAACGCCCCTGAGGCTTCAAAAAACCGGGAGGTGATCGCGTTCTTAAGTGTGCCATCGAACAGACCCGCCACTTTGCGCAGGCTGAAATGGAATCTTCCTCAAACCAGATGGAGAATCACCTTGTTGCGCAACACCACTGAAATGCAAGGCTATGCCATTCAGGCAAGCGATGGCCCCATCGGCCATGTGAAGGATTTTTACTTTGACGATCAGGCCTGGGTGGTCCGCTACCTGATTGTCGATACCGGCAACTGGCTTTCAAGCCGGGAAGTTCTCATCTCTCCCATGGCGATTGGGAGGCCCAACTGGAGCGAAAAGCTGTTGCCTGCGTCCATGACCCGTGATCAGGTTAAAAACAGTCCCGACATCGACACCAACAAGCCGGTCTCGCGTCAGCATGAGATTGAGCATCTTGACTACTACGGCTATCCCTATTACTGGGGTGGTGCGGGCTTTTGGGGTGGCGAGATGGGCCCCAACATGATCATGCCAGGCTACGAGGGCGAACGATCTGCACGGTCGCATTTGCGTCCCTCAATGGAAAGTGCGCAAGAAGCCGCGCGATCGCGATCACAGCAAGATGATGACCCGCACCTGCGCAGTTGCAAGGCGGTGATGGGATATCACATCAACGCCACCGACGGCGAAATAGGTCACGTGCAAAGTTTGCTGATCGACGAAGAAACCTGGGCGATACGCTATCTTGTGGTGGACACCAGCAACTGGTGGGTGGGTCACAAGGTGCTGATAGTGCCGCAGTGGGTTCAGAACATCAGTTGGGCCGACGCCCAGGTGTCGGTTAATTTGAGCCGCCAGGCGATTCAGGAAGCACCTGCCTACGACCCAGGTATACCATTCGTGCGCATGAACGAAGAAGAATACTTTAAACATTACAGGCGCGCAAATTACTGGGATCGGTAGCACCAGCAAGTATCGACACTATTGAAGATGAACGACACTGAAATGTTCCACAGCACACACAGCGCCCGAATCGTCGGGCCAATTCCATATGCCAAGGCCGAGGGGAAAAACGGCACCATTCCCCTGGGCCCCTGCATGATTGAACAACTTGACGCCCGGTCTTTTGCCATTGTGTGGGGCGCGCGCGGGCAAAGCTCGGTTGCACTGAAAATCGAAGACATCAAGGCAGCGGCGGATACCGGAAATCTCGTGCTGCTGGACTAATTTCCGGCTCGCCGTATATTTTTTTGTTCAGTAAGCTACCGCCAGCTTATTGACCACGCGTTGAACTCCTGAAGTACCCCAGGCAGCGCTACTGGCTGAATCGTGATCCAGCCAAGAGTGCGCCGTGCCAGTCAACGTGACATCGCCACCTTGAACCGCAACATGAATATCCGATTTAGGGCGCCGTTTGAACACGGCCCGTAAATCTGTTTTCATCGTCTTTATTCAATTAATTTAAGGATATCCAACTTTGCACTTTGCAAGGTCGGAAATCTGCGCGGTGGCGCACTTAAAAAAAGATGTATGCAGCGAGTTGCATGTGCGCTGTCGCACGGACAGCTTGCGGTGGCTTTGTTAAAACTGGCTCACCAACAACACGCAACGCGATTTGAAGAACGACAAGACGCAAGCCGCCTTTACAAAATATTGCCCGACATTTTTTTCCCTTGTGGTTCAACGGCGCAGGATCACATCTTTTCTCGACAGCCGCCTATTTGTTTTTACCTCAAGGAGATTTTCATGAAAACCAGACTCTTAATGCTCTCTATTGCGATGTCTTGCGCGCTGTCAAACGCCGCCTTCGCCATGGACAAAGTTGAATACAAGGCCCAAAAAGACACGATTTCGGGAGATTACAAAGTCAACCGCGACAATTGCAACAGCTTGAAAGCGAATGCCAAGGACATTTGCGTCGTGCAGGCAAAAGGCACCGAAAAAGTTGCCAAGGCAAAATTGGAAGCCGATTACCAACCCAGCGCACGCCACGATGAAAAGTTAAGCCTAGCCCGGGGGAATGCTGATTACGACACCGCCAAAGAAAAGTGCGACGACGCCTCAGGCAACGCCAAGACGGTTTGCAAAAAAGAGGCCAAGGCAGCCTATGTCACGGTCAAAGACGAGGCGCGGGTTGCAAGGCTTAGCGCAGAGTCTGGCAAGATCAATACAGGCGCACGAAGTATGGCGAACAAGGATGAAAACGAAGCCAACTACAAGGTTGCGATTGCGCGCTGTGACGCTATGGCAGGCGCCACCAAAGACGCTTGTGCTGCTCAGGCCCGGGCCAAATTTGGAATGAAGTAGCGACACACCGCCCCGCCCCTGCGCCGCAGTGAAGGCGCGCTGAAAAGCTGGCAGGCAGGAAAGCTGGCAAGCTGGCAAGCTGGCAAGCTGGCAAGGGGCGGTGCAACCGCTTGGATTGATCCGGCTGGCAAAATTGCCTCTATTTACTACAATTGTGGTAAATATTGGAAAATTGAGGGGAATTTGACCTAAATCACAAAAAATTTGCCCTCTAGCTCTCTAATTTGTTCAATGGTTTGCTATTTATAGAATAGCACTTTGACCTACCGACCCAGGTATGACTTGACCCAAGCCACGATATCCGGGCTACTCATGGCTCCACTCTGTCGCGCCACTTCCTTGCCATTGAGAAACATCACCATCGTGGGAATACTGCGAACGTTGAACGGCGTAGCCACTTGGGGCTCGGCTTCGGTATTGAGCTTGGCCAAGCGAACCTGGGGCTCAAGCAGGCCGGCCGCCTGCTCATAGGCGGGCGCCATCATGCGACAGGGCCCGCACCACGGCGCCCAAAAGTCCACAACCACAGGAATCTGGTTGCGGCTAATATGTTTGTCAAATGAGCTTTTGTCCAGCGCCACTGAATGGGCGATAAATAATGCAAGTTTGCAGTGGCCACAGGTGGGCGCGCTTGCCAGGAGCTCAGCTTTGATACGATTCGTCGTGTGACAGTGTGGGCAAACAATGTGCAGTGTGGGGTTCATAGGGAATTTCATAGGTAAGTGAGCGTAGTTCAGAGTGGACTTACCCCGTTTCCGCGGACACATTTAGGCTTCTTGGGTTCGATGCTTTGGACGCCTGAATCCACATCGATTATTCACAGTGCAGGCTTATCCACCGCGCTTGCCTGTGGACAGGGCGACGGGCGACATCTAGCCCAGTGCTGAATGAGGACACCTAGGGTTGTACCAGCCCTCAATCCAGGTAAAGACGGCCAGGCAGGCCCGGGTTTGCGTGCCCCAGACGCGCCGCTCGATCACCCCACACTGCAGAGTTGCAAAGAAGCACTCGGCCATGGCGTTGTCACAGGCATCACCCACGCTGCCTGGGGTCAACTCCAAAGACCAGAATTTGAGGGCAGGTGGCGAACCGCTGGCGCAGGTCCGTTTCAGGCGTTCATCCGGATTTCAGCATGTTCGCCCAGCCCTTTGACGGGTTTGCCCGTGATGACCGCCTGCGCCATGCGGAACAACTGCACGATTTTGCTTTCATCAATGTCCCAGTAATTGGCGTGGGTAATTTGCACCCGCACCAAGGCCAGGTCAGCGTCGGTCACCCCGCCCGGAAACCAGGCCTGTGCTGCTTTAGACCAAAGCTGCTCTTTTTTTGCCAAGTCCTCGACCACCGACGCCGTGCCTGAAATGGAGACGTAAGTGTCTTCACCCGGGTCCGCGTAGACCAGATTCACAATCGGTTCGGAGGCGATGTCGGCCACCGGGTCGCCTTTGCGCGACATGAAGAACCAGAGGCTGGTGTCCTCATCAAGCTCAGAGTTCTGCGTAGTCATAGGCCGCGCATGCAAATGGCCGTTGTGATGGCGGGTGGTGAACATCGCAAAGCGGATGTCTTTGATCATTTCCCAAAGGTGAGTTCGGGCTTGAACCGGATCGATGACTTCGTTGTTGGAGGTGTTCATGGAGACCTTTCGGGGTGGACAAGTGAATGGACTTCTGGCACCTGGGTCACTCCCCCTTTGGCGAGCCAAGCACCAAGAGGAAATGCAAACCAAAGCACACGCTTCTGAAAGTCCATTAGGCCCGCTGCAAATCCAACTGCACATCAGAAGTCAGGCTTCAGGGCTGTAGGAATTGTCCTTTTGCGCGGCTTTGGGGCAAGGCGAACTGCTTCTTTGCAAAGCTCCAAATCATTCGGGAAGCGTTGGGGCCTTTTGGGTCGCTGTGAGCCAGGCCTGGCGCACCGCCACTCCAGGCATGGCCAAGCCCGCTGATCAAGCGGTGGGTGGCCACCAGGCGTCCCGTCACCTTGAAATCTGTGATGGTTACAGCGTGACCGTTGCCGCGCTGCACCTTGCGTACTGCGATGGCAGTGGCGCCTTCGCACGCCGCCCATTGCATGACTGCATTCATCCCATTGCTGGGCGCAACCACGGGGTCGGCGCTGCCATGAATCACCAGCAGGGCTGCAAGTGGCTTGCCAGGGTCTGCAGGTGACAATGCGGCAGGCACAGGGCCACGCCCACGCATCGCCCGCAAGGCCGTGGCTTGAGACGTGGCTACACCAGTTGCGACCCCCGAATGCATGGCAACAGCGCGAAACCGGGTTGGCTGGCGACTACCGAGCAAAGCTGCCATGCTGGCACCCGCAGAAAATCCAGCCACAGCAATCTGGTTTGCGTCGACGCGCTGCGATTGGCAAACGTGGTCAATGACCGCGATGATGGACTCGGCCTCGCGCTGTGCCTGACCTGTGCGCGTAGCAAACCAATTCCAACAGCCTTGGGGGTTGGACATGCGGTCTTGCTCTGGGTAGAGCACAAAAAAGCCCTCTCTGGCAGCCAGGCGATTCATTTGGCTCAAGCTTGCAATCGCTTGGGCATCTTGAAGGCAACCGTGCAGCATCACAAGCAAGGGACGCGGGGCACCGGTGGATTGGCTGGGTGGTTTGTAAAGCCGATAGCGGCGCAACCCAGTTGTGCCAACCGGCATCGACTTCTCGGTGACGGCCTTGAGTTTTGACCTTCGCCGTGCTTTTGGCGTCAGTTTGTGCGGTGCCTTGAGCGCGGCCTTTTTGGAGGTGCTTCGAGAGATCGTGAGCGAAGTCGCCAAGGCCGCTTCGACTGCCTTTGTACTCGCCCGCACAGCCATCCGAGTCAGGCTCTTCAAGCTTCGTTGAAACGCCTTGCTGCTCGCCGCGCCAAAGCCCCGCCTAGCCAATAGGCCCTACTTGCATCATCGACAGGCGTTTAAGTACCCAAGCACTGCCAATTGGCATCAGGCCGTTCTGACCACAGCCGCATCAACATCGAGACCCTTGTCCGGCGACTCAAAAGTCTGAATTTGACCCGGTTGAGGTGTGAGTAATTCTTCGACAACCAGCATGCCATAGCGCTGCGCGGATTTTGCATGCACTGCGTGGGCAACCACCCGAATTTTGTCGACTTGCTCAGCCTCAGGTGCATGCACCACCAAGAAACTACAGCCACTTTCTGCCAACGCACGGTGCGCCAGAATCAAATTCAAATCCTGGCCAATGGCCGCCATGGGGCTGGCAGTTGCCACTTGCGCATCCACTTGATTTTTCATCTCCAAAGGCGTGTAGCGAGTGATGTCTGCCGCAGCAAAACCTTGTGCCATCAACTGATTTTCCATTGACATGGCAGCACTTTCGCTGTCTAGTGCAATGACGACATGGCCGACTGGTTTGAAAACCCCGAAAGAGGTGGGCGGGTTGGATTTGTCCATCACAGGCTCCTTGAAACGAAGCTTCGATGATGCCTATTTGCCTTCCAAAGTCTGTGCGATGCCGCACGGACGGCGCGCTAACCAGCCAAGCTCAAAACCCACACTTGGCCATTTGATCGAGAACCGCTTTGCCAGCCAGGGCTGAAACCCCTGTCAACACGGCGCCCCACGCCATGTCCAAAATCGCCAGGCCAATGGGCCAGTCTTTGAGTGTGGCAAGGTTGGTCAAATCGTAGGTCGCGTACGCAAAAAATCCGAACATCGCGGCGACCGTGAAGGTCTTGAGCCACCCTGCTGTGATGCCATCGGGAGCCACGGCAAAAATCATCACCCCGAGGGGGTACAAGGTGTAAAACGCCGCAGCCGCCACCAAGTTGGGCTGTGCCGCCATCAGGTGCCCAATGCCTTGCGAGTAAATCGGCTTGGCCACCCAACCCAACCACACCGCGTCAATCAACACAAAGCTCATGGCGGTGGCCAGGTAAGCAGCTAAAAATCTAAGCATGGAACCTCCTGCGGGGGACGGATGAAAGGCACTTGGCTAGTCCAATCAAACCGGGTTTCTAGGGGAAGGCAGACCGACACCGCTTAAGCCAAACCCCCCATCGGCTGCAAGTACTTGACCTGTGATGAAGCTGGCAGCTGGCCTGTTTGAAGGCGTATTGCTCACGCTCACAGCTTACTTCCCCAGCCCCATTGACCGCGTAATCACCTCTTTCATGATCTCGTTCGTTCCCCCATAAATGCGCTGCACACGGGCATCCGCATAGGCGCGGGTGATGGGGTATTCCCACATAAAACCATAACCGCCAAAAAGCTGCACGCACTCGTCCATCACTTTGCATTGCAGGTCGCTGCACCAGTACTTGGCCATGCTCGCCGTAGCCGTGTCCAGCTTGTCTTGCATCAGCAGTTCGGTACACTTGTCGACAAACACCTGGCCGATTTGCACTTGGGTTTGCAACTCGGCAAGCGTAAAACGGGTGTTTTGAAAACTGGACACGCTTTGGCCAAACACTTTGCGGTCTTTCACGTAGGCGACTGTCCAATCAATGGCGGCCTGGGCTGCAGCGATACCACCAATCGCAATTTGCAGCCGCTCCCAGGGCAATTGCTCCATCAGGCAGATAAAACCGCGGTTCTCTTGCAATTTGCCACCGAGCAGGTTGTCGGCGGGGACTTTCACGCTGTCAAAAAACAGCTCTGACGTGTCTTGCGCCTTCAAACCCAGTTTTTTGAGCCGTTTGCCGACTGAAAACCCGGGCATGCCGCGCTCAACCAACATCAAGCTGGTGCCTTTGGCGCCCGCCGCCGGGTTGGTTTTGGCCACCACGATGACCAAATCGGCATGCCAGCCGTTGGTGATGAAGGTTTTGCTGCCGTTCAGCAAGTAGCTGCCATCGCTTTGCAAAATGGCGCTGGTTTTGATGCCCTGCAAGTCAGACCCGGCCGCGGGTTCACTCATGGCGATGGCGCCAATCATCTGGCCGCTGGCCAGTTTGGGCAGGTATTTGGCCTTTTGCTCTGGCGTGCCGTAGTGCAAGAGGTAGGGGGCCACAATTTCGCTGTGCAAGCCGTAGCCTATGCCGCTGAAGCCGCTTTTGCTCAGCTCTTCCATTTGAATCACGCTGTACAACTTGTCTGCCGCCGAGCCACCAAATTCTTCGGGCATCGTCATGCACAAAAAGCCGTTATCCCCAGCCTTGTTCCACACTGCGCGGTCTACATAACCTTGCTCTTCCCAATCGGCATGGTGCGGTGCGATCTCTTTGTCCATAAAACGGCGAAAGCTGTCACGAAAGGCTTCGTGTTCGGGGGAAAAAAGGCTGCGGTCGATCATGGTGTGTCCTGAATTTGACTATGGCGTGGCAAGGATGCGCATAAACTGTTACGTCAGGATTTTGCCAAAAGCAACCCTCCCTCACCCGCACTCTCGCGACAACCCCAAACCGGAGCCCACCTCTCATGACCGCCACCGCCACCCAAGCCTTCGTTTACGACGCCATACGCACGCCGCGCGGCAAAGGCAAAAAAGACGGCAGCTTGCATGAAGTCAAACCCGTCAACTTATTGGCAGGCGTCTTGACCGAATTGCAGCGCCGCAATGACTTTGACACGGCCGAAGTGGATGACATCGTGATGGGCGTGGTGTCACCCGTGGGTGAGCAAGGCTCAGTGATTGCCAAGGTGGCGGCGCTGAAGGCGGGCTGGGCCTTCACCACATCCGGTGTGCAGATCAACCGCTTTTGCGCCTCTGGCCTAGAGGCCGTCAACATGGCCGCGCAAAAAGTGCGCTCAGGCTGGGAAGACCTGGTGGTTGCCGGCGGCGTCGAAAGCATGAGCCGCGTACCGATTGGCTCAGACGGCGGCGCCTGGGCGCAAGACCCTGAGACCAATTCGCAAACGTTGTTTGTACCGCAAGGCATTGGCGCTGACTTGATTGCCACGCTGGAAGGCTTCACCCGCCAGGACGTGGACGCCTTCGCGCTGGAGTCGCAAAAGCGGGCGGCGGCGGCCCGGGCACAAGGCTACTTCAAGCAATCCGTGGTGCCCGTCAAAGACTTTTTGGACCAAACGATTTTGGAAGAAGACGAGTTCATCAAGCCGCACACCACGATGGAGGGCCTGGGTTCGCTGAAGTCAGCCTTTGAGCAGATGGGCGCTATGGGGTTCGATCAGGTTGCCATGACACGCTACCCGCAGGTTGCCAAAATCAACCACGTGCACCACGCTGGCAATTCATCGGGCATTGTGGATGGCGCGGCCGCTGCGCTGATTGGCAGTGAGGCAGCGGGTAAAAAGCACGGTTTCACGCCCCGTGCGCGCATTGTGTCTGCCGCCTTGAGCGGGGCTGACCCGACCATCATGCTGACGGGGCCCATGCCCGCTGCGCGCAAAGCCCTGGCCAAGGCGGGTTTGACGATGGACCAGATGGACCTGGTTGAGATCAACGAAGCCTTTGCCGCTGTGGCCATGCGCTTTATGAAAGAGATGAAAGTGCCGCACGAAAAGATCAACGTGAACGGCGGCGCGATTGCCATGGGCCACCCCTTGGGAGCCACGGGCGCCATGATTTTGAATATTTTGATTGACGAACTGCACCGCCGTAAGCTTCGCTACGGGCTGGCCACGCTGTGCGTCGGTGGCGGCATGGGCATAGCAACGATCGTGGAGCGAATCTAACGGGCCCTGCTGCAACACACAGCTAAAAATCGGCAAAAAACGTCTTTAAATACCCAATTTGGGTATAAAAACTTCATTTTGATCAGTTTTTCTCAAAATATGAATGTTTTGAGCCTCTAGCTCTCGAATAATATACATAGTTTGCTACTACTTTTATAGCGCAATCACTTCATGAAAACCATTCACTACGCCTTAGACAACGCCATTGCCACTATCACCTTTGACGAGCCCAACTCTGCTGTCAACACCATGTGCGAGCAGTGGAACGCCGACCTGACCGAGCTGGCTGCCCAAGTGCTTAAAGACAAAGACGCAATCAGCGGCATCATCTTGGCGTCTAACAAAACGACCTTCTTTGCAGGGGCTGATTTGAAGGGCACCATGCGCCTGAAACCCAGCGATGCCAAAGCCGTGTTTGAGCAAATTGAGCTGGTCAAAAAGAACTTTCGCACGATAGAAACTTTGGGCAAGCCGGTGGTCAGCTGCCTGAACGGCACGGCTTTGGGCGGCGGTTGGGAAGTGGCGCTGATGGGCCACTACCGCATTGCCCTCGACGACAAACGTATCCAGTTTGGCATGCCAGAAGTCAGCCTGGGCTTGCTGCCAGGCGCCAGTGGCGTGACCAAAATGACGCGCCACCTGGGCCTGATGGGCGCGCAGCCCTACTTGGTTGAAGGCAAGCTGTTTGGCCCGCGCGCGGCGCTTGAACTGGGGCTGGTGCATGAGCTGGTAGCGCCCTCGGCTGACGGTAACACAGCAGCCAAAGCCGCCATGCGCGAGGCGGCGCTGAAGTGGATTGCCGCCAACCCGATGGCTGCCCACCCCTGGGAAGGCAAAGACTACAAAGTACCGGGCGGCCTGCCATCCAGCCCCAAAATCGCGTCCATGCTGGCAGTGGTGCCAGCCATGATGAAGCAAAAAACCCGCGGTCTATACCCCGCGCCTGAGGCCATCATGAACTGTATGGTCGAAGGCCTGCAGGTGGACATGGTGACCGCCTTGCGCATTGAGTCGCGCTACTTGGCCAAGCTGATCACCGGCAGCAATGCGCAGTCGATGATTAACACCTTTTTCTTCAACATGAACGCGATCAAAAGCGGCCAGTCGCGCCCCGGCACGTCGCCCAAATACAAGCCGCAAAAAGTGGGCCTGCTGGGTGCGGGCATGATGGGCGCGGGCATTGCGTTCTCACAAGCCAGCAAGGGCATTGCCACGGTGCTCAAAGACGTGTCCCAAGAGAAGGCCGATGCGGGCAAGGCTTACTCAGCCAAGCTGACCCAAGCGCGCGTTGACAAGGGCCGCATGGGCCCGCACGACCAAACCGAACTTTTGGCTCGCATTCACGCCACCGGTAGCGCGGCCGACTTGCAGGGCTGCGACTTGATCATTGAGGCGGTGTTTGAAAACCGCGATTTGAAGGCGCAGGTCACCCAAGAAGCCGAGCCACTGCTGGCGGCGGGTGGTTTCTTTGCGTCCAACACCTCAACTCTGCCCATCAGCGGTTTGGCCAGCGCATCGGCCAACCCGGCCAAATTCATCGGTATTCACTTCTTCAGCCCGGTTGACAAAATGCAACTGGTTGAAATTATTCGCGGCAAACAAACCGATGACGAAACCGTGGCCCGTGCCTTTGACTACGTGCAGGCCATTGGCAAAACGCCCATTGTGGTGAACGACTCACGCGGGTTCTTCACCAGCCGCGTGTTTGGCACTTTTGTGATGGAAGGCACCGCCATGCTAAGCGAAGGCATACCCGCTGCCGCGATTGAAAACGCAGGCATTCAATGCGGTATGCCGGTGGGGCCGTTGGCCGTGATTGACGAAACCTCACTGTCATTGAGCGTGCATGTGCTGGACCAGACGCGCAAAGACTTTGAAGCCGAAGGCAAGCCCTACGTCGCCACGCCCGGCCAATTGCTGATTGAGAAGATGGTGAAAGACCACAAGCGCCCAGGGCGCGCGGGCGGTGGCGGTTTTTACGAGTACCCGTCTAAAGATGCAGCCAAGGCCGGTGCCAAGAAGGCACTTTGGCCAGAGCTTTGCCCTCTGTTTGAAAAGCCAGATGGCGCCTGGAACATCACCGATTTGAAAGACCGTCTGCTCTACCGTCAGGCCGTAGAGACTGCGCGTTGCCTGTCTGAAGGCGTGCTAACCACGGTGCATGACGCCAACATTGGCAGCATTTTTGGCATCGGCTTTCCGGCCTGGACGGGCGGCGCGATGCAATTCATCTACGGCATGGGAATTGAGACGTTTCTGAAGCGGGCAGACCAACTGGCTGTTCAATTTGGCGACGGCTTTGCGCTCGATGCCAAGGCGCGTGAGGCGATTGCCATATTCAAGCCGGTCTATTGAAAACAGGGGTTGACCCCCTGTTTTTTTAGTCAAAAAAAGACGCCCAACCAATCGGTCTGGCGTCTTTTTTTCTAGCAGTTCAAATTAGAAATTCAAACCTGCGTTGCGCATCAAGTTGGTGGCGAAATTGGCCGCATCTTGGTGAGCGAATGGCGTGGGGTGCACGCTATCTGAGAAGGCGAATTTGCTCACGTCAACCTTGAACACCGTTGCCGCTGTGCAAACGATGGAGTTGCCAATCACGTCGGTCGGGCCACTGAACGCATCAGGGCCGCAAGCCGCTCCGGCAATGTTGCTGTAACCGGCGGCGGTTGGGTTGGCGGCAATCGCTTGGCCACGTGCGTAGTCGTCAAACAAGATGACACCGGCAACGCCTTGCAAGCCTGCCTTGAGTTGCGCATTGAAGGTCGTGGTCATGGCGGTTGACAACTGCTTGGTGCCCGCACCAAAGGTCGAGCCAAACGGCGTGCCATTCAAGTCGCCCAAATTGCGCACCACAATGTAGTTGGCACCTCGTGCCACCACCAGATTGCGGATGTGGGTGGCCAGCTCTGCACCGGCTTGGCCCATGGCTGCTACCGCTGCGCCAGACGCTGCGTTCACCGCAGCCTCGCCGCCTGCGCTGACCGCTGTGATGGTGGCAGACGGCCAGCCGGCAATCGTGCCCGCGCCAGCCGCAGCAGCGCCGCCCCCGGCCGAAGCGCCGACGGCACCCAACTGCATGAAGAAGTCATTGCCGCCGCCGTTCACGGTGATCAGGTCATTGCCGTTGTAGGTGCCTACTTTGGCAAGGTGACGCGTCATTTGGTTTTGAATGGAATCAGCGATCAGGCCCAAATTGACCTGATTGAAAGGCGCTTTTTGCAGGGCAACGCCATTGGGGCCAGAGCCGACAGCCGTGACGCGGCTGCTGCCTTGGGCGTAGTTGTTGCAGGCGGCGAAGTTGGTGACCGCGGCACCGGTGGCGCCGTTGTTCGGCGACAAGCCGGTTTGAGCTGCGCATTGGTTAGCCAGACCCAAGTTCAACGCGAGGGCTTGCGTCCAGGTGTTGTCGCCCGTGCCATTGACGGTGAATTTGCCACCCCCCAATGCCGCAATGGTGCCGACTTTGTAAGTGCCTGCGTCACTGATGCTGTCACCAAAGGTGATCACCTGGGTGAACTTGAGTTTGCTGTCGCCACCGCCGCACGCGGCAAGCAATGCGGCAACGGTAACTGTTGACAACACCAATTTTAAATTTCTCATGGCTGGCTCCTATTTTTTAGACCGGTAAGGACTGTTTTGCACCCAATGCAACATGCTGTGGCGTCAAGGGGTGCATGTTAAATCCAAGCATTTGCCTCTAGCGGGTGGGTAAACACTGAGCGACGGGCTTATATGTCGCCTGTGAGTCGCCTGTGAGTCGCCTAGATGTCGCCAAGCGGTGTTTTAACCGTCGCCTTCGACATCCCCAGCGCGGGCCGGGCCAGTTAAGGCGGCTCAATTGTCGCCAAAAGCTGCGCTTTTTGTACCTTGCCCAAGGCGGTTTTCGGTAAGGCGGCAACAAAGACCACGCGTCTGGGGTGTTTGAAGCGTGCCAGCTGGCCATCAAAGAGCTGCAAAACTTGCGTGGTAGACAGGCTGACGCCGGCTTGGCAAACCACCACGGCCACTGCGACTTCGCCCCACTTTGGATCTCGCTGGCCAACCACAGCGGCCTCCAAAATTTGCGGGCAATCGGCCAAAATGTTTTCAAGTTCGGCGGGGTAAATGTTTTCACCGCCCGAAATGATCATGTCCTTGGAGCGGCCCACCATCCAGTAAAACCCGTCGGCATCGCACCTGGCCAGGTCGCCTGTGCGAAACCAGCCGTCTTGGAACGATGCGTTATGGGGGTCGCGCCAATAGCCCCGCATGACGTTGGGGGCGCAAATGGCTATCTCGCCGACAGCCCCCGGGGCAACATCGGTACCGGTGTCAGACACCAAGCGCACCCGCACGCCCAAGCCTGGCTTGCCCGCACTGCCCGCGCGCTGCACGGCATCTGCACAGGGCAAGATGATGGATGCGGGGCCTGTCTCTGTCGCGCCATAAATTTGGCAAACCGGCACGCTGCGCGCGTGAAAGGCATCGATCAGCCCAGTGGGCACGATGCTTGAGCCCGCACCCAAAAATCGAAGTGATGACAGGTCGGTGGATGCAAACGCGGGGTGATCAAGCACGGCACGCATCGTCGCAGGCACCATCAGCGACGTGGTGGGACGCAGCCGCTGCACGTCTTGCAGCCACCGCCCTGCATCAAACCGCGCGTGCAAGCGGACCCGCGCACCCGCGTACAAGGCAGGCAGGGTTTGAATGCACAACCCGCCCGCGTGAAAGAGAGGTAGCACCGTGAGCACGTGGTCGAAATCCGTCAGTTCCATGGCCGCCACGGCGATTTGGCAGTTGGCCAACAACTGCGCCTGGGTGTGCAGCGCGCCCTTGGGCTTGCCTGAGGTGCCCGAGGTGTAAACCAACAAAACCGGGGCGTCTTGCAAGTCTGGGTCTGCGTCTATGGGCTCAATGGGCTCACGGGATTCAAAGGTATCAGCAGTTGCGATGCTCAGGCCAACATGGCTCAACCCATGCGTTTTTAAATCTGCCAGAGCGACAGTCTGCATGACTTGCACGCTGGCAAGGCTTGCCGCCGTCGCTGCATGCAGGTCATCAAACAGAATCAAAGTTGGCTCTGCGTCCTTCAAAACATGGGCGAGTTCGGCTTGGGCAAGCCGATAGTTCAGGGGTAGCAAAATGGCTTTCAGGCAAGCCAATGCAAAGAGCAACACCAACTGATCTGGGTGGTTTAACCCCAGGTAGGCAACGCGGTCACCGGTTTGCAAGCCACGCATAGCCAAAAAATGGGTTGCTTGTTGAACCTGCTGCCACAACTGCAGGTAAGTGATGTCGCCATGACCCACTTCGTGTTGGGCATCAAAGCTCAGGGCGATTTGGCTGGGCCGGTTCAGCGCGTGCTGCTGGACCAACCCCGCCAACGCAGTCGGTTTGGACGCCACAATCCGGCGCGTCACAAAACGTCTGGCTCGTCCTGCTCACCCGCTTCATACAGGCACTCTCGGCCCAAGCGGTCTACGCACAACTCTGCTGTCCAGGGCAACATCAAGGAGCCACAGCGTGAATCGCGGTACATGCGCTCAAGCGGCAATGTTTTCAGCATGGCCTGGCCGCCGCAGGTGCGCACTGCCAAGCGGCAAATGTCGTTGGCGTTTTCCATGATGCTGTAGTGCGCGGCGTACAGCCCCAGACGAATCTCCTTGCTGGGGTCTACCCGGGCGGCGCGCGCATTTTGCAAAAAGATGGCGCGGGTTTGCTCCAGCTTGATTTTCATTTCAGCCACGGCAATTTGCTTGGTGGGGTACATGCGGCGTTTAACGGGCGGGGTGTTGGGCACCTCGCCGCGCAGGTACTGAATGGTGAAGTCATAAGCCGCCTGCGCAATGCCCATGTAGGTAGGCGACAAGGTGGCAAACAAATGCGGCCAGCGCATGGCTGTGTAGATGTAAATGCCTTCAGGCAACAGGCGCTCGACTTCGGGTACAAAAACGTCATTGAACAACAGCGTACGCGACACCGTGCCGCGCATGCCCAGCGGGTCCCATTCGCCTGTTACGGTGACGCCGGGCGAGTTTTTGTCAACCGCCAGGTAAAGCGAATCTCGCTGCGTGGCGCCGGGTTTGTCCAACGTGCACAAAATGCCGTAGTAGTCTGCCGCGCCTGACAACGATGCAAAAATCTTTTTGCCGTTGACCACATAACCGCCTTCGACTTTTTTGGCCAAAGTGCCAAAAGGTGCCTTGCCTGCCGCCGCTGCACCGCCTTCTGAAAACGGCTGCGAATACACCTTGCCGTCTTCAACGATGCGTTTGTAGTGAACCGCGCGGTGCGCCTCGTGGCTGGCACGCTGCTCGGGGGTCATGCTCAGGTCATCCGCGACGATGCCAGTCCACAAGGTCGAGCAAACGTGCATGTTCAGGGTTAAAGCCGTGGCACCACAATGACGTCCAATTTCAGCGGCCACCATGGCGTAAGTGGCAAAGTCAGCGCCCCAGCCGCCGTACTGCTCGGGCACGCAAATTCGAAGCAAACCAGCTGCCCGCAGGTCGGCGTAGTTCTCAAACGGAAACACCGCGTCGCGGTCGATTTGCCCAGCGCGCTTGGCGAATTTATTGACGCCCAGATCGGCAGCAATGGCCAGCAGCGTCTTTTGCTTGGACGAAAGCTCGGTGTAGTCGCCCGCGATGCAGGGTGGCACGTAGCGCCGAACAGTGGCAGCGGTCAAAGCCGGTGCGGTGGCTGGGGATTCGAGTACAGCGGACATGAACGTTCTCCTCGGGTCAAACTCAAATCAAATTCGAGTGGGAAAGTGCTGCTGCAAAAAATCCAGCACATGCGCATTGAAGGTTTCCGGGTTTTCCAAGTTGCCCAAATGGCCCACACCCCTTTGGCAAACGTACTGCGCACCTGGAATGCGGGCGGCCATTTTTTCCATCACCTCGGGGGCTGCGTTTTTGTCGAACTCTCCAGAGAGGCACAGCGTTGGAATTTGAATATCCGCCAAATTGCCCAGTTGGTTGAAGGAGACAATCGCACTCAAAGCCGCGCGGTAGGTGGCTTCTGGCACCTGGCTCATCGTGGCAATGGCCGCGTTGATGGCTTCGGGCGCAGCACCTGGTGCCACCATGGCTTGCACCAAGCCAGGGGCCAAGCCAGCCATGCCGAGCCCCGAGTCGAGGGGCTTGAAGCGGCTTTGCAAAAACTGCTGCTGCCAGTCGCCACCGGGCTTGCCGAAAGCGGGCGAGGTGGCAAACAAAATCAAACCGTGAATGTTTTGCGAGTTTTGAGCCAACGCCTCTTGCAACACCATGCCGCCCATGCTGTGGCCCACCAAGAGATTGCGTTTGGCACCGACATGATCAATCAACTGGTGCAAAGCCCTCGCCAATGCGGCTGTGGTGTAGCCGCCCTGGCCGTCTGGCTGGCTTGGCGGCATGGCAGATTGGCCGTAACCCGGAGCGTCCCAGGCAATACAGCGGTAGCCATGCGCCGCGAAAACTGGCAGGGTTTGTGCCCAGACTTGGTTGCCGCCGCCCACGCCGTGCAGCAAAAACACGGCCGTATCTCCCGCTCCTTGTTCTGCATAAAAGGGCAAGGGCATGCTGTTTCCTTCAGGCCAAGTCACCCTGCAACTGGCCCGCCTCAACCACGGCTTGGCCATCCAGCAGCAGCGTGCATCCTTTGAGCGGTAAATCAAAATGCCCCAGGGTGTGCCGACCAGCGACTTCATTCGCCCCGGTGGAATACAAAAAGTTGCCGGCAAACGCCCGCAACTCGGTGCCATTGAAGTCGTTTTTATCGTAAAACGCCATGGCGTCCCAACGCGCCTGGGGGTTCATGCCCCAGCCCACGTGCGACACGGCGTAGGCGTTGCTGTCGCCCCAAGCGGCAAAATAGCTGCACATCAGGTCGGCATCCAGGCCGTGACCCGCAATGTCGGTGATAAAGTCGTTTTCAATTGTCAAGGTGACAGCAGACTCCAGATAACGTTTGAACGTCAAATTCACATCGCCCGGTGCCATGACCAACGTGCCATTCACACTTCCTGCCGCCGGAAAGGCCAGGCATAACCCGCCAGGCCAATGCGAGATGGTGCCAGGGCGCGCCGTGTAACCCCAGCCCCCGCCCACTACGGCACCCGTTAAATCAATGCTCAGCCGAGTGCCCGCAGCCGACTTCACTTGCATGGTTTTGGCTGCCCGCAGGCGTTTCATGCCGACTTTGACTTTGGGCGCCAACGCCGCGTTGGGCTTGCAGCGCTCTAGCACCTCGGGGTGTTCGTTCGACACCATCAAAACCCGTGCACCACCGCCCAAAATTTGTGGCAATTCTTTGGCATGCAACAGTCCTTCGACTGTCAAATCAGCCACAAAAGTGGTGGCGGCCAATGCCTGCACCACCGGGGCCAGCGCTTGAATCGCGTCAGACGCGCCGGTTGATCGCACGGGCACCGGCGAATTCAGTCGCGGCGTGGGCAGCACAACGTGAAACACGCGCGCACCCAAACCGGCCAATGCCAATTCGGCCAATTGCACGTTCACCGGGCGCGACTGTGTCTCAGACAAAATTGCCGCTGTGTCGCCGGGTTTGACGCCGCACAGTGCAAAAGTCTGTGCAAAACAGTCGATCCACTTGGCTTCAATGCGTTGTTGCAACATGGCGATTTGATCTTTAAAGCGCCATCACAAGCGCGAACCCAGGGTGAAAAACCCGCCGGCATGAAACAACAGCGGCGCGGCTTCTGAACAAGTGAATCGTTCAACCTGCGCGATAAACAGGCAATGGTCGCCTGCAATCTGCCTGGACACCGTGCGGCATTCAAACCAGGCGGCGGCCCCGTGAATCAGCGGGTGGCCATGTTCGCTTGTCGCGTAAGACACGTCTTCAAATTTGTTAGCCCCAACGGCCGCAAACTTGCGCGACAATTCCACCTGCGGCTCGGCCAGCACGTTGACCACAAAAGTGGCGGCCGCTTCAAAGACCGCCAAATTGTTGGAAGACACCCGCAGCGCCCAGGTAATGAGCGGCGGGTCTAGCGACAAGGCTCCAAATGAATTGGCCGTCAGTCCCACAAGCACACCACCTGCCGTGCGGGTGGCAATGATGGTGACCCCCGTGCCAAACTGGCCCAGGGCCTGGCGCAAAGCTTTGGCCTCGGTGATGGCAGCAGCAGCGGGTGTGGGCGCGGGGACTGGTGCCACATGGGCAAGGGCAGCGTCTGCCACAGCGGCCCGAGCAATCAGTGCCGATTGCGTAGGCTGCGCCGTGCCTCGGGTTTGGCTTGGCGGGAGTTCAGCGGTATCGACATCAGAGCGCATGGGCGGCATAATATATGAAATTTCATGTAAAAACAATTTTCATTGTCAAGTGCTCTCAAGTTTACTGAACAAGCCACCCAAAGCCCTGTCGCGCACAGCCCATGGCCGTCAGTCAAAATTCGCTAAAAATGCCGCAAAAACTAAAATTCATCGACAACTACCTGTCTTACTTGCTGTCGCGGGCGGGGCACGAGGTCTACCAGCAGTTTCATGCCACGGTGGCAGCCGCCGGTTTGAGCTCACTTGAATGGCGTGTCCTGGCCACTTTATCGGATGGCGACGGCCTGACTATTGGCGACCTGGCGCGTGAAGTACTGGCCCAGCAACCCACCCTGACCAAACTGGTGCAGCGCATGGAAACCGCGGGCTGGGTGCGCCGGGGCGTTGACTCTGCCGATGCAAGGCGCACGCTGGTGCTTGAAACCCCGCAGGGTCAAAAAATCGTGCTTGGCTTGCTGAAATTGGCCAAAGAACACGAAGCCCGATTGCTGGCCGGGTTCGACCCGCATGACGTAGCGGCGCTCAAGACAATTTTGCAAGATTTAATTCTCAAGGGCGATGGGGGTGAAGCTGGCACTGAAAGCTCAGAAAACGCTGGAAAACTTGGAATCTCTGAAAACGCTTGCGCTGCAAAATCAATCACCCTGCGCTCACCGCAACCCGGGGACATGGGCTGGGTGATTCAGCAACACGGTGAAATCTACGCCCGAGAATACGGCTGGAATGCCGACTTTGAAACCCTGGTCGCCGACATTTTGGCCAAACATCTGAAAGCGTGGCACCCCGAATGGGAGCGCTGCTGGATCGCCGAAGTCAACGGCAATCGCGCGGGCTCCGCTTTCGTGATCCGCAAATCCAAAACCGTCGCCCAGCTGCGCATGGTGATCCTCGTCCCCGAAGCACGCGGCCTGGGCCTGGGTGGGCGGCTCACCGATGAATGTATCGCCTTCGCCCGAGAAAAAGGCTACAAAAAAATGACCCTCTGGACAAACAGTTGCCTGGATGCCGCCCGCGCCATCTACGCAAAGCGCGGGTTCAAGCTGGTAAAGAGTGAGGCTTATGAGGGGTTTGGGCAGAAGGGGTTGGTGAGTGAGACTTGGGAGATGGGGTTGTAAGGTGGGGCAGCCTGCCTCACCCCCCATAAACCCCAGACCCCGTCGCCCCGCCCCGCCCCGTCCAATTGGTATGAAAGTACACACCGCGCGGCTGGTCGATGCGCTCGTACTGGTGGCCGCCAAAGAAGTCGCGCTGGGCTTGCAGCAGGTTGGCGGGCAAATTGGCGCAACGGTAGCTGTCGTAATACGCCAAGGCGGACGACATGGCGGGCATGGGGGTGCCGTTTTGCACAGCTTGCACCAGCACGTTGCGCAATGACTGCTGCGACTTGGCAATGGTCTGGGTGAAAAATGGGTCGAGCAGCAGGTTGGCAAGAGCGGGGTTGGCGTCAAACGCGTCGTGGATTTTGACCAAAAATGCCGAGCGAATGATGCAGCCGCCGCGCCACAGCAAGGCAATGCCGCCGTAGTCTAGATGCCAGCCAAAGTGGTGCGCGGTGGCCTGCATCAGCTGGTAGCCTTGCGCGTACGAAATAATTTTGGCGGCATACAGCGCGTGGCCGATATCGTTGATGAAGGCTTGGCGGTCGCCCTCAAAACAGGGCGTGGGCCCTTTCAGGATTTTCGAAGCCTTAACGCGCTCGTCTTTCATCGACGAGAGCACCCTGGCAAAGACGGACTCGGTGATGAGTGCGAGCGGCACGGCCCTGTCCAGCGCCAGGTTCACCGTCCATTTGCCGGTGCCTTTTTGCCCGGCTTTGTCCAAAATTTTGTCCACCAGGGGCAGTCCGTCGTCGTCTTGGGTGGCCAGAATGTCGCGGGTGATTTCAACCAAATAGCTGTTCAGTTCGCCCTGCGCCCATTGGCTGAAAACGCCGTGCATCTCGTCTGCGGTCATGCCCAAAACACTTCGCATCACATCGTAGGCTTCGCAAATCAGCTGCATGTCGCCGTATTCAATGCCGTTGTGCACCATTTTGACGAAATGGCCTGCGCCTTCGTCGCCAATCCAATCGCAGCAAGGCACGCCTTTGTCTAAGTCATCGTCAAGCTTGGCCGCAATCGCCTGAAAAATCGGCTTGATGTGGGGCCAGGCCGCGGCTGACCCGCCTGGCATGATGCAAGGCCCAAGCAATGCGCCCTCTTCGCCGCCCGACACGCCTGCACCCACGTACAGGAAGCCGCGAGATTCCAGCTGCTGCAGCCGCCGTGTGGTGTCGGCAAAGTGCGAATTGCCGCCGTCCATCACGATGTCGCCAGGGCTAAGGTAAGGCGTTAACACGTCAAGAATGTCGTCTACCGCCTTGCCTGCAGGCACCATGAGCAAGATCTTCCGGGGCACCTCCGACGATTGGGCAAGGGACAAAATCAGCCCTTGCAAGGAATAGCAGCCCGTGATGTCCAAGCCATGCGCCCGGCCAGTGGTGAATTGGCTCACCCGCGCGCTGTCAATGTCAAACACCGACACGCCAAAGCCTTTGCTGGCGATGTTGAGCGCCAAGTTTTCGCCCATCAGACCGATGCCGATGAGGCCTATTTGAGATGCCATTGCCAATTTCCTGAAAGTTGTCGAATGAAAGTCGATGCGAGGTTACCCCATCAGCGCTCGCCGCCCAGTCCACATGGCGATAATCTCAAGATGCCAGACACCGCGCCCCAAGCCCCTGCGGCAAGCCCGCCCGCCCCTGCACCGCAACGCCCCAGCCCCGAATCATTGTCAGACCTTTTTTGGTCCTTCACTTGGCTGGCTTTGCAGGGCTTTGGCGGTGTTTTGGCGATTGTTCAACGCGAGTTGGTTGAAAAAAAACAGTGGCTGACCCGCGAAGAATTCATTGAAGACTGGGCCGTGGCGCAAGTCTTGCCTGGCCCCAATGTGGTGAACTTGGCGCTGATGATTGGCGACCGTCAGTTTGGTCTGCGCGGGGCCTTGGTGTCGTTGGCGGGCATTTTGACGTTTCCCATGCTGGTGGTGCTGACCATTGCTGTGTTGTTCAGCAGCGTGGCAGACTTGCCCGCCGCGCAAGGCGCTCTGCGCGGCATGGGCGCTGTGTCGGCAGGGCTGATCACCGCCACTGGGCTGAAGCTGGTGGGCGCTTTAAAAACCAACATCATGGGCAAATTCGCCTGCGGCGGTTTGGCTGTGCTGACGTTTGCGGGCGTGGCCTGGTTGCGTTTTCCGCTGGCCACCGTGCTGCTGGGCGTGGGCTGCATCGCCTGCGCTTGGGCCTACCAATGCCTGGGTACGGGTCGTGATGCGGCAAGAAGAGCGGGCAAACCATGACATTGAACCTGACCGCTGCCGATTGGTTTTCCCTGTTCACGCATTTTGCGTCGCTGTCACTGCTGGCCGTGGGCGGTGCCATCACCACCGTGGCTGACATGCACCGCTATTTGGTCACCGACAAGCTGTGGCTGACCGATGCGCAGTTCACCTCCAGCATCGCCTTGGCGCAGGCTTCACCCGGTCCCAACGTGCTGTTCGTCGCGCTGATGGGCTGGAACGTGGGAATGAACGCGGGCGGCTACGGCTATGCGTTGGCGGGCGTGGCGGTGTCGATGTTGGGCATTTTGCTGCCCAGCACCACGCTGACTTTTGTGGCCGCGCGTTGGGGCCATCAAAACCGCGAACGGCGGGCCGTGCGGGCGTTCAAGCAAGGCATGGCCCCCATCGTGATCGCGCTGCTGATTGCCACTGGCTGGGTGCTGGCCAGCAGTTTGGGGCCAACCATGGTGGATTGGCACCTGTGGCTGGTGACCGCCGTGACCGCCATCGTGGTGTGGCGCACCAAGCTGCATTTGCTGTGGTTGCTGGCGGCGGGCGGGGTGTTGGGGGCGGTGGGGTGGGTTTAGGGCGAACCCGCGCGCTGGTAAAACACAAGCCCGACGCGCTCAACGTGCTGGCGCAAATCTGCGCTGCCCGAAGCATCCAAAGCATCGAATTGAGACAAATCTACCGTGTAGGGCAACAACAGCTCGTCAATCGCGTCTGCAATGGACGCGCAAAGGCCTGGTGTGAGCTTTGTGCCGAACAAGCTCAGGTCGATATCAGAACCCGGTTTGAAATTGCCCTTGGCACGCGAACCGTAAAGCAGCGCCTTGTCAATTTCAGGAAACTGGGCGAAAACCACCACCAACTTCTGGACTGTGACTTCACTAAGACCGTGACTCATGGGCCTGCGGGCTTAGGGTCAAGCAAAGCTGCAAAGGTTTTTGACATGGCAAGGAAAGCCGGGTAAAAACGCGCCAAAATATCGCTGGCGATGCCCTCAACCACTTGCGTGTTATAGGTGTGCGACTTCAGATTTCGCGCCTTGATCATGTCCATCCAGTCGTCCCCTTGGGCAATCAGGTTGTTTTTGAAGGCCTCGCGCGCCGCGTTTTTAGAGCCGATGATCGCCACAAAGCCCTGGTCTTCCAGGTAATCTTTCAAGACATTCCAGGCCAGCTCGTGGGTGCATTCAAAACCTTGAATCAAACCCTGTTGCTCTAGTGGGGACAGTGGACGAGTCTGCGCCAAGGCAAAGGCGTCCGTCAGCGTTTGAAGCGCTTTGCCAAAGTTGCTAAATCGCTGCTGCCAGCGAACATCTTGAGTCATCGGTTTCTCCATGGTTGAGGAACTGATCGAATTGGACGCGACAGCCACTGCTCATTTAACGTGGGCTCTCAAAAAACACATAGTTCGACGCGTAATCGCTGATCTCGAAATAGACTTTTTTCTCGCCCGGGTCGGCGATCATGTTCAGGTTTTCGTCCAGAATGCCGTAGCCAAAACGGTAGGGGCGTGGCTTGTTGTCGTCAGTGCCCAGGGCGGTGCTGAGTTTGTCGATTTTCAGGAAACGGCGCACCACTTTGTCGCCGGCGTAGATTTCCAAAACACCGTTGGTCCCCGTCCAGTTTTGAATGTCGCGGCTGATTTTGTTTTGCTGCTCTTGGGTGCAACTGGTCAACAACAGGGTGGCGCAAACCCCTGCCAACACAGCGCGGGTTAGGGAATTTTGCTTGGTTTGAATAGCGTTCAAAGGGTTCTCCATCATTTGAAATTGAAATTATTGGGTCCGCGCCAAGTCTTGAAAACCGGTGCCACCAGGCGAGCCATCAGCCCAGCCCGCGCTGACGCAACGCTTCGTACAGGCACACGCCACTGGCCACCGATACATTCAGACTTTCTACCGCGCCCCGCATGGGAATGCTGACCAGTTCATCGCAGGTTTTGGCCGTCAACTGACGCATGCCGTCCCCTTCTGCACCTAAAACAAGAGCAACTGGGCCTTTCAGGTCGGCCTGGTACAGGGTTTTGCTGGCCGCGTCGCTGGTGCCAATGATCCAGATGTTGCGCTCTTTGAGTTCATTCAAAGTGCGGGCCAAGTTGGTCACCATGAAGTAAGGCACGGTTTCTGCCGCGCCGCTGGCCACCTTGGCCACCGTGGCGTTGATGCCCGCCGCGTGGTCTTTGGGCGCAATCACCGCGTGCGCGCCCGCGCCGTCCGCCACGCGCAGGCATGCGCCCAGGTTGTGCGGGTCGGTCACACCGTCCAGCACCAAAATAAGCGGAGCCACGCGCTGATCGGCGGGCAAAGCGGCTTGCGTGGCTTCGAGGTTTTCAAGCAATTCGTCCAATGACGTGACGAGGGTGATTTCTTTCACCCGCGCCACCACGCCCTGGTGGCCGTGGCCGCCGCACAGCTTGGACAGCCGCAGGCCGTCTGATTCGATCATTTTGCAGCCGACGTCGGTTGCGCGGTCAAAAAATGAGCGCATGCGCGCGTCGCGCCTTGACGCGTCGAAATGGATTTCCAGAACCGATTGCGGCGCCGTTTTGAGCCTGACGCCCACGGCGTGGAAGCCGAAAAGAACTTTGGTAGATGACATGCGCCGATTATCGGGGAGTCTGGGTGCGGGCCGTCCGGGGTTGCATTCGGGCGCCATCACGCGACGATCAAGCTGCTTTTCAGCGTTTGATTGGTGGATACATTTGCTATATTTAATATAGCAAACTATCTATATTATTCGAGATCTGGAGGCCTATTTAATCAAAAATCTAACGATTTTGACAAGTTCTTAATAAAAAAGAACCTGCAGGTTCTTTTTTTCGATCTAGCCTCAAATTTGACTCACGCCACGCCACATCTCGCCCGGTCACTGATCGCGCAACTCAAACAACCCGACCCGCCTCAATCGTGATTTTTCGGGCGCAGCGTTCGGCGATGCCTCGGTCGTGGGTGACCAAAACCAAGGTGGTGCCCAGCTCTTGGTTCAGCTCGAACATCAGCTTCATGATGGTCTCTCCGGTGGCAAAGTCCAGGCTGCCTGTAGGCTCGTCGGCCAGCAGCACGGCGGGTTTCACGACAAAGGCACGCGCCAGAGCCACGCGCTGCTGCTCGCCGCCGCTCAGCACTTTGGGGTAATGGCCCAAGCGCTGCGACAAACCCACCCGTGCCAGCATGTCGGTGGCCAAAGAGCGTGCGTTGGGCAGATTGGCCAGTTCGAGCGGCAGCATGACGTTTTCAAGCGCTGTAAGGTTGCCCAACAGCTGAAAACTCTGAAAAACAAAGCCGACTTTGCGCGCCCGCAGCGCCGCGCGGTCGTCTTCGTCGATGGAAAACAGGTCGATTCCGGCCAGCTTGACGGTGCCGCGGGTTGGTGTGTCCAGCCCGGCAATGATCGACAACAAGGTGCTTTTGCCAGAACCTGACGCGCCCACAATGGCGGCGGTTTCACGCGGGGCCAGTGCAAAATCGATGTCTTGCAAAATGTCCAATGTGCCCGTGGAGTCAACCACCGACTTGAAAACATGCTCTACCGCGACAATATGGGCATCCTGATGATCGGTTTTGGATTTCTCACCGTTTTTTTCGTTTGCAATAGGATTTGATTCAGACATGACGCTCTCTTTGGTACGACGCCACTTTATCCTAGCCACGATGCTCGCAAGCTCGGTGGGGGTTTGGGCTGCCGCCCCAGAGCCCGCCCGCGCCAGGAACACGCCCGTGATTTTGGTGGTGGGCGATTCGCTCAGCGCCGAATACGGCCTGGCACGCGGCACGGGCTGGGTCGCTCTGCTTGGCAAACAGCTTAGCGCGGACAAAGTGACGGCCCAGGTGGTGAATGCCAGCATCAGCGGCGACACCACGTCGGGTGGCGTGTCACGCATCGGGGCGCTACTGACCCAGTACAAACCGACCCATGTGATCATTGAACTGGGCGGCAACGATGCGCTACGCGGTCTGCCCCTGACCTTGACCGAGGGCAATTTGGCCAACATGACCCAAGCCGCGCAGAAAGCCGGCGCCAAGGTTTTGCTGCTGGGTATGCAGGTGCCGCCCAATTACGGAACCGCCTACAGCGCTCAGTTTGCCAACACCTTTGTCAGCGTCGCCCGGGCCAATAAAGCGGCGCTGGTGCCGTTTTTGCTCAAGGGCGTGGCCGATATTCCCAATGCAACGGCGTTGTTTCAGGCCGACCGCATACACCCCAAAGCCGAGGCGCACCCGCTGATGCTGGCCAATGTGCTGCCTGAATTGAAACGCCTTTTGAAATGAACGTGACCCTGTGAGCCTGACCCCGTGAGCCTGACACTTCTCCCCGCCACCGAGGCGGTTCGCCGCCTGCACGAATTCGACACCGTGATCGACGCTCGAAGCGAAAGCGAGTTCGCTGAAGACCACCTTCCGGGCGCGGTGAACTGGCCCACGCTGAACGACGAACAGCGCATATTCATTGGCACCACCTACAAGCAAGTTAACGCGTTTGAGGCCAAAAAACGCGGTGCAGCGCTGGCGGCGAGCAATATTTCGCAGCACATTGAGCGCGACGTGATCGACAAAGCCAAAGACTGGAAACCGCTGGCCTACTGCTGGCGTGGCGGCAAACGCAGTGGATCATTGTCATTGGTGCTGGACCAGATTGGCTTCAAAGTGACGCTGGTCGAAGGCGGCTACAAGGCCTTCAGGGCAGCTTTGGTGGAAGACATTCCCAAGCGGGTTCAGGCGCTGAAATGGCGCGTCATTTGTGGCACCACAGGCTCTGGCAAAACACGGCTCCTCACCGCTTTGGCCCAGGCCGGTGCCCAAGTGCTGGATCTGGAAGCCCTGGCCAACCACCGCAGCTCGGTGTTGGGGGCGATTCCGGGCGTGGCGCAACCCACGCAAAAGCGTTTTGACACCCTGGTTTGGAATCAGCTGTGCCATTTT
>JANNCN010000027.1:0-16113 GCA_031386665.1 Rhodoferax sp. | reverse complement strand
GGTGTGGAACCAATCCAGGTACTGGCCCCAATTCACTGGGTAATCGACGCCTCCTTTGGGCTGCTTCTTTGGCTTGCTCATCAGCCGATTCTGACACCAGTGGAGCTAAGGGGATAGCCCACCCTGCAGGTTCTTTTTTGTCAACATCCGGTCAAAATCGAGATTTTTAGAACAAAATAGGCCTCTAGTTCCCGAATAATATACAAAGTTCGCTATTAATAATGTAGCGTTTCACCACATCGCACTGCGCCGCACCGCATTTCACTGATTCACCCACCCTGCAAAATCCGTGGCAACCCATCTTTCTGCCCGCACATCCACCGTCCTAATCGCCATGAAAGTCATCGCCACCCACGCCAACCGCCACCACACCTTTTCCAAAGAAACGGCTGAATCCATCACCCTGATCGAAGGCTTGGGGGTGCAGGGCGATGCGCATTGCGGCGTGACGGTGCAGCACCGTTCGCGGGTAGCCAAAGATCCGTTTGCGCCCAATTTGCGGCAGGTTCACTTACTGCAGTCCGAGTTGTTTGACGAGCTTTTGACCGCGGGGTTCGAGGTACCCCCCGGTGCCATGGGCGAAAACATCAGCACCCAAGGCATCGACCTGCTGGCGCTGCCCACGGGGGCCGAACTGCGGTTGGGGCCAAGCGCGGTGGTGCAAGTGACGGGTTTGCGCAACCCCTGCCTGCAAATCGACAAATACAAACGCGGCTTAATGGCCGCCGTGCTGGGCAAAACGGCAGACGGCCAACTGGTGCGCAAAGCTGGCGTGATGGCAGTGGTCCTGCAAGGTGGCGTGGTGGCCGCGGGCGACCGGGTGAAGGTGATATTGCCCAAAGGGCCGCACCAAGTCTTGCAGCCCGTCTGAATGACGCCAAGCCCAATGTAGCCGATTGAATGTCCAACGAAACACCATGAAAAGTAGCCGCACCGAGCAGGGTTCAGCCGAGCTGTCAGCGCAATTTGCCGCTGTGGGTTCGGCTGGCATGCCTGCTCTGCCCATCTTTTCCCAGACAGCCCAGTTGCTGGCCGCTACCGCGCAGGCTCAGTTCGATTTACCAAATCAGCCCAACCAGCCCAATCAGCCAGCTCTGGCCAACGCCATCGCACGGGCCCGTGCGTTCGCCGAACCGCTGATTGCCAACGAATTTTTGGACACGGGCGAAAACACCTTGGCCCATGCCCAAGCCGTGGCCGCTATTTTGAAAGGCATTGGCGGGTCAGAAGCCATGCAAGCCGCCAGCTATTTGGTCTACGCCTGCGAGCATTTAAGCCGCCCGGCAGAGGCCATCGCCCGCGGTTTTGGCGACAATTTTGCGGCCTTGGCGGTCGAGACCAACAAGCTGGTCAAGGTGCAGCGCCAGGCGCGGGCAGCGCAGGCCAAGCCGGGCCGTACCCAAGGTGCCGTGCCCATGGGGCAATCGACCGCAGCACAGACCGAGACCGTTCGCAAAATGCTGCTGGCGTTTTCAAAAGACCTGCGGGTCGTCATGCTGCGCCTGGCCTCGCGCTTGCAAACTTTGCGTTTTTATGCGGCCAGCAAACTGCCGGTGGATCAAGCCATGGCGCGGGAGTCGCTGCAGGTGTTTGCGCCCTTGGCGAACCGCTTGGGCATTTGGGAGGTGAAATGGGAGCTTGAAGACCTGTCCTTCCGGTTTTTGGAACCCGAGACCTACCGGCAAGTGGCCAAGCTGCTGGACGAAAAGCGCATTGAACGCGAAGCCTACATGCAGCAATTGCAACTGCGTGTGGCAGAAGCACTGAAAGCCGAGGGTATAGCCGCCACGGTGCAAGGCCGCCCCAAGCACATCTACAGCATTGTCAAAAAAATGCGCGGCAAGTCGCTGGGGTTTGAGCAGGTTTACGACATTCGGGCACTGCGGGTGGTGGTGGCGAATATTCCAGATTGCTACGCCGCCTTGAGCTGGGTGCACAGCCACTTTCAAGCCTTGCCCGAGGAGTTTGACGACTACATTGCCAAACCCAAAGGCAACGGCTACCAGTCGCTGCACACAGTGGTTAGGGAATATGACCCTCACGCTCCATCCCTGCGTGGGTCGCTGCCCTCCGACGGGGCTGTCCCGCTTCGGGGCGGCCCGGCAGCGGGAGGGTCAGGTGACCCCCACGCTCCACCCCTGCGGGGGTCGCTGCCCCCCGAGGGGGCTGTCCCGCATTGGGGCGGCCCGGCAGCGGGAGGGTCAGGTGACCCCCACGCTCCACCCTTGCGGGGGTCGCTGCCCCCCGAGGGGGCTGTCCCGCATTGGGGCGGCCCGGCAGCGGGACGCTCAGCAGGGCAGCCCATTGAAGTGCAAATTCGAACCCAGGCCATGCACGACCATGCCGAGCACGGTGTGGCGGCGCACTGGGCCTACAAAGAGGCGGGTACCAAAGGCTACGCGGGCGTTTCGGCCAGCGGCGAATACGACGCCAAAATCGCGGTGCTGCGCCAGTTGCTGGCTTGGGAGCGTGAGCTGTCGGGTGACCAGCGCGGCCAGCCGTCCCACGCCCCAGCAGGCGCAGCACCCGACCCCGCCTTTGACGACCGCATTTACGTGCTAACCCCCGACGCCGCCATTGTTGAGCTGCCGCAAGGGGCCACAGCAGTTGATTTTGCCTACAGCGTGCACACCAACTTGGGCCACCGTTGCCGTGGCGCACGGGTGGACGGGGCCATGGTGCCCTTGAACACGCCACTGAAAAACGGTCAAACCGTTGAGGTCACCGTGGTCAAAGAAGGGGGGCCTTCGCGCGATTGGCTGAATATCGAATTGGGCTACCTGACCAGCCACCGGGCTCGCGCCAAAGTGCGCGCCTGGTTCAATGCCCAAGCCACGGGCGAGACCGTTGCCAAAGGCCGTGAAGCGGTCGAAAAACTGCTGCAGCGCGAGGGCAAAACCGCAGTTAAGCTGGACGATCTGGCCGCGCAGCTGGGTTTTGGCTCGGCTGACGATTTGTTCGAAGTGGTGGGCAAAGACGAGTTTTCGCTGCGACAGATTGAAATCGCCTTGCGCCCGCCCGAACCTGAAGTCGGCCTCCTTGATGCGCCGATTCTGCGAAAACCCAAAAACTTGAACCCGTCCGCCAAAGGCGGCCTGCTGGTGGTGGGGGTTGATTCGCTGATGACTCAGCTTGCCAAATGCTGCAAACCCGCGCCGCCCGACCCGATTTGCGGCTTTGTCACGCGTGGCAAAGGCGTGAGCGTGCACCGGGCCGATTGCTCCAACCTGCGCGAAATGATCGACAAGAACGGCGAACGGGTGATTGAGGTGGAATGGGGTGCAAAGCCACCTAACGTGAGTGCGGGTGGCGCTGTCGGCGCTGTCTACCCGGTCGATGTGACGGTCGAAGCGGCAGATCGCCAAGGCCTGCTGCGCGACATCTCGGAGGTCTTCACCAAAGAAAAGATGAATGTCATTGGCGTGCAAACCCAAACCATCAAGGCCACGGCGTGGATGACTTTCACAGTGGAGGTGGCCGATTCAGGGCGCCTGCACAAGGTGATGGGCATCGTGGCTGAGCTCTCAGGCGTGCGGTCTGCAAGGCGGCGGTAACATCCCGGCATGACTGTCTCTTCTGCTCAGGCCGCACACCACGCATTGCCCCACACCGCGTCCCACACCTTCTTGTGGCACGACTACGAAACCTTTGGCGCCAATGTGCGCCGGGATCGGCCTGCGCAGTTTGCCGCCATCCGAACCGACGCGAATTTGAAAGAAATTGGCGAGCCGCTGATGATGTATTGCCAGCCCGCACCCGATTTCATGCCCGACCCGGTGTCTTGCCTGATCACCGGCATCACGCCGCAAACTTGCCTCGAAAAAGGCATCCCTGAATACCAATTTGCCGCCCAGATTGAGCAGGCCCTGAGCCAACACGGCACCATCGGCGTGGGCTACAACACGATCCGTTTTGACGATGAAATCACGCGCTTCATGTTTTGGCGTAACCTGATTGACCCCTACGCCCGCGAGTGGCAAAACAACTGTGGGCGCTGGGACCTTTTGGACGTGGTGCGCACGGCTTATGCGCTGCGGCCTGATGGCATTCAGTGGCCGACCAATGCCGAGGGCAAAGCCAGGTTCAAGCTGACCGACTTGACCGCCGCCAATGGACTGGCTCACGAGGCAGCACACGATGCCCTAAGCGACGTACGCGCCACCATCGCCATGGCGCGGTTGATTCGTGACAAGCAGCCCCGCCTATTCGATTTTTGCTTCAAACTGCACAAAAAAGACGCGGTCGCTCATGAGCTGGGCTTGCCCACCACGGCGTTGTTGGCCAAGCCGTTTTTGCACATTTCAGGCATGTTCCCGTCCGACCGCGGCTGCCTGGCCGTCATGTGGCCGCTGGCCACCCACCCCACCAACAAGAACGAGCTGATCGCTTGGGACTTGAGTCATGACCCGTCAGAATTGCGCCGCATGAATGTGGACGAAATTCGCCTTCGCATGTTCAGCAAAGGCGACGATTTGCCTGAAGGCGTGACGCGCCTGCCAATCAAAACCGTGCATTTGAACAAGTCTCCGATGGTAATGGGCAACTTGAAAACTCTGTCTAAAGAAATGGCATCGCGCTGGAAAATCGATATTGATCAGTCGATGATCAACGCTGCAAAAGCGCGCGATTTGCCCGACATGAGTGGCCTGTGGCCCGACGTATTCAAACGCCCCCAGGAAGCCGCATCCGACGTTGACGAAGATCTGTACGGTGGCTTCGTTGGCAACGCAGACCGTCGCCGCTTGAACGATGTCCGCAAACTCGATGGCGCAGGCCTCGCCAAAGCCCGTTTTTCATTCGATGACCCGCGCCTGCAAGAGTTGGTATTCCGTTACCGCGCCAGGAGCTTTCCCGCCAGTTTGTCGAGCGAGGAATTACTGCGCTGGAATGAGCATCGCCGAGCACGCCTGGTGGAGGGCGAGGGCGGATTCAAGTCGATTGATGTCTGCTTTGCCGAGATCGACGCGCTGTCTGAAAACGCGGACGAGCGTGGCGAGGCGTTGCTGGGGGCGCTGTATGACTGGGCGGAAGCCATTGTTCCTGAACATTAAAGAACCACTTGAATCGAGAATTGTAGTAACATATCTACTTTAATCAGATTTCTGAGGTGACGCGATGACAATCACCACATTTTCAAGCCGCCAGTTCAATCAGGATGCCAGCCGCGCCAAGAAGGCTGCGCAAACCGGCCCTGTGTTCATCACCGATCGGGGTCAGCCCGCGCATGTTCTTCTGACGTTCGATGACTATAAAAAGCTAACCCAGATACCGACCCGAATTGCTGATCTGCTGGCCATGCCTGGCGCAGCAGGCTCTGACATCAAACTGCCGAGGTTCCGCGATCTGGCTCAGGCAGCGGACTTCTCTTGATATTTTCGTGATGTATCTGCTCGACACGAATGTTGTCTCGGAGCTGCGAAAAATCCGCCTTGGCAAGGCCGCTCCTCAGGTGGCAAAGTGGGCTGAAACCGTTGATGCGGGCGAGCTCTACATCTCTGTGATCACCGTCCAAGAGCTGGAGATTGGTGTGTTGCTCGCCGAGCGGCGCGACCCCACGCAAGGGGCTGCGCTGCGGGCTTGGCTTGTCGAGCGTGCACTGCCCGCGTTCGCTGGCCGCATATTGGATGTGGACAGTGCCGTAGCGCAACGCAGTGCACAGTTGCATGTGCCGAATCCACGGCCAGTGCGAGATGGGCTGATTGCCGCGACGGCACTCGTGCACAACATGACGGTTGTCACTCGGAATGTTGCTGATTTTGCCCCGATGGGCGTTGTTTTGATCAACCCGTGGGATGACATTTGAAGACTTTAGCCGTGTTAAGGGGCTGAATCCCTGTCACGGCCCTTACTGCATTGAAGTGCAATAGAAGTGCTTCAAGGACTACCGTGGATTTCCCAAAACCGTGCTGGTGTCACAGCGGGATATCGATCCGCCAGGGCCAACAAGTCCTTGTCGCCTGTGACCAGATGGACAGCACCCGACATTGCGCGCGCTGCGAGCAGAGTTCCCAGCACAGGCTGATAGTTGATGTCACGAAGAGCGGCTTCGCGGCTGGTCTCAGGCTCCACCATCTCGGCCAGCAGCGCGAGGCTGTCCACCAGGTCGTCGATCTCGCTTTTTGTGAGGCCATGCCGTTTTTGCAGGTGTGGCAATACTCGGCGAAGCTCGTTAAGGATGAAGTCTGACAGCACCACATCGATAGACCCGTTCCGCCACGCGGCCATGATCTTGCCCGGAATACTCGCTGGGTAAGCAATGCCCGAGAGCAGCACATTGGTGTCCAGCACCACGCGCAAATTTGGCACGGACGCTTATTTCTTTTTGGCGCTGGCGAGCCCGGTCGAGGCTTTCTTGCGTTCCCTCGCAACGGCAGCGTCAATTTCAGCCATGCCCTGGTCCTGCGGCGTGCCCGCAAAGCTCGCTTCAATACGCTGGCATAGCGTGTCAAACCGACCCTGCATCCGGCGAATGCGCTCAAACAGCCGCGCATCCACCAAGGCCGCCACGGGTTTGCCATCTTTGCTGATCACCACACTGTCATTCCGGTATTGCACCTGGTTGAGCATTTCCCCAAGGTTTTGCCTGAAATTGACCGCACTTATTTCTGTAATCATGATGACGAAACCGTTATGACCATATTGATCATTATGGCTTAGTTTGATCTGGAGTGCTTGCGTCTTTGTCTGGCTGTTGGCAGCCGGAACTCCCGCATCGCCGCTGGCGCTCATCTGTCGCTGCCTCGAAGCACGTAAAACGTTGGGGTCTGGGGGCCGCGCAGCGGACCGACAGAGTCGCGCTTGTTTGAACGTAGCGTAGCGAAGTGAGTTTGCGCGACGGCCCCATCGTTGCGTACTGGAGATGGTCGCCCGAAGGGTCAGCGACAGTTGAGCGTCAGGGGCGATGCGGGGGTTCGGGCGGTCTAAGCCATCCAGCTGGTCGTCCCAGGCCTCCCCGGCAAATTCAAGGAAGCCGTCGCAGCAGGCGTAGACGCAATCAACTTCCCCCGCCGAAAGACTTTAAGTCGCTTTGCCCGCAAGCGAATCGCCTCAATCGGGTCACGCGCTTGCAGCAGCACAAAATCTGCGTTGCAACCTGCCTCTAGTCCGTAACCGTCAATTTGCATAATTTTGGCGGGGTTGGTGGTTACGGCCTCAAAACACTGGCGCATGGCGGCTTGCGACGTCATTTGGGCGACGTGCAGGCCCATGCTGGCGACTTCCAGCATGTCGCCGCTGCCCAATGAATACCAGGGGTCCATCACGCAGTCTTGCCCAAATGCAACCGTCATGCCCTGAGCCATCAGCTCGGGCACCCGGGTCATGCCACGGCGTTTGGGGTAAGTGTCGTGGCGGCCTTGAAGGGTGATGTTGATCAGCGGGTTGCTCACTACATTGATTTGCGCCTCGGCCATCAAGGGCAGCAACTTGCTGACGTAATAGTTGTCCATGCTGTGCATGGAAGTGAGGTGCGAGCCTGTGACGCGCCCCTGCAAGCCCAGGCGCTGGGTTTCAAACGTCAGGGTTTCAATGTGGCGCGACAGAGGGTCGTCAGACTCATCGCAATGCATGTCGACCAGCTTGCCTTGCTGGGCGGCCAGCTCGCACAGAAGCTTGACGCTCAAAGCCCCTTCGGCCTTGGTGCGTTCGAAATGTGGAATGCCACCTACCACGTCAACGCCCATCGCCAGCGCCCGCACCAATTTGTCCATGCCTTGAGGGTCGCGCAGCACGCCGTCTTGCGGAAAGGCCACCAGCTGCAAATCAAGGTAAGGAGCTACACGGCGCTTGACTTCAAGCAGCGCTTCAACCGCCAGCAGCCGGGGGTCGCAAATATCGACATGCGAGCGAATCGCCAACAAACCCTTGGCCACTGCCCAGTCACAGTAGGTCAAAGCGCGTTCGATCAGCGCGTCTTGCGTGAGTAGGGGCTTCAGTTCTCCCCACAACGTAATGCCTTCCAGCAAGGTGCCACTTTGGTTGACCCGCGGCAGGCCATAGCTCAAGGTCGCGTCCATGTGAAAGTGCGCATCCACAAAGGGTGGGCTGACCAGCAGACCTTGCGCGTCGATATGCTCGTGCGCGGGCGCAGTCAGGTCGCTTGTCACCTCAACAATCTTGCCGTTTTGAACAGCAATTGACATATGACTTCGCCCGTCGGGCAGGGTGGCGTTGGTGACAAGCAGATCCAGCATGTGAAGAAATTCCTTTTATCGTTCACCCTTGCGATAGGGTTTCATCAGCGCTTGCGGGTAGGTGGCTTTGCGGGCGACCAGCACCAAAGCCACGATGGACAGAATATAGGGCAGCATAAGGTACAGCTGATAGGGCAAAACCGCGTCACCCGACTGCTGCAAGCGCAATTGGAGCGCATCAAAAAATGCAAAAAGCAAGGCACCTGCCAACGCTTTGCCAGGCCGCCATGATGCAAATACCACCAGGGCGACACAAATCCAGCCGCGCCCGTTGACCATGTTGAAGAAAAACGCATTGAAAGCGGCCAGGGTTAAAAACGAGCCTGCCACTCCCATCAAAGCCGACCCCGCAACGATGGCGGCGGTCCGGGTGGCGGCGACCGACACGCCTTGGCCTTCAGCGGCTTGCGGATTTTCGCCCACCATGCGCACCGCCAAGCCAGCGGGTGTTCGGTTTAAGAAATAGGCCATCATCGGCACCAAAAGCAAAGCGAAAAGCGTCAACGCCGTCTGGTTTTGCAAAATAGGCACTGGCAGCCATGTCATTTCAGAAAACGGCGTGATGGTGGGCGGCGCAGTGACTTTGGGAAAACTCACGCGGTAGCCAAAATAACTCAACGCGGTGGCCAGCAGCGTGATGCCCAGTCCGCAAACGTGCTGCGACAAGGCCAGGCCTACCGTTAAAAAAGCGTGCAGCAGCCCAAAAACCATGCCCACGCAGGCGGCCATGCCAACCCCCGCCCACAAGGGTGCGCCGCTGTACACCGCGAACCACCCCGTGAAGGCACCCGCCGCCATGATGCCCTCAATACCCAAGTTCAACACCCCCGCGCGTTCGCACACCAAAACCCCGAGGGTGCCCAAAATCAGCGGCGTGGCGATGCGCAGCACGGCCACCCAGAACGACGGGTTGATCAAAATTTCAAAGAGGTCGGTCATTTGATTCGCTGCTGCGCCTTGGCGAGCAAAATTTCGCCCTTGAGCGAACGCCGCAAAGGATGAAACGACACGATCGAGCCAGTTCGCATCACTTGAGTTTGATCCGGTATTGGGTGAAAAACGTGGCCACCAACACTGAAATGAGCGATGCCGCCACAATGACATCGGCCATGTAAGTGGGCACATTCATGGCGCGGCTCATGCTGTCGGCACCCACCAAAACGCCCGCTACAAACACGCCGGCGGCCAGCACGCCCAATGGGTTCAGGCCTGCCAGCATAGCAATCACAATGCCGCTGTAACCGTAGCCGGGCGACATGTCCAAAGTGACGTACCCGGTGCGACCCGCCACCTCAATCGCGCCACCCAAACCCGCGCAGGCACCCGACAAAAGCGCTGTCAGCACTACGGTGCGAGTGACTGGCACGCCTGCAAACGCCGCCGCTTGCGCATTGGCACCGAGGGCGCGAATGTCAAAACCCAGCACCGAATATTTGAATAAGCCATACAACAAAATCGCCAGCACACCAGCGCCCAGCAGGCCCGTGTGCAAGCGGGTTTGGGGAATGAGCTTGGACAGTTCCAGCTCGCTTTGCAGCGCCACACTTTGCGGCCAACCCATGGCGGTGGGGTCTTTCATGGGGCCGTCCAGCATCAGCGACACCAACAGCAGCATGATGAAATTGAGCAGTAAGGTGGTGACCACTTCATCCACCCCAAGCTTGTTTTTGAGCAAAGCCGGGCCTAAAAGCAATGCGGCACCAGCCAAAGCGGCGGCCAACAACATCAGAGGGAATAGCAGCCAGGGCGAGGCTTCAAACCCTCGGCCGCCATGAAGGCCACCCACCGCCACGGCGGCCAATGCGCCCGCGTACAGCTGGCCTTCAGCACCAATATTGAACAAGCGCGCTTTGAAGGCCACCGTGGCCGCCAAGCCGGTCAGGATGAGCGGCGTTGCCCGGGTCAGTGTTTCGCTCAAGGCAAACACTGAGCCAAAGCCGCCTTGAATTAGTAACGCATAGGTGGGGCCGACGGGTGCACCGGCCCACAGAACCAACAAGGTGCTGACCACCAAGGTGAAGGCGATGGCGGCAAGCGGGGCAAAGATCATCGCGGTCGGTGATGACCCGGTTCGCTTTTCTAGTCTCATGTGGATGTGGCCCCCACGCTTGTCACTTCGTGTACTGCGCTGCCCCCCGAGCGGGCTAATTTTTCTCGGGGCGGCCCGTCGGGAAATTGTGCTCTCAAGTTGAGTGCTTCGGGTGCTGTGCCGCCTGCCATGGCAAGTCCAATGGCTTCGCGGCTCCAGTCTTCGGCGGACAGGGCGGTGGTCACTTGTCCGGCGTGCATCACGGCGATGCGGTCGCCCAGGGTCATCACCTCGTCCAAATCATCTGAGATCAGCAAGACAACGGCACCTGCGTCGCGGGCCGCAATCAACTGCGCCTGCACAAAGGCCACGGCACCAATGTCAAGCCCCCATGTGGGTTGGTGCGCCACGATCAGCAATGGGGTGGTTTGGGTTGCACCCTCAACGGGCAGCAGCGCACGCCCCAAAATCAGTTTTTGAATATTGCCACCCGAAAGGTTGCGCGCCGGTGTGTCTGGGCCTGCGCCGCGCACGTCAAACCGGGCGATCACGGCCTGTGCCTGCGCTTTGGCGGCTTGCTGGCGAATCAATTGCCAGCGCGAAAAAGCAGGGCTGTGCAGCCGCTCAGACACGGCGTTTTCCCAAACTGGCAAATCCCCCACCACGCCCACCGAATGGCGGTCTTCAGGAATGCGAGCCACCCCACGCGCGACCAACCAAGCCGGGGAGGACTGAAGCCGTTCATTGCCCAGCTGAACACTGCCCGAGGTCAGCGTCCTCATGCCACAGAGCAATTGCGCGAGCGCCACCTGGCCATTGCCGGACACACCTGCCACAGCAACGATTTCGCCGCTGTGCAATGTCAGGTTGACGCGGTCCAGCCGATCCCGCCCGCCGGGCGTTTGGGGCTGCATGCAGGCGTCTTGCAAACGACACACTGCAGCGCCCTTGGCTCGGCTGGGGTGGCGTTGGGGCGGGTTCACGGCATGGCCCACCATCCACTGCGCCAATTCAATCTGCGTGGTTTGCGACGCCTGCACGGTTGTGACCAACTTGCCAGCGCGCAACACGGCGATGCGCTTGGATACCCGCAGCACTTCGCCCAACTTGTGGCTGATGAAAATGATCGAGAGACCCTGCGACACCATTGCCCCCAGCACCTCAAACAGCGCCTGCGCTTCGCCGGGCGTCAACACGGCGGTGGGCTCATCCAAAATCAAAATGCGGGCACCCCGGTACAGGGCTTTCAGCAGTTCAACCCGCTGGCGCTCGCCCACGGACAGGCTGCGCACCAGCGTATCGGGCTCGACCTTCAGGCCAAATTGCTGGGCAACTTGGAGCAGCTTGATCCGGGCCAGGGTGGTGCGCGTGATGGGCTGCCAAATCGGCTGGCTGCCGATCATCACGTTGTCCAACACGGTCAGGTTGTCGGCCAGCGTGAAGTGCTGGTGCACCATGCCAATACCCGCGGCCAATGCCGCCTTGGGGTTGCCAGCGGGCAAGGGTTTGCCAAAAACCTCTATCGAGCCTGCGTCGGGCGTGTAGTGGCCAAATAAAACCGACATCAAGGTCGATTTGCCTGCGCCGTTTTCACCCAGCAGCGCCAGTACCTCGCCACGCTGAAGCTGCAGGCTGATGTCGTCATTGGCCAGCAGGGTGCCGAAGCGTTTGGTGATATGGTGAAGTTGAAGAACTGTGTCAGTCACAAAGGCCATTATGTGGGCAGTTTGTGGCCTGCCTGAGCGCTCGCGCAGATCGACTGACCATGACTGAGCGCAATGGCCACAGTCTTTAAAAGCTATAATATAAATAGCAAACTATGTATATGATTCGAGAGCTAGAGGCCTATTTTATTGATAAAATGCCATTTTTGACTGTTATTTCATAAAAAAGAACCTGCAGGTTCTTTTTTATGTTTTTGACGCCAAATTGACGTAAAAATACCAATACCAATCAATTTCCAAACCCCACAAACCGCCCCACAAACCGCCCCGCAGATCGCCGCGGGAACGCATTGCCACAAACCGCGACGATGTGTGCCGATCTCACCCGAGACAGATCTTTCTCATGCCCGTTCCTGAGCCACCCGCCTTGGCAGATATCATCGAAGCGGAGCCCAGATTGACAGGCCTTGGCAACTCCACTTTTCAAACCTTTATCCATGACCACCAACCCACCCCTTCAAAGCAACCCGCAGAGTGGCGCTCTGAGTAACTCTCTGAATAGCGCAGCCATCGTCGATGCGGCCATCACGTCGCGCATGTCCACTCGCGCCTTCATGCAGCAAGCCGTCTCGCGCGAGACTATCACTGCAATTTTGCAAGTCGCCAGCCGGGCCGCGTCTGGCACCAACACGCAGCCGTGGAAAGCCTACGTTTTGCAGGGTGCCAGCCGCGACAGTCTGGTGAAAAAAGTCTGCGCCGCCCACGATGCCATTCGCGCCAACCCAACCCTGGCCGCTGGCTACCGCGAGGAGTACGACTATTACCCCACCCAGTGGGTCAGCCCCTATATCGACCGTCGCCGCGAAAACGGCTGGGGACTGTACGGCCTGCTGGGCATTGGCAAAGGCGACAAAGACAAAATGCACGCCCAGCATCAGCGCAATTACCAGTTTTTTGATGCGCCCATTGGCTTGATGTTCACCATGGACCGCGTGCTGGGACGTGGCAGTTTGGTGGACTACGGCATGTTTTTGCAAAGCATCATGGTGGCCGCGCGCGGGCGTGGCCTGCACACCTGCCCGCAAGCGGCCTGGAACGGTTTTGGCAAAATCATCCTTCCGCATATCGGTGCAACAGACAGCGAAATGCTGGTCTGTGGTATGGCGCTGGGCTACGCCGATGAAAGCGACATCGTCAACACCTTTCACACGCCCCGTGTGCCTGCGGCAGAATTCACCCATTGGCTGGATTGAAGCCTGAGCAATTGGCTAGTTCAAATGACTCGCGGCCCGTTGTGTTTTGCAAGCTGCGATGGCCTAAAGCATGCCTGAACTAGCCCCTGGCCCAGCCCCAGCCAACCCCGCTTTGATGCGCTGAAAGCCAGTTGTGAGTGCCATCGCCATCCAGTTGTTGAATGGGCTGAGTTACGCCAGCACGCTGTTCATGATGGCGTCTGGCCTGACCTTGATTTTCGGTGTGACCCGCATCGTGAACTTTGCGCACGGCAGTTTTTTCATGCTGGGGGCGCTGTTTTCGGCCTATTGGGTGACCCACTGGTTCCCTGCCTGGGGCGACAGCCCTTGGCTGTATGCGCTGGCCATGCTGATGGGTGCCGGCTTTGCGGCCATTGCCGGGGCCGTGGCCGAGTTCACTTTGCTGCGCCGACTTTACGGCGCGCCTGAGCTTTACCAACTGGTCGCAACCTTTGGCTTGACGCTGTCCATGCATGACGCCATGCGCTTCGGCTTTGGGCCTGACGAAGTTTTTGCGCCGCGTTTTCCGGGACTCAAAGGTTCGATTGAAATAGCGGGCAACTACTTTCCGCAGTACCAGTTGGTGACGATTGCGCTGGGGCCTTTGGTCTGGCTGGGTTTGTATGGGTTGCTGCACAAAACCCAGTTCGGTCGCCGCCTGCGGGCCGCCACCATGGACCGCGTGATGCTGGACGCCCTGGGCGTCAACCCTAAACCCTTGATGCTGGGCGTGGTTGTTTTGGGCTGCGCATTGGCCGGTTTGGGCGGCGCTTTGCAATTACCGCGGGAACCCGCCACCCTGCAAATGGATGTGAATGTGGTGGTCGAGACTTTTGTCGTGGTCGTCACAGGCGGCCTGGGCAGTGTCACGGGTGCGTTCGTGGCGGCCTTGTTGATTGGTTTGATCCACGCCTTTGGCACCCAGCTCTTTCCACAGTCCACCTTGGTTTTGGTGTTTTTGACTATGGCCGTCGTGTTGGCATTGCGACCCCAAGGCTTGTTGGGCAAAGCGCAGGACTTCACCGCGCGCGAGGCTGCCCAAAAATTCAATTTCAAACCCGCCAGCCTGTTGGGCTCGGCCATCGTGTCAGTCGGTTTGATAGCGGTGTGTGCCTTGGCTTGGACTGCGGGCGACTACTGGCAGTCACTCGCTTCAGACGCCTTGATTTTGGTTATTTTTGGCGTCAGCTTGCAATCGATGATGGCGCTGGGTGGTTTGGTCAGCTTCGGGCATGCTGCATTTTTTGCCTTGGGTGCCTATGCGGCGGCTCTGGCGCACAGCGTTTGGGGTGTGAGCTTGCCGTGGGCCTTGGCGGCAAGTTGCAGCTTGCCATTGGCTGTGGCCGCAGCGTTTGGGGCGGTGGTGGTTCGAAGCGGCGGGGTTTACCTGGCCATGCTGTCGCTGGCGCTCGCTCAGTTGGTTTGGGCCGCGGCGTCCCAATGGGTCGGGTTGACCGGTGGCGACAACGGTGTGATCGGCCTGAACCTTGTTACCGCAGACACCCGCGACCTGTTTTATGCGCTGCTCATGGGCCTGGCGCTGGCCAGCGTTGGGGCCTTGCGAGTGCTTGCGAAATCCAGCTTGGGTGCGGCTTTGCAGGCGGTGCGCGACGCGCCTTTGCGGGCACAGGCCAGTGCCTTGCCTGTCAACTGGATCAAATACCGCGTTTTTTGCGAAAGTGCCACCTTGGCGGGTTTGGCGGGGGGCCTTTTTGCAGCGCACAAAGGGGCCGTTTTTCCGTCGGCTGCCAGTGTATCCACCTCGGTTGATGCACTGCTGGTGGTTTTGTTGGGCGGGGTGCATCAGTTGTGGGGCGTGGTGGTGGGCGCAGGCCTGCTGGTTTGGGCAGGCGCTGAACTGGGGCGCAATTTTGAATACTGGCGTGGCGCTTTGGGTCTGTTCGTGATGCTAATCATGGTGCTTGCGCCCAATGGTTTGTTGGGCGCAATGCAAAAGTTGCGAGTCAGGTTTGCTGCAACCCTAAGCCAGGGCAAAGCGCCATGAGCTTGATAGTCAACCATCTGGTCAAGCACTTTGGAGGCGTCAAAGCCGTCAATGACGTCAGCTTTGAGATCGCGCCGGGTGAGTGCGTGGCCTTGATCGGCCCCAACGGAGCAGGTAAATCCACCTGCTTTGCCTGTGTGGCGGGTCAGCATGAAGCCACCTCTGGCAGCATCAGCTGGCGCGGCCAAACTTTGCAAAATTCACCTGCCGCGCGGCGCCAAGCGTTGGGAATCGGCAGAACCTTTCAAGTTGCGCAGACCTTTGAAGCCTTGACGGTGCTGCAAAACATTCAACTGATTCGCGCCAACTTGCGCGGGCTCTCTGGCTGGCGCTCGCTTGACAAAACTGCTGTGACCGACTGCCACGCGCTGCTGGACACGTTGCAATTGAAGGAGCTTGCCCATGCAGACGTTCTGGGTTTGCCTTACGGCGCTAAAAAGCGGCTGGAACTGGTGTTGGCACTGGCAGGGGTGGGTTATCGGCCTGGCAAGGTCAGTTCAGGGTCAGGCTCTGGGTCTGGGTCTGGTCCTGCTGCTGATTCCTCCAAACTCCTTTTGCTTGACGAACCGGCCGCTGGATTGGCTCAAGCCGAGCGTGCGCAACTGATGCATTTGGTCAAATCTTTGGCAAGCCAGGGCATTGCCGTGTTGTACACCGAACACAACATGGACGCCGTTTTTGGCGTGGCAGACCGGGTGCTGGTGTTGATTGACGGCGAAATTGCCGCGCAAGGTTCTGCTAGTGACGTGGCAGGCAACCCGCTGGTTCGGTCGCGCTACTTGGGGGCCAATTTTTCGGCTGCAGCCCAGCATGCTTGAAATCAAAAATCTGAACGCTTGGTGGGGTTCTGCGCAAGCCTTGTTTGATGTGACGTTGTCGGTCAATGCAAGCGAACTGGTGGTGTTGCAGGGCCTGAATGGTGCTGGCAAGTCAACCCTGTTGCAAAGCGTGATGGGCTGTGGCCCCACGG
>JANNCN010000025.1:0-25368 GCA_031386665.1 Rhodoferax sp. | reverse complement strand
ATGCTGGACGAAGGTTTGAACGAGTTTTGGAACAGCCGCATGATGCGGGATCGCCAGCAGTTACTGCAACCCCTGCCCTCGTTGTTGCGCAAACTTGGCATGAACTTGGGGTTGCGCCATTTTGACCTGGCCCGCATGGGCGCCGGCTTGCCCGAACCTGCAGACGCGCTGGGCCATAACTCTTGGGATCGCCTGAGCAGCGGCGGCTACGGCAGCGTGTACGCCCGCACGGCCACCACCATGCACGACCTTGAAGAACGCCTGGGCCGAGCCGTGATGGAGCAGGCCTTCAAAGCGTATTACGCCAAATGGAAGTACCGCCACCCCAGCATTGCTGACTTTCGCGACGTGCTGATCGACGTGTCGGGCCAGCGGCAAGTGGTTGAAAAGGCTTTTGCCCAGCAGGTTTACGACACCCACAAGGTGGATGACCGGATCGACAAATTCAGCAGCGAAGAGGTTCTGCCCTTGCCCGGCACCTCGGAGGTCAAGGGTGCCTGGGTCGAAGATACGCAGAAAAAAATCGACAGGCGGGTCGATGAAGCCCACAAGGCCTGGAAAAAGGCCAACCCTGATGCCAAACCGGGTTTTGGCCCTTTCCCTTTCAGAACCACGCTCACGCTGCGCCGCCGCGGTGCCGACCTGGCGCAAACTGCCATTGTTAAATTTGCCGACGGAAGCTCGGAAGTCGTGGCCTGGGACAACACCAACAACTGGGAACGCTTCAGTTGGGTCACACCCAGCAAGGCCGTGTCAGTGCAGCTCGACCCGCTGACTGAACACTGGCTGGACGCCAATAAATTAGACGACAGCCGCGTCTTGAAGCCCGACCCACGGGCATCGCAGCGCTGGGGCAGCCAGTTTGCGGCCCTCGTACAGGTCATCCTGTCACTGATTGCCACGGTATGAGCACCCAAGCTATCAGCCTGTGGCAGCGGAGCCTGACCCGCCTGCACGAAGTCAACCGGGTGGCCTTGCAATGGCGCCTGCTTTTGCTTTGGGCTGTGGCCATTTTGCTGCCCACGGCCTTGTTGGCAGTGCCGTTTTGGCAAGCGCTGTCGGCTTTGCTAGACCAAACGGTGAGCTCAGCACAGTGGGCCCAGCAACTCAACGGCTTGGTTTTGATTGATGTGATTGGGCGGTTGATGGAGAACCGCGCGGCGCTGGCGAATGCCGGTTTGGCAGCCTTGCTTCTCACGCTGTTGCTGTCGCCCCTCGTCAACGGTGCCGTGGTCGCGGCGCATCGGGCAAACAAGCCCCTGCCCTTTGCGGCCTTGCTGGCGGGTGCGGGCCATACCTATGGCCGCATGGTGCGCATGCTTTTGTGGGGCATTGTGCCGCTGGGCATTGCGGGCGGCATCTCAACCGGTGTGTCGGAACTTGCCAAAAAGTACGAAGCAATCGCGATTTTGGAGGCTAATGCCGACTTGGCGACCCATGCGGCTGCCGTCATCGGTCTGGTGCTGCTGTTACTGGCGCAATTGACGCTGGACTGTGGTCGCGCCCAATTGGCCGCTTACCCCAAGCGCACCTCTGCCATCAAGGCGTGGTGGCGCGGCTGCCGTTTGCTCAAAGCCCAATTCGGCTCTGCCTTGGTCTATTTTTTGAGCCTGACTGCACTAGGCTTGGTGCTTGCAGCGGCCATCACCGCACTGCGCATTGCGTTACCCCAGCTTGGCGTGGGCTGGTTCGTTTTAGGAGTCGTTTTGACCGAGCTGGCGGTGATTGCGGTGGGCTGGATGCGCATCGCCCGGCTGGTGGCACTGATTGACTTGTCGCACCGCCACAGGGCAAAAGCAGGGGCTTGAACTTCGCTTTTGAACCCAATCTTTGGGAACCATCAGGCTGGTTCTTGCTGCGTGGTGCAATGAATGCCGCCACCGCCTGCGGCAATGCCATCAATGTTCAGTTGCACCACCTCACGCTTTGGGAACAGTTGCTGCAAGGCGTCGCGAGCCGCAGCGTCTGACCGGGCGCTGCCAAATTCTGGTGCTATCACTGCGCTGTTACAGACGTAAAAATTAATGTACCCCGCCGCGAAGTCTTTGTTGGCGTACTGGTCTCTAACTGAGGCCGGTGCCTCTAGCACTGTGACCTTGAGCTTGCGGCCGTGGGCATCGGTTGCCGATTGCAAAATTTCAAGGTGCCGCTTCGTCACAGCATGGTCAAACGATTTGGGGTCGGGGTCAAAGCCTGCCACCACCACGCCAGGGCTGGCAAAACGGGCGTAAAAATCAGTGTGGCCGTCGGTGATGTCGCGGCCCTTGATGCCGGGCAGCCAAATGATTTTGTCAATGCCGAGCAAGCGTTTCAACTCGACCTCGCAGCCCGCTTTGCTCACCCCAGGGTTGCGGTTGGCGTTCAGCACGCAGCTCTCGGTGATGATGGCACTGCCGTGACCATCGACCTCAATGCCGCCGCCTTCAAGCACCAAGCCGGAGCGCAGGCTGGGCACGCCCGCTCGTTTGGCGACAAAAGCGCTGACCTTGGCATCTTGCTGATGCACTTGCTTGTTGCCCCAACCATTGAAATTGAAATTGACACCCGCTTTGCCACCAGCGTTGGACTTCACAAAGACAGGGCCGGTGTCGCGCATCCATAAATCGTCTAACGGGCAAACGATCAGCTCGACCGCTGAGCCCATCAGCTTTTTGGCAATGCTTTGGTCGTCGCTGCGCACCAGCATAGACACGGGCTCAAACCGGGCAATCGCCAAGGCAATAGCGGCCAGATTGCGCTGCACTTCGGGCAACAGCTTGCCACCCCAAACGGGCTTGCCTGCGCCAAACGCCATCCAGGTGCGTTGGTGCGGTTCGGCTTCATCGGGCATGCGATACGGCGGTTTGTCAGACGTTGCTGCGTTTGCTGGGTCGGCTTTAAAAACTAGGCTGGCCGCCGCTGCGCTCGTATATTTCATGAAAAGTCGTTTGGATGGCATGGGTTTGTGATTCCTAGATCAATCAGCCGGTGTCAGCAGCAACTTAAAGCTTGGCAAGGAACTGACGCACCTCGACCGAACTGGGCGATTGGCTGCCCGCCGACGCGTCAAGCTGCGTTTGAGCGTCTTGCCAACTGCCGCGTGCTGCCTCGCGCTGGCCCAATGCCGCTTGCGCCATACCCAACGAGACAAGCGCCCGGCCCACGGGTACGCTGGCAGCGAAGCCTTGGTAGGCTTGGCGGCCCCATTTCACGGCTTCCGTGGCGCTTTTCAGAGCGGCTTCGGGCTGATTCAATTGCAATTCGATTCTGGCTTGCATGGCCAAGCCCATCGTGCGTTGCCCGGCAACTGCGCCAGTTTCGCCAAAAATCTTCAATGCCAATTGAACTTGCTCATGCGCGAGTTGCGGGTTGTCGCGCGCTGTCGCCTGGCGGGCCCTTGCAATGTTGATGCTGCCCAAAATGGGGTGGGTGGGCGGCATGATCGCCAGCAGATTTTTGGCACCCAGCTCGATCAGCTCCTCGCAGCGCTCCAGCTTGCCTGCCTCGCAGGCGGCACCCGCGGTTTGAATCGCCACGATGCCAATGGGTCGGGCGGCTTTGGCCTCTTCTGAGCGTTTCAAAGCAATTTCGTACTGCGGCAAAGCAATCAGGGCAGAGCGAGTCGCCATCAAGGCATTAGCGTAGTTGCCTTGAACAGGAATGTCGATGGTGGCCTCGCCCCCATTGGCCAGGCTGATCACTCGGGCTCGTTCCAGCACGTTCAAGGCTTTGAGCGATTGGCCGGCCCGAATAAAGGCCAAGCCCATCTGATTCAGGGGCACCATAGAGGTGGTCAACTCCATGCGGCCCAAGCGAGTCAATTCGCTCAATATGACCTCGTGCTGTGCGATGGCCAAGTCAAGATGGCCTAACGCAGACTGCGCATCAGCACTGATTTCGCGCAACTTGAGCACCAAATTCATTTGCCCCGCACGTGGCTGTCCAAGCAACTTGAGGGCCACTTCGGCATCGTCCAAGGATTTCTGTGGTTTGCCTGTTTCAACATTGAGCATGGTCCGGTACACCAAGCACCTGATGGTGCGCTCAGGCTCCGCAGGCCAAGTCTTTTGAGCGAGTGCAAAAGCCTCTTCAAACATTTGGTTGGCTTTCGCAAAGTCGCCTCGCGCAACGTATTTGAACGCCAACAAGCAGCCTTGCTCGACCACTTGGCCGATATCCTGCCCGGCTTTGGCGGCGACCAACGCCCGCTGGGCCGCCTCATGGCCCTTGGCCTCTTGGCCTGCGTGGCTCCAGAGAGCAGCCAATTGGCCTTGCACGTAGGCGCGTGTGCTCGGGTTGGCGGCAAATTCCTTTTCAGTGATAGCTTCGGCGCGGGTCAGCAACTCTGGCACGGTGATGGTTTGCCCTGACACGGCACCCAGCAAGGCGTTCATTAACTCGCTTTGGGCTTCTGCACGGTCCAAGTCAAGCAGCGCTTTGGCTTTTTCACGCTCGGCGCGAGCGGCTTGCTGCTGGGCCAGTTGGGCCTGGGTTTCTGCGCGGTGCGCCTGGCTGATGGTGCCCACCAGGCCCGCGACGATGGCCAAACTGGTGACCGCCCCCGCCAGCACGGCACCCCGGTTGCGCCGCACAAATTTGGTGGCTCGGTAGGCAAGCGAATCGGGCATCGCCAAAATCGGTTCGTGCAGGCGATGGCGGCGCAGGTCATCGGCAAAGGCCGCCACCGTCGGGTAGCGTTCGCCCGCAGACTTTCGAATGGCGTGGGCGACGATGCTGTCCAGGTCGCCGACCAAGGCACGTTGCAGACGCTGTGCCGTGGTGTTGCGCAGCAGCGCAATGTCGGTTGACGTGCTTGCGGTGCCTTCGTCTGCGGATCTGACCGCCTGGGCCGGGTCTGGGTCCTTCGTGGTTTTGCTGAGGGTTTGAGCTACCGTTTTGGACACCGTTTGCGACGCCGATTTAGACAGGCGCGGGGCTTCAGCATCCAACGTGGCGCGAATCACGTCGGCCGAGGTGCCCCCATCTGGCGCGGTGGGGTGGCGACCACTGAGCAGCACGTACAACAGAACGCCCAATGCGTAAACATCAGTGGCGGTGGTCAGCCCCAGGCCCTGCACTTGCTCAGGCGCCGCGTATTCGGGGGTGAGCGCACGACCGCCCTGGCGAGTGAATTCGGTGGCCTCGGCGCCTCCAGCCTCGTCGTCCATCAGCTTGGAGATGCCAAAGTCAAGCAGTTTGACTTGGCCATCGGCGGTGACCAAAATGTTGCCGGGTTTCAAATCCCGGTGAATCACGCCGTGGGTGTGGGCATGCGCGACTGCCGACAACACATCGTCAAACAGTGCCAAACGCGCCTCAATACTGAGCCGGGCGGCGTCGCAATGGCGGTCAATCGGCACGCCCTGCACCAGTTCAAGCACCAGGTAGGGCTGCCCCGTCGGGGTGACACCCGCGTCCATCAAGTGCGCAATGTGCGGGTGCGTTAAGCGCGCCAGAATTTGCCCTTCGCGCCGAAAGCGCTCGGCGCCCACCCGCCCGACCAGCGACAAGTGCAGCAGTTTGACGGCCACGGCCCCTTCAAAACGCCCATCTTCGCGCCGTGCGCGCCACACGCTGCCACCGCCGCCCTGCCCCAAGGGCGCGTCCAGCACATAGGGGCCCAGGCGCTGGCCGATCAAAGCGGTGTCAGACCCTGCCGCTGCGTCCAGCGCACTGACGGCCCCCGTCATGAAGCGGCCCGCCTGCGCCTGCCCACCGCTGGACAACAGCTCCGCCAGTTCGTCAGCCAGGGCGGGCGTAGCAGCCCGAATGGAGGCCAGTCGGCCCGCTCGTTGCGCTTCTGGCAGATCGAGCAGTTCGTCTAGCAAGGGGCTCAATGCCTCCCAGTGTTGAGCCAGATTCTGGGAGCCGGGATTTGTCATGTGGAGTTGCCGGACAGCAGTTTTGCAAAAACGCCTAAATTTACCACAATTGTGGTAAATTTAGGCGTTTTCACGGATTTTCTGCAAAATATGAATAGAATTGGCCTCTAGCTCTCGGATAATATACATAGTTTGCTATAATTAGCATAGCAACTAGATCAAACTGAACCAACCCGGCGACGCGCAGCTTCCACATCGGGCGTGCTCACCACCACATCACCGCACTGCGCGCGCTGGCGCAAGGCATGCTCCATCACCACAAGGGCCAACATGGCTTCCAAAATGGGGGTGGCGCGAATACCAACGCAGGGGTCGTGGCGGCCTTTGGTCATCACTTCAACGGTATTGCCATTCAGGTCAATCGACTCGCGCGGTGTCAAAATCGAACTTGTGGGCTTGATGGCCACCGACACATCCAGGTCTTGCCCGGTGCTGATGCCACCCAGCACGCCGCCCGCATTGTTTGATTTGAAGCCGCTGGGTGTCGGCGAATCGCCATGGGTGCTGCCCTTTTGCGCCACACTGGCAAACCCCGCGCCAATCTCAACGCCTTTGACGGCATTCACGCCCATCATGGCCCAGGCAATGTCAGCGTCCAGCTTGTCAAACAACGGTTCGCCCAAGCCCACGGGCACGCCAGTGGCCATCACCCGAATGCGCGCGCCGCACGAATCGCCCGATTTGCGCAGCGCATTCATGTAATCTTCCAGCGCTTGCACATCGGCAATCGGAGCGAAAAACGGGTTTTGGGGCACGTGCGACCACGCTTCAAAGGCAATGGGCAATTCACCAATTTGCGTCATGCAGCCGCGAAATTCGGTGCCGTACTTCTCAAAAAGCCATTTCTTGGCAACTGCCCCAGCGGCCACCATGGGTGCCGTGAGCCGCGCCGACGCCCGCCCGCCCCCACGCGGGTCGCGCAGGCCGTACTTGTGCAAATAGGTGTAATCGGCATGGCCCGGCCGGAACGATTGCAAAATATTGCCATAGTCTTTGCTGCGCTGGTCGGTGTTTTTGATCAGCAGGCAAATCGGCGTGCCAGTGGTTTTGCCTTCGTACACACCGCTCAAAATCTCCACCGCGTCGGGCTCATTGCGCTGTGTCACAAACTGACTGGTGCCGGGGCGCCTGCGATCCAGGTCGCCCTGAATATCGGCCTCACTCAAGGCCATGCCGGGTGGGCAACCGTCTATCACGCAGCCAATGGCTGGGCCGTGGGATTCACCAAAGTTGGTGACCGCAAAGAGTTGTCCGAAGGTGTTTCCGCTCATAAGTAATATTATCCCCGACCCGCAAGCGGCGTAGACTATGGGCGTCTTGCCCAAGCCCCACGCGACGGCCGCCTCAAGACAAGCATCAGCTCAACTGCCCTGTGAACGCCAGACATCCGGATTTGCGACCAAAAAATAAGATGCCTACCGACCCAGTCCCTGCCGCACAAGCCTTGTTCATACCCGAGAGGCCTCGCATCGCTTTGGAGGCTCGGCGCATCACCCAGATTCTGGTGGCTGTTTTAATTGGTCTGGCAGTGGTCACAGTGCCGTTTCTCATCACACGCAATTGGTTTCCAGCAGGTGTTCTGGCAGTGACAGCGGGATTTTTGTTGTTTGCGTTGCGAGAAGTCAGGCGCAAACATCTCCAGTGCGCTTCATGGTTGCTGCTTGTCTCGCTAACGACCGCAGTTTGCGTGTTGATTGCGGCGGGCAAAGGGCTTCTGGACGAAGCGATTCTGACTTTGCCTGGGTTACTAATTTTTACCAGTATGTTCGGCAGCCGCAGGCTTTACATTGGTGTTTTGGTTGCACTGGGCAATGTCCTTGCTATGGTGGCCGCTAGCCACTTTTTGGGCTGGCGCGGCCCAGTGAGCAACCTCGTGCGGCCCGACACCTACATCACGATCATGGTGATTTTGGGTTTAAGCGCCTATTACATCTGGTTGATCACCAGTGCATTGCGCAACACCATGACCAGCCTGGAGACCGAAAACGGCCGCGTGCGCACCTCGCTTGCGCAAATTGAAGTGCTGGCCCATCACGATGGCTTGACAGGGCTTCCGAATCGCTTGCTGGCACGCGACCGCTTTGACCAAGCGGCTTTGCACGCCACGCGCAACCACTGCAAGGCCGCGCTGCTCTTTCTGGATTTGGACAATTTCAAAACCGTCAACGACTCTTTGGGCCACGTCGGCGGCGACGCGCTTCTGTGCGAAGTGGCGGCGCGGCTGGTCAAAGCCATGCGCGCCAACGACACGGTCAGCCGCCAGGGTGGCGACGAATTTTTGATTGTTCTGAACGACCTGACCGACGCTGACGCAGCCGCTGCATCGGCCACGAAGCTGGTCGAACAATTAGGCCTACCCTATCAAATTGGCGGCTATGAAGTCAGCGCCACCTGCTCGCTTGGTATTGCCCTGTACCCCGACAACGGCGATAACTTTGACACCCTGCTGAAACATGCCGACAGGGCCATGTACCAGGCCAAAGACTCGGGTCGCAACAATTACCACTTTTTTGACGATGCCATGCATGCCAATGTGGCCCAGCACATGCAACTGATTTCGGCCATGCGGGCAGCCCTGACCAACAAAGAATTCACTTTGGCGTACCAACCGCAGTTTTCATTGAAAGACCAGCGCGTGGTGGGTGCCGAGGCCCTGTTGCGCTGGACCCACCCCACGCTTGGCAATGTGTCGCCAGCCACCTTCATTCCGCTGGCAGAAAGCAGCGGCCTGATTGTGGAAATTGGCGCGTGGGTGCTGCATGAGGCCTGTCGGCAGGCCAAGGCCTGGCAGCTGGCGGGCCTGACTGACTTGCAGGTGGCCGTGAACGTGGCGCCCGTGCAGTTTCGGCGTGAAGGCATCGAGCAAGAGATTTTGAAGGCACTGGAAGCCGCTGAGCTGGCCCCCAGCAGCATTGAACTGGAATTGACCGAGTCGTTGCTGGTGGCAGATGCCGTGGCCCTGAGCGACATGCTCGGCCGCTTGCGTGCGGTCGGCCTGCGTTTTTCAATTGACGACTTTGGCACCGGCTATTCGAACTTGGGCTATTTGAAGCGCTTCAAAGTCGAGCGCCTGAAAATCGACCAGTCGTTTGTGCGTCGTATGAACACTGACGCCGATGACGAAGGCATCGTTCGCGCCATCATTCAAATGTCTCACAGCCTGAAACTCGAAGCTGTGGCCGAAGGCATTGAGGACGCTGTGACCTTGAAGCGACTTACAGAAATGGGCTGCGATTTCGGCCAAGGCTTCCATTGGTCACCCGCTTTGCCACCTGACGAGTTTTTGCGCTTCGTTCGAATGCGGGCTTGATTCCTAGCCTCTGGCGCAACTGCTACGCCGGGGGCCAGGACTGTGCGTCACAGTCCCACGATCTTGCATTTTTTTTGGCCCGCCGCCCGGGTCACCATGCGCAGGTCATCCCGAATCTCAGCCTGAATCTGGTTGGTATCGGAATGGTCGGCCGAGCTCCACCAGCCAAAGCCCAAAAGCAGAGCTGACGCAACGGCCAAACCCTTCTCGCGCGCGGCACGGTCTTTTTCTTTGGCCATGGCGTCCAATGCCGCTTTTTCAGCCAACTTGAGCTGCTCGAATTCTTTGCCCAGTTCTTTGCAGGTTTGACCTTGGAAGAAGGCAAAGTCAACCGCCCAAACCGCCGAATTCGCAGTGAGGCAGCTTAGGGCAATGAGGCTTTTGGCAATCAGGCTTTTAGCAACTGAGTTTTTCATGGGATGATTCTTTCAAAAAAAAGTGAACAGGTGCGGCGCGGATCAATACCAAGTGACCTTGCCACTAGAGACATCCAGCATGGCCCCGACCACCTTGATCTCGCCTTTGTCGTTCATTTCCCTTAGAACGGCACTCTTGCTCAGCACGTCCTGCACCGTGCGATGCACATTCGACTCGGCCACCATCTGGACAAACCCTGGGTTTTTGGAACTGCGGTCGCCGACCAGGCTGACACTGGCCACAGCCGGTTTCATCTTGGCCAGCAGCCCTGTCAGGTTACCCATGACGACGTCATCGCAAGCACCTTTGATGGCCCCACAGCTGGTATGGCCGAGAATCACAACCAATTTGGCGCCCGCCACTTTGGACGCAAATTCCAAACTACCCAAAATGTCTTCGTTGACAATATTTCCCGCCACTCGCGCACTGAATACGTCGCCAATGCCTTGGTCAAACACCAATTCAGGGCCGGATCGAGAGTCAATGCAGCTGACCACGCTGGCAAACGGGTATTGGTTATAGCCACTGGCTTTGACCTGCCCCTTCATGTCGCGAGCAAGCATTTTTCCGTCGAAAAAACGATCGTTGCCCGCTTGGAGTCGCGCCAGTGCTTGCCGAGGGGTAATGCTGGCTTGGGTCGCCTTGCTCATGGGTGCTGCGTCCGTGCTGCTGGACACCATGCCAGGCGAGGCGCACCCCGCAAGCAGAAGGGCCGACAGGCTGACCGTTGCGCCGATTTTGGCGAAAAACAATGCGATGAAAGAAGAGGAATTTGACATCTTGATAGCTCCAATGGGTTGAGTGTCCATTGGGCCTCGCCAGATCGCCACCGTCTATCTCTTGCCGATTAAATCTTCTGAAAAAGTATGAAAAAGTCTGAAGGCGCAAACGCGCGCTGAACAGGCTTGCAAGGCTCGGATGATCACTTTGCCAGCGTTGTCCACTTTTGAGCGTAATGCGCGCCGACTCGGTAAGTGTTTTGCTGCACTTTCAGCGTGGTGGTCATGTCGATGCCGTAGCCGCCCCCCATGGCGAAGGCCAGCGGAAAGCGACGCATCCAGCACCAATCCATCACCCGGCGGTCACGCGCCTCCAGGCCGTCGTAGCTCAGTTTAAGTCGGCCCAGGCGGTCGCCCTCGTGCGGGTCTGCGCCCGCCAGGTAAAGCACCAAGCCCGGCTCAAAACGCTGCTCCAACGCGTCCAGCGCTTGCTCCAGCGATTGAAGGTAGGCAGTGTCCTGGCAGCCATCGGGCAATTCAATGTCCAGGTCGCTGGCCTCTTTGCGAAACGGAAAATTCTTGGCGCCGTGAATTGACAGGGTGAACACGCTGGGATCATGCCGAAAAATGTGGGCCGTTCCATTGCCTTGGTGAACGTCCAGGTCAATGATCGCCACTTGCAGCGGCTTGGTCTGCCGAACGGTCAAGCGCGACCACTCGGTTTGCATCAGCCGCGCCGTGACGGCCAAGTCGTTGAACACACAAAACCCGCCGCCTTTGTCAGCGTAACTGTGGTGCGTGCCGCCCGCCAGGTTGGCCGCAACCCCGCCAGGCTGGGTGGGACTTGCAGCCAGCCCCAAAGCGCAGCGCGCGGCCTCAATACTGGCACCGACCGACCGACGCGCGCGCTCGGCCATGGCCTCACTCCACGGAAAGCCAATTTCACGCATCAGGCTTGCGGCAACATCACCCGAGCTGATGGATTGAATGTAGTCAGGGGTATGGCAAAGCGCCAGTTGCCCATCAGTTGCGGCGGGTGCGACATTCAGCGCCACCTGCGGCAAACTGGACTCTAACCAGTCGCGCAGCAACCGGTACTTGCCCATCGGGAATCGATGGCCCTCGGGCAAGGGCAGAACAAACTGGTCTGCAAAAAAAGCTTTCAAAACTTCACGCTTGCAAAACTCCAGGCCAGCAAAGTCCTAGCCTTGCTCAGCCTCGTCGCCCGCGGGCCAATCGCGAATGTAGGCTTTGAGCATTTTGTTCTCGAAATTCTGGCCGTCCACCACCGCTTTGGCCACATCGTAAAAACTGATCACACCCATCAGCATCATTTTGTCCAGCACGGGCATGTAGCGGGCATGGCGATCCAGCATCATGCGGCGCACCTCGTCCAGTTCGGTCTCCATGGTGCAAGTCAGCGGTCCGTTGTCCATCGCTTTCCAGACCGTGGTGGTGCCCACTGTGCCGCCATTTTTAACAATGGTTTGAATCACCTCGCGACAGCTCAGCATGCCCACCCCTTTGCCAGGCGACATGACCACCACGGAGCCAATGTCGTTGTCGGCCATCACGCTCATGGCCTGCGACAGCAGGTCTTCTGGGGTGGCGGTGTAGAGTGTGCCGCCTTTGACGCGCAAAATATCGCTGACTTTCATGGTCTCTCCTTGTTGCTCATCAGAGCATGAACAGTGGTTGTGCTGAATATAGCTCACAATGGCTTTGCACAAGCTGCTGTGCATTGACCAAAATCAACCTCTGGAGCCCCCATGCCCGGCTATTCTGACCCCGGATTTGACACCCTTGCGCTGCACGCAGGCGCGTCACCCGACCCCACAACCGGTGCGCGGGCCGTGCCAATCCATCTGACCACCTCCTTCGTGTTTGAGTCCAGCGACCACGCCCGCTCGCTTTTCAACCTAGAGCGCGCAGGCCACGTGTATTCGCGCATCAGCAACCCAACCAACGCCGTCCTGGAGCAGCGTGTGGCCGCACTGGAAGGCGGCATCGGGGCCATCACCACGGCCAGCGGCCAAGCGGCTTTGCACCTGTGCCTGGTCACACTGATGGGTGCAGGCTCTCACATCGTGGCGTCCACCGCGCTGTATGGAGGCTCCCAAAACCTGTTGCACTACACCATGCGGCGCTTTGGAATTGACACCACATTCGTCAAACCCGGCGACGTGGACGGCTGGCGGGCGGCGGTTCGCCCCAACACCAAACTCTTCTTTGGCGAAACTGTCGGCAACCCTGGCCTGGACGTCCTGGATATCCCCAAAGTCAGCGCCATTGCGCACGAGGCGGGTGTGCCGCTGCTGGTCGACTCAACCCTGACCTCGCCTTGGCTGATGAAACCGTTTGAACACGGCGCTGATTTGGTCTACCACTCTGCCACCAAATTCTTGAGTGGCCATGGCACCGTGATTGGAGGCATCGTGGTGGACAGCGGCAATTTTGACTGGGCGAAGGCCCACGAAATATCCGGAAAATTTGCCGAATTGGCATCGCCTTACGAGGGCTTTCACAACATGGTGTTCACCGAAGAATCGACGGTGGGTGCGTTTTTGTTGCGGGCGCGGCGCGAAGGCTTGCGCGACTTTGGCGCTTGCATGAGCCCACACTCAGCCTGGCTGATTTTGCAAGGCATTGAAACGCTGTCCCTGCGCATGGAGCGGCACATGCAAAACACCCAGAAAGTGGTGCAATTTTTGGCCAGCCAGGCCTTTGTTGCCCGGGTTGGCCACCCTGCTCTCGAATCACACCCAAGCCATGCGCTGGCCCTCAAACTCCTGCCGCGCGGGGCGGGTTCAGTCTTTAGTTTTGATTTGAAAGGCGACCGCGAGCAAGGCAAGAAATTTGTGGAGTCGCTCAAAGTGTTCAGTCATTTGGCCAATGTGGGAGACTGCCGCAGCCTCGTGATTCACCCCGCCAGTACCACGCACTTTCGCATGAGTGACGAGGCGCTGGCAGCGGGCGGCATCACCCAAGGGACGATTCGCCTGAGCATTGGGCTGGAAGATGCCGATGACTTGATCGACGACTTAAAACGCGCTTTGAAAGCCGCAGAAAAATTGACAGCCAAGACAGTCAAGACCGCCAGCAAGGCAGGTGCGTGATGCAAATCCAAGTGAAAGGCCACCCCACCTATTGCTACACCGGCGGCAAAGCCATTGACCCCAAACAACCCACAGTGGTGATGGTTCATGGCGTGCTGAACGACCACAGCGTCTGGATTTTGCAAAGCCGCTATTTGGCCAACCACGGCTGGAACGTGTTGGCAGTTGATCTGCCCGGCCACTGCCGAAGCCAGGGCGAAGCACCTGCGTCGGTCGAAGCCGCTGCAGACTTCATTGCCGCCTTGTTGGACACACTTCAAATTGAGCGAGTCGCCTTGGTTGGGCACAGCTTTGGGTCATTGATTGCGTTGGAGGCTGCAGCCAAACTGACAAACCGAGTGACCCATTTGGTGATGGTCGGTACGGCGTTTCCGATGAAGGTTTCTGATACTTTGTTGGACGCCGCCCTCAACGACCCCGCCAAAGGCATCCAGATGATCAATGTGTTCTCACGCTCCACCTTGGCGGCACCGCCATCGGCACTGGGGCCAGGAACCTGGGTTTTTGGCAGCAGCAGCGCGTTGAATCAACGGGTTTTAAAAAGCAACTCCGACGTGAATGTGTTTCACCGTGGGTTCAAAGCCTGCGACGACTATGCCAACGGCCTGGCCGCCATTGAGCGGGTCACTGCGCCAATTTTGTTTGTGCTGGGCGGCCAAGATCAGATGACGCCAGTCTCTGGGGCCCAAAGTTTGATCAATCACGCCAAAGAAAAAGTCAAAACTGCACAGATTGTGGTTTTGCCTGTGGGTCACCACCAAATGACAGAAGCGCCGGAAGCCATGCTTGCGGCGCTCAAGGGATTTTTGAACCACTGAATCCAAACGTTTGGACTCGGCTGACAAGTCCAAACCCGGGCCCTGGTTGATAGATTCAGGTTAGATCTTTGATGGTCGCGCTTGGCCCGTTGGTTTTCACGGATTTGATGCCCCCCTCGCAACTGGACTCCGAGGCGTACATCTGGCTGGTGCCAATGACCTGATGGTTGCCCGCCTTCAAGTTGAAGTAGGGCCGACCGTCTTTGGCCGTGCTGCGCACGTAGCGGGCGTCATCGGCGCTGTTTTTCTGAACCGACTCAATGCCGTTGCTGGCAGAAGCTTTGGCTTCGTACTGCTCGCTTCGAAGAATCACTTCATTGTTGCCAGCCTTCAAAACGAATGAATACTGACCCTTGTCAGATTTGGTGAGTTCATACCATCCAGCCATAAAATTGCTCCAGAAATTGGGTTGAGGAATCCTCATAATAACCGTGGCAAAAATGCTGTCCAGTCCCAAATGCTTGTGCTGCCAGGCTGTGGCGGCTGAGTGACACAATCAAACCCATGATCCAACCCACGATCCAACCCGCTGCTTTTGCAGCGACAAGCCCCATGTCGCCTGAACGCGCAGCAGACATTGTCGCGTCGTTCGATTTGCGTAATTTGCCCGCCGATTTTTACGCCAACCCCTACCCGGTTTACGCGCTTTTGCAGACGCAAAATCCGATCAAACCCATGCCCGACGGCACCTATTTTTTGACCCGCTACGCTGACTTGGTGGCTGTTTACCGGGATGCTCAGACCTTCAGTTCTGACAAAAAAGTGGAGTTTGACCCCAAGTACGGGTTGCATTCGCCTTTGTTCCAGCACCACACCACCAGTCTGGTGTTCAACGATCCACCGCTGCACAGCCGCGTGCGCAAGCTGATCATGGGGGCCTTGAGTCGCCGCGCGATTGACGATTTGGAGTCCGGATTGATTGCCCTGGTTGACACCCTGCTGGACACGATGCAGACCAAAGGGGGCGGTGACTTGATTGAAGACTTCGCCTCAGCCATCCCCGTTGAAATCATCGGCAACTTGCTGGGCGTACCGCACGCAGACCGTGGGCCATTGCGGGCTTGGTCGTTGGCGATTTTGGGCGCGTTAGAACCCAAATTGAGCGAGGAACAGCTGGCCCTGGGCAATCTGGCTGTTGACCAGTTCACCCACTATTTAAAAACTTTGGTGGCAGAGCGGCGCAAACACCCTGGCGATCCACAGCACGACGTGTTGACCAGGCTGATCCAGGGCGAGCAGTCACACAACTCTGGGCAGGCCAACGCCCCTGATTCAAACCAAGCCCTGAGTGAGCTTGAGTTGCTCCAAAACTGCGTTTTCATTTTGAACGCAGGGCATGAAACCACCACCAATTTGATCGGCAACGCCCTGGTGGCTTTGCAAGAATGGTCCCAAGCCAAGGCCAATTTGCTTTCAACCCTGTCTCCCGTTGGGAACAGCGCGCTGGCGAAGCCCAAACTTGAAGCGGCCCTGAATCTGGCGGTCGATGAATTTTTGCGCTTCGAATCCTCCAATCAGCTCAGCAACCGACGCACCACCCGCGCATGCACCGTGGGCGATGTCGACCTGCCTGAAGGCAGTTTGTTGACCTTGTGCATTGGCGCTGCGAACCGCGATCCGGCGCAATTTGACAATCCCAACTTGCTGGACTTGACACGGGGCGCTGAACGGTCTGATGAACGAGCCGGTGCCACGCCCAACCGCCACCTCGCCTTTGGCTTTGGCATTCACCAATGCGCGGGTTTAAGCCTGGCTCGCCTTGAGGGCCGTATCGCAATTGGGCGGTTTTTGCAGCGCTTTCCAAACTACCGGCTGACAGCGCCACCCGTGAGGGGTGGAAGGGCCAGATTTCGAGGATTTTTGTCGGTGCCGTTTGCGACTCATTGAGTCCGCATTGGCAAGGGAAAGTCTGGAGCGCCAAATTCATGCATCGTGTCAGAATGGACGTGTCCATCCCCACGTTTTGGAGTCCTCATGAAATTTCTGAATTCTGTCGGCAAGGTCTTTCTCTGCAGCCTGGTCTTCGCCATCAGTGCCCATGCGCAAAACATCTCCATTGCGACAGGCGGCACCGGCGGGGTGTACTACCCAATGGGCGGCGGTATGGCGGCCATCTTGTCCAAGCATGTGCCGGGCATGCAGGCCACCGCCGAGGTCACAGGCGGATCGGTAGACAACCTGAAGCTCATCGGCAGCGGCAAGCCCTACATTGGTTTGGTCATGACTGACGCCAGCCAAGACGCTTACCGCGGTGAAGACAAATTCAAAGGTAACAAAGTGCCTTTGAAAACGCTGATGATTTTGTACCCCAACCGCATGCACGTGGTCAGCGTTGAAGGCCGGGGCATCGCCAAAATGGCCGACCTGAAAGGCAAACGTGTGTCCACCGGATCGCCCGGCAGCGCAACCGAAGTCATGGCGTTTCGCTTGATCGAAGCCGCAGGCCTGGACAAAGACAAAGACCTCAAGCGCGAACGCCTGGGCGTGGCCGAGTCTGTGAACGCAGTGAAAGACGGCAAGATTGACGCGTTTTTCTGGGTTGGTGGCTTGCCGACTGCTGGCGTGACAGATTTGGCCAACACCCCGGGCACCAAAATAAAAATGGTGGACCACGCTGACGCCGTTGCCGCCATGAACAAAAAATATGGCAATCTGTACGTGGAAGACACCATTGGCAAAGATGTTTACCGTGGCATGGACACCGACAACAAGCAAGCCACGGTGATGAACATTTTGGTGTCGCATGAAAATATGGACGACAAAACGGCCTATAGCATTGTTAAAACCATTTTTGACAAACGCGACGATTTGATTGCGGTGCACAAAGAGGCCATGAACTTCAAGCTGGAAAACCAAAAAACCAGCGCGTCGCCGATTCCGTTTCACCCGGGGGCGATCAAGTACTTCACTGAAAAAGGCGTCAAGCTCAATTGACTACCCCTGTCATGAACAATGCGGCACAAGTCGTCGTCAGTGACGAGTCGCTGCAAAAGGCTGAGCAGTTCATTGAGGCAGAAGAAGGCGCCGCCAATAAGCTCAAAGGCTGGCTGGCGATCTTTGTGACAGCGCTGGCCTTCGTGATGTCGGTGTTTCACCTGTACACCGCGTATGCCATCGTCCCCACGCAAACGCTCAGGCCGGTCCATGTCGGGTTTGTGCTTTGCTTGTGTTTTTTGATGTTTCCGGTTACGGCACGGTTCCGGCACCGCATCATGTGGTGGGACTGGCTGGCAGCCGCGCTGTCCATTGCGGTGGTCGTCTATTTGATTCAGGGCGGTGACGACTTCACCGACCGCAACACCTCACCCGCGCCTTGGGACATCGTGCTGGGGATTGCACTGATCGCGATGGTGCTGGAAGCCATGCGCCGCACCAACGGCTGGATCATGCCCATCATCACGTCCTGCTTCATTGCTTACGCCTTGTTGGGGCCTTACTTGCCCGCGCCGTGGACGCACAAGGGCTACGAAATTGGCCGTTTGGTGGGCGTGATGTACATGACGCTTGAAGGCATTTACGGCGTGGCCGTGGATGTTTCATCGTCCTTGATCATTCTGTTCACTATTTTTGGTGCGTTTTTGCAGTACTCGGGTGCGGGCAAGTTTTACATTGATTTCTCGTTTTCAGCAATGGGCGGCAAACCCACTGGTGCAGGCCGAACCGTGGTGTTGGCGTCATTTTTGCTGGGTGGGCCGTCGGGCTCTGGGGTCGCGACCACGGTCACCCTGGGCGCTGTCGCCTACCCCATGCTGGCCAAGGCAGGCTATGAAAAAAACGCCGCCGGTGGCTTGCTGGCAGCGGGCGGTTTAGGGGCCATCATTTCACCGCCCGTGCTGGGCGCAGCGGCATTTTTGATTGCCGAATTTCTCAAAATTTCTTACCTTGACGTGCTGTTGATGGCGGTGATTCCCACCATCATGTTTTACCTGGCGCTGTTTTTAATGGTGGAAATCGACGCCCGCAAATATGGCATGGGCAACACAGCGTTTGAGCAGGTGGACACCGTCTGGAACCTCACGCGCAAGTACTGGTTTCACTTTTTGTCCCTGGTGTCGATTGTCGCTTTCATGATGCTCGGCTTCTCACCAGTTTTGTCGGTTTTTTGGGCGACGGTGGTGTCGTTTGTCACCAGTTTTTTGCGCCGCGACACCGCCTTGTTTTCCTACGATTTGTTCACAGGCAAAGGCTCCTTCACGAAAAATCTCTTTCAGTCGCCGTTTGTCAAAGCCATGGAAGGCGGCTCGATTGGCGTGCTTAACGTGGCCGCCACTTGCGCGGGAGCGGGCATTATCGTGGGCGTGGTCACGCTCACAGGGCTGGGGCTCAAGTTCAGCTCGATCGTGATTGATTACGCAGGCGGGTCATTGCTGCTCACGGCCATTTTCACCTCGCTGGTGGTGTGGATCGTGGGTCTGGCGGTGCCAGTCACGGCGTCTTACATCATTTGCGCGGTGATCGCCGCACCTGCGCTCATCAAACTGGGCGTACCAGACTTTGCGGCCCACATGTTCATCTTCTACTACGCGGTGTTGTCTGAAGTGTCGCCACCCACGGCGCTGTCGCCCTTTGCCGCAGCGGCCATCACCGGTGGCGACCCTTACAAGACCACTCTGCAATGCTGGAAATACACCGTGCCCGCGTTTTTGGTGCCGTTCATGTTTGTGCTGGACCCCGCTGGCCAGGGCTTGTTGCTGATGGGTTCAACCAAAGCCCTTGCCAGCGCCAACTGGTGGTCGATTGCGCAAGTCACCACCACTTGCGCCGTGGGCATTGCCGCACTTGCAGCCGGGTTTCAGGGTTGGGCCTTCAAACGTACCACACCACTTGAGCGCGTGATGCTGCTGGTCGCAGGCTTTGCATTGGTGTACCCTGGCGCAATTGCCGACTTGATTGGTTTTGGCCTGGTGTTGGTGGCACTCGCCCTGCAATATGGCCGCAAGGACGAGGCAACGGCCTGACCCTGTAACTCTAAAGAAACTCTAAGCGCCCTCAGACAAGACATTGCGCACAGTCAAGTTAGACCAGCGGGCGTTGTGCCACAGGTTTTGCGTGCTGGGGGTTTGCTCCAACAGCAGCAGCTTCATCAAGGGCTCCAGCATAGTGCGATCTGGGTCGGCCAACAGCACATAGCGGGACTCCACAGCGGGTGGCAGCTCGTCGAGTTGCCCGACCCAATCCAAGCGCGCCAAGGCTTGCAGAACGGGCTCTAGCTGGGTGGAATCCACCCGCAGCGACTGGGCCAGTTGGCTCAAGCTCAGGCCCTTGAAATCGGTTCGCCCTGCCAGGTCCAATTTTTGCAGCGTTTCGAGTGCCAGTTGGAACTGCCAGCCATGTGTGCTGACGCGCCGCGAAATACCGGCCAACAAGCTGGGCAAATAAGCGGCAATCACGGCCCCCATCAAAACAATCAACCAGGCGAGGTAAATCCAGATCAACAGAATCGGCGCGATGGCAAAAGCCCCGTAGACCACCGAATAGCTTGGCATCAAAGTCAAATAAAAGACCAGCAGCTTCTTGGCCATTTCAATGCCCGCTGCGACAAACAAACCGCCCGCCCAAGCGTGCGCCCATTTCACATAGGTGTTGGGCACAAAGTGGTACATGGCCGCCATGCCGCCTGCCAGCAAGGCAAATTCAAGCAAGCTGAACAAAAACTGAACGCCCCCCGGCAAGCCAACAACCAAGCCTTTGGAGGCCGAAATGGCATAAGACGTCAGCGTCAAACTGGCCCCCAGCAGCAACGGCCCCAAGGTGATGGCCGCCCAGTAAATGAAGACCCGCTGGCGCAGTGGTCGCAGGCGGCGAACCTGCCAAATGCCATTCAGAGTGTGATCGATGGTCAAAATCATGGTCAGCGTGGTGATGAACAGCACTGCCACGCCGGCCACGCCCAAACGACTCGCCTGGCCTGAAAACTGCGTCAAATAGCCTAATACCTGGCGCGAAATGCTGTCGGGCACCAGGCTTTCAATCAGCCACTTTTGTAACACGGTCTGCAGGGTCGAAAACATCGGAAACGCCGTGAAAACGGCCAGCGCCACGGTGATAAACGGCACCAGCGCGATGGTCGTGGTGAATGTCAGGCTGCTGGCCGTCAGTGGCAAATGGTCGTTGACAAACCGCTGCCGCAAGGTTTGTGCAGTGCTCTTCCAGGGAAAACGGGTCATTGACGATCGCAACGACGTGAGGAGGGACAAGTTCATGGCCGTTATGATGCCATCCCAATGACTTCCTCTGAAAAAACAATTCAAACCATCCGCTTTTTGGCGGTTTCCAGCGTGGTCGGCCTGATTTTTCTGGGGGTCGCCTGGGAACTGGTCTTGGCCCCTGTCAAACCGGGCGGCTCCTTGCTGGCCCTCAAAGTGCTGCCATTGTGTTTTGCATTGGCTGGGCTGCTGAAAAACCGCATGTACACCTACCGCTGGGTCAGCCTGCTGGTGTGGATTTACTTCACCGAAGGGGTGGTGCGCGCCTACAGCGACCGCCCGCCTGGCAATTACCTGGGTCTGATCGAAGTCTTGCTGTGTCTGGTGCTGTTCGCGGCGTGCTCTTGGCACGTGAAATACCGCTTCAAGCATGCCAAAGCCGTGGCTGACGCGGCCGTGACTGACGCAGCTCTGCCCGCCACAAGCCCACTCCGATGAACCCCATGGATGTGTTTCTGCGCGACTTGCGCCAGTTGGTGGGGGCGGCCCATGTTTTAACCGAAGGCGACCTGAGCGCATGGGAGTCTGACTGGCGCAAACGCACCCACGGCAAGGCTCTGGCCGTGGTGCGCCCCGCCAACACGCGAGAGGTTGCCAGCGTGGTTCGCTTGTGCGCACAACACCAGGTGGCCCTGGGGCTGAGCCTGGTGCCACAGGGCGGCAACACGGGCCTGGTGGCGGGCTCGACCCCCGACGCCAGTGGCAAACAAATCGTTTTGAGCCTGGCGCGAATGAACGCCGTACGCGCCATTGACGCGGCGAATCTGACCCTCACGGTGGAAGCCGGTTGCGTGCTGCAAAACCTGCAAGAAGCTGCGCAAGCCCAAGGTTTTCTCTTTCCCTTGAGTTTGGCGGCTGAGGGCAGTTGCACAATTGGTGGCAACCTGGGCACCAACGCAGGCGGCACAGGCGTGGTGCGCTATGGCAACACGCGCGACCTGTGCCTGGGGCTGGAAGTGGTCACCGCGCAGGGCGACATCTGGCATGGCCTGAGCGGCCTGCGCAAAGACAACACGGGTTACGACCTGACCGATTTGTTCATTGGCGCGGAAGGCACTTTGGGCATCATCACCGCGGCTTGCATGAAGCTGTACCCGCTGCCGGCCGCGCAATTGACCGCCTGGGCAGCCGTACCGTCACTGGAAGACGCCGTCAAGCTGCTGGGCCTGGCGCACCAGCATTTGGGTGCGGGATTGACCGGGTTTGAGGTCATGGGCCAGTTTGCACTCAGCCTGGTAGACCGCCACTTTCCACAACAACGGGTGCCGCTTTACAAAGATACGCCATGGTGCGTATTGATTGAAAATTCTGACCACGAATCCGAGGCGCATGCGCGGGTTCAGTTTGAAAAACTACTGGAAACCGCCCTGACTGAGGGCTGCGTGACCGACGCCGTGGTGGCTGAAAACTTGGGCCAAGCCCGAGCCCTTTGGCACATTCGCGAAAGCATTCCGCTGGCGCAACCGATGGAAGGCCCGAACATCAAACACGATGTATCGATTCCCGTGTCGGGCATTCCTGATTTTGTGCGAGTCACCGACGCCCTGCTGGAAATGACCTACCCCGGCGTGCGACTGGTCAATTTTGGCCACTTGGGCGACGGCAATTTGCATTACAACGTGCAAGCCCCCGAAGGCGGCGACCCTGTCGCGTTTTTGCGTGACCACGAAGACACCGTGAACACGCTGGTTTTTGACTCGGTCGAGCAATTTGGCGGCTCGATCTCTGCCGAACACGGGGTGGGCAGCATGAAAGTGGACAAACTGGTCAAACACAAGTCGCCCGTAGCTTTGTCCATGATGCGGGCGATCAAAATTGCGCTGGATCCGAATCAGCTCATGAACCCTGGGCGAGTGGTTCGGGTGTGATTTTTCGGATCGGATTGAGTTAAATTGAATGCTATTATTTACATAGCAAATAATGACCATTATTCGAGAGCTAGAGGCCGATTTGACTCATATTTTGAGTTTTCTGAGCCAATTCATCAAAAGTCATATCACCGGTGATATGAACTATGGTTTTGCCTTTTTCGGAACCTTTATCGGGGCCTTGGTCGGAGCCTTGGTTTTGGCCTGACGCGGTTTGCTTGATTTGGCGGGCTTGGCTGCCTTGGCCTTCAGCGCGCATTGCATGGCAAGCCGCGCCCAATAGGTCATGGCGTCGGGCGAATCCATGGCGTCTTCCGGGGCGCTGAAATAATTCATGCTGTGGGTTTGGCTGACACCGCCCCGGGTGGACACGTAGCTGGCCACTTTGCAGCCTGCGGCTTCGTACTGCGCCCGGGTGTCGTCATTGCCTTTAAGCCACAGCTTTTGCCCCGCGCCAAAATCGCCAATGATGGCAATGTTCAAGCCATCAACGCTGATGCCCCAGCCGCCGAACATGCGCTTGGGCACAGAGGGGCCAACGGGGGACAACAGCTCGCAGCAATAGTCAGCAAAATCCCGGTCAGCGGCCATGGCAGAGCAATCCTGTTCAATCAGAAAACGATTTAAAAAGAAAAATCTCGTTGATCATCAGCGAAAATAACCCAAAACACCAGTTTTCACCAGTCTTCACCAGACTTTTTTGACCCCCAACAAAAGACGCCATGACCGTTATCACCAACATTGAAGACCTGCGGGTTTTGGCACAAAAGCGCGTGCCGCGCATGTTTTATGACTACGCCGATTCTGGCTCCTGGACAGAAAGCACCTACCGCGCCAACGAAGCCGATTTTCAGAAAATCAAACTGCGCCAGCGCGTTGCCGTCAACATGGAAAATCGCAGCACAAAAAGCCAGATGATTGGCGTTGAAGTGGCCATGCCGGTTGCCATTGCGCCCACGGGCCTCACTGGCATGCAGCACGCCGATGGCGAAATTCACGGAGCGCAAGCAGCCAAAAAATTTGGTATTCCGTTCACCCTGTCCACCATGAGCATTTGCTCCATTGAAGACATTGCACAGGCCACCAACCGCCACCCATTCTGGTTTCAGTTGTACGTCATGAAAGACCGCGATTACATTGAGCGGCTGATTGACCGTGCCAAAGCGGCCAACTGCTCGGCTTTGGTCATCACGCTGGATTTGCAAATTTTGGGGCAACGCCACAAAGACCTGAAAAACGGCCTGTCTGCGCCCCCCAAACTGACCCTGGCCAACATCATCAACATGGGCACCAAGCCGCGCTGGTGGATGGGCATGCTGGGCACCAAGCGCCGTGGCTTTGGCAACATTGTGGGCCATGTCAAAGGGGTTGAAAACATGGGCTCGCTGAGCGAATGGACAGCCAAACAGTTTGACCCGGCACTCAACTGGAACGATGTCGAGTGGATCAAAAAGCGCTGGGGCGGCAAAATCATCTTGAAGGGCATTCAAGACGTGGAAGACGCCAAACTGGGCGTTGCCAGTGGAGCCGATGCGCTGATTGTGTCCAACCACGGTGGCCGCCAGTTGGATGGCGCACAGTCGTCCATTGGTGCATTGCCCGCCATTGTGGATGCCGTGGGCAGCCAGATTGAAGTGCACATGGACGGTGGCATTCGCAGCGGACAAGACGTGTTGAAGGCCCGCGCCCTGGGGGCCAAAGGCACCTACATTGGGCGCTCGTTTTTGTACGGCCTAGGGGCCATGGGCGAAGCGGGCGTGACCAAAGCGCTAGAGATCATTCACAAAGAGCTGGACTTGACCATGGCCTTTTGCGGCCGCACGCAGATCGACTCAGTGGACAAAAGCATACTTTTACCAGGTACTTTTTAGGGTCAACGGCCCTGCCCTTTCACATGCAGTTGCCGCTTTTGGCCCCATGGGCCTGGATGCCCATTGTGATTGCCGCGGCGCTGGCGCAAACCGCCCGCAATGCCGCTCAGCGCTCGCTCACCAGTGACCTGGGCACCCTCAGCGCCACGCTGATCCGTTTTTTGTACGGCCTGCCCTTTGCGTTGGCCTGGTTGCTGGTGGTGCAACAGTTGGGCACTGGCAGCAGCACGACGCCGCAGTTCAGCCCCGGCTACTGGACTTGGCTGGTGCTGGGTGCCTTGGCTCAACTGGCGGCTACCGCCTTGCTGCTGCGGGCCATGCAAGAGCGCAACTTCATCATTGGCGTGACCTTTGCCAAAACCGAGGTTTTGCAGGTGGCTCTTTTTGCCGCTTTGTTTTTGAACGAGATCCCTGAATGGGTGTCCATCGTCGCCATCGCGATTGCATCGCTGGGCGTGTTGCTGCTGTCGCTGCCCAAGCCCAGTGCGGCGTCTGACTTGCCGGGCACCAACCCTTGGATTAGTAAAGCGGCCTTGTTTGGCCTGGGTTCGGGCGCTTGCTTTGCCATTGCCGCCGTGGGCTTTCGGGGTGCGGCGCTCACGCAGCCTGGCCTGTCGCCCTGGCTCATTGGCGCGATGGGTGTGGTGCTGGCCCAAGCCCTTCAAACGCTTCTGCTCGGCGGCTATCTAATGTGGCAACGACGGCGTGACCTGGCTGGCCTGCTGGGTGCTCTGGGTGGGGCGTGGCGTTTGTCCTTGGTGGCAGGGGGCATGGGGGCCTTGGCCTCTATCGGGTGGTTCACCGCATTTGCCATGGCCAGCGCGGCCGAGGTCAAAACCCTGGCCCTGGTCGAAGTGCTGTTCAGCTACGCCGTGTCGCGCAAGATGTTTGACGAAAAGCTAAGTCGCAATGAGCGCCTGGGGCTGCTGCTGGTCAGCGTGGGCCTGGTGGTGGTTTGCGCGAGGTTGTAGCCCTTCGCAGAATCACCTTCGCAGATTCAAGCCTGCCAATCCACCCCCTCAGTTTCACCCACACCCTGCCGTCATGCGCCGCATTGCCCACCTGGACATGGATGCCTTTTACGCATCGGTTGAGCTGCTGCGCTACCCGCAACTCAAGGGCCTGCCCGTGGTGATTGGCGGGGGTCGCCGCGCTGAAGACGAAACCCTGCGCCAAACCTAC
>JANNCN010000002.1:0-2490 GCA_031386665.1 Rhodoferax sp. | reverse complement strand
TCGGTGTGGAACCAATCCAGGTACTGGCCCCAATTCACTGGGTAATCGACGCCTCCTTTGGGCTGCTTCTTTGGCTTGCTCATCAGCCGATTCTGACACCAGTGGAGCTAAGGGGATAGCCCACCCTGCAGGTTCTTTTTTATGAAAAGCAAGCATTTTTAACAGACTGCCCGCCAACCCAGTTACTTGCAAGCCCGCAGTGCCTTGCCCGCCAGCGCCGCCTTCATCTCGTCCAGCCGCCCGCTCAGGGCGTCGTCCACGGCGCTCAGCTTCAGATTGGTGCCGCGCAGTTCGGCTCGCTCTTGCACCACGCGGGCGGTGCGCACGCCGCGTTTGGTGAGGGTGTTCAGGGCGTTGGTGGCGGCGGTTTGGGTCTCGAAACTGCCCAATGAAAAGCCAAGTTCGAGCGACGGGTTGGTCAGCGCCTCCAGTTTCAGGTTCAGCGCCGCCAGTTCGTTGCGCTTTTTGGCCAGCGCGTCAGCGTTGGGGTACTTGCCCATGTAGACGATCCAGCGCGGGGCCTCTCGCATGGGTTCCAGCACCCAGGACCCGACGGGCAGGCTGGCTTCGAGCGATTTGCGCAACACGGTGGCTTGAATGTCGTCAAACGCGCCCGCTTGCAGGCATTCCAGCGGCTTGGCGACCACGGTTGCCGCAACATCCAGGCGGCGGGCTTCGTCGGGTTTCAGCAGGCGAATGGCGTCAGGGTTGATTTGCTGGGCGATGCGTTCGGGCTCGGTTTGTTGTTTGGGGGCAAAGTCCCAGGCGCGCAAAAAGCCTTGCGACCAGACAAAAAAGGCCGCGTTGGCCAACAGCAGCAGGGCGACGATGAGCTTGAGCATCAGGGTCATCATGCGATGGGCCGCACGCTGACTTCAGAACTCACGATGGTTTGCAGCCCGTCCGGCCCGCGCACTCGCAAACCGCCCTGCGCGTCCACCCCCAGCGCATGGGCAACGCCGCCACCGCTTAAGCTAATGTCGCGTCCGGCCAGCAAGTCAAGCCGCGAAAAATCGGCCTGAAATGGGGCAAAGCCGTGCTGCTCAAACTGCTGAACCGCCCGCACCAGCGGTTCCACAAGCCGCTGCAAGGCCATGGCGGCGTCCATGCCTGGCTGCACTTCTTTCAGCCAGGCTGGCGGCGTGGACAGGCCACTGCCGTCGCGCGGCATGATGTTGAGCCCCACGCCCACCACCACGTAGCGCAGGTCGCCAAAACTGGCGGTTTCAATCAAAATGCCGCCGAGTTTGCGACCCTGCAGCCAAATGTCGTTGGGCCATTTCAATTGCAAGCTGGGGTGCAGGCTTTGCGCCACGCTGACACCCACCGCCAAAGACAGGCCCGACCAGTTGGCCGGGGCCAGGGGCAGCCCCAAAGAAAAAGTCAGGCTGGCGCCCACGCCTTCGACTTCGCTGATCCAGCTGCGCCCCAGCCTGCCGCGCCCTGCGGTTTGGCGCTCTGCCACCAGCAGCACCGGGTCGATTTGGCCTGCGCGCACGCGGCGCATAAGTTCGGAGTTGGTGGAATCGACGGCGGGCAGGATTTCGATTGAAAAACCTGGAACGAGTGCCACCACCGCTTGCCAAATCGCCTCAGCGCCCCATTTCATGCTAGTACCCCGTCAAAGCTTGGGCTGGCGTCTTTTGGGGGCCAGCAGGGTGCCGCGGCAGGTTTTGGCACCGCACCAGCAGGGGTATTCGGCTTTGAGCTTGGGGGTGTAGCGCTCTTCGATGATCAGGCCGTAGTCGTAGTTCAGCTCTTCGCCGGCCGCAATGTTGCGCAGGGCTTTGATGAAAACACGGCCACCGTCTTCGTCGGCTTCGCAGTTGGCGTCGCACGAGTGGTTGATCCAGCGCGATGAATTGCCACCGTACAGCGCATCAATCACACGCTTTTCATCAATGTGAAAATAAAAGGTGTGGTTGGGGTCGCTGGGGTCGTGCGGATGCCGCTTTTGGGCTTCGGCCCAACTGATGATGGCACCCACATACTCAATGATGGTTTCGCCTTCTGCGATATCCTGCACGGCAAATACACCCTTGCCATGCACGCCCGAACGCCGGGTTTGAATGCGACGGTTGTCTCCTGGGGCGATTTTTTGGTTCACGATTTTTGGGGCGAAAAAGGGCAGCTTTTTAGTCGCCCTTGAAAATTTGGTATGGTGAATCGTACGTGTGCGCACCTGCGCGCACGCGAGGATTAGGATTGTAGTCAGATGAAAAACGCAGTTTTGTATAAAACACTAGTTATTGCCGAGAAGCCTTCCGTCGCCCAAGACATCGTGCGCGCCCTCACGCCCACGGCGGGTAAGTTCGACAAACACGACGAACACTTTGAAAACGAGACCTATGTGGTGACCAGCGCGGTCGGCCATTTGGTTGAGATTCAAGCGCCCGAAGAATTTGACGTCAAGCGCGGCAAATGGAGCTTTGCCAACCTGCCGGTCATTCCGCCGCATTTCGATTTGCACCCGATGGACAAAACCAAGAC
>JANNCN010000214.1:0-2671 GCA_031386665.1 Rhodoferax sp. | reverse complement strand
TGGTCGAATGCCTGACGGACAACGTGAACCGAACCGCCCCTGAAATGCGCGTTCTGTTTCGCAAAGGGCAATTGGGCACCTCTGGGTCAGTCTCGTGGGACTTTGACCATGTTGGCATGATTGAAGCCGAACCCACCGCCTTCACATCAGACGCCGAAATGGCCGCCATTGAAGCTGGAGCGCAAGATTTCGGACCTGGCGAAGAAGAAGGCAGCACCACGTTTTTGACCGATGCGACCGATCTGGATTTGGTCAGCCGCGCCCTGCCCGCCCACGGCTTCAAAGTGGTGTCTGCCAAGCTGGGCTACAAGGCCAAAAACCCGGTTGATCCCACCAGCTTGAGCGCTGAGCATTTAGAGGAAGTCGAGGCATTTTTGGCCGCCATTGACGGCAACGACGACGTGCAGAACGTGTTCGCCGGATTGGGCGGCTGACAGCGGCAATTTCAAATTCATGGCAACATCACCGCAGTCTGCCAAGCTTTGGGCGGACTTCATCCCAACACAGGAAAACACACAATGACGAACATGTCGAACATGTCCAAGGCGATCCGTATTGACCGCCAAGGTGGCGCAGAAGAAATGAAAATGGTCGATGTTCCGGTGGGCGACCCCGGCCCAGGCGAAATTCGCATTCGGCACCAAGCCGTGGGCCTGAATTTCATTGACGTTTACCAGCGCAGCGGCTTGTACGCCTTGCCCATGCCTTTGCAATTGGGCATGGAAGGCTCGGGCGTGGTCGAGGCCGTGGGTGCGGGCGTCACGCACCTGAAAGCGGGCGACCGCGCGGCCTACGCTAGCAACCCACCCGGCAGCTACAGTGAAGTGCGGGTGATGCCTGCCAAATGCGTTTGCAAACTGCCCGACGCGATCTCTTTTGAAACTGGTGCGGCCATGATGCTTAAGGGTTTGACGGCCCAGTATTTGCTCAAGCGCACACTGCCCCAAGCGGGTTTGCAAGCCGGCGACTTTGTGCTGTTTCACGCGGCGGCTGGCGGTGTTGGGTTGATCGCTTGCCAGTGGGCCAAGGCCCTGGGCTTGCAACTGATTGGCACCGCTGGCTCCGACGCCAAATGCGCTTTGGCTAAGGCGCACGGGGCGGCGCACGTCATCAATTACGCAACCGAAGATTTTGCGGCACGTGTGAAAGAAATCACTGGCGGCCAGGGCGTGAAAGTGGTTTACGACTCGGTCGGCAAAGACACTTGGGACAAATCGCTGGACTGCTTGCAGCCTTTTGGTTTGATGGCCAGTTTTGGCAATGCGTCCGGCCCAGTCGCCCCTTTTGCGCCCGGCATGCTGGGGGCCAAAGGCTCGCTGTACGTGACGCGGCAAACACTGTTCACGCATATTGCCACCCGTGAAACGACCCAAACCATGGCCGATGAGCTGTTTGCCGTGGTGGCCAGCGGTGCCGTCAAAATCATGATCGAACAACGCTACCCGCTGGCCGAAGTGCAACAAGCGCACCGCGATCTGGAAGCCCGCAAAACCACGGGCTGCACGATTTTGACTCTGTAGGTGCTGGCCGACTGGATTGCGGCACAGCGGGCGCGCGCATGGCAAGCGCCGTTGCGGGCACGGGTTGCGTTGTGGGCGAACGGGCAAGCCATTGGGTCTGTGGTGCATGAGGTGATGCGCGATGTGGTCTTTGGCGTCGGCCTGAAACGCGACAACTCCCCAGGAACCCAGGGCTCGCAGATCGCCGCCATTCCCTTGTCGTCCAGCCCGTCCAACTCGCACTTCAGCATCACGCCGCCTGAATTTGACGCTGATGGGGCTTGGCACGTACAAGGCGACGTGACCCTCGCCTTGAACGCGCTGGCCGACCAAATGCGCCAACTGAACGTGGGTCACGTCAGACACTATTGGCGCGACGAACAACTGGCCGTGACCGATGCCCAAGGCGGGCGAATGGGCAGTGTGGAGCGCGGCGCAGTTCGACCCTTGAGCATTGCCACACGGGCGGTTCATCTGGTGGGCAGCACACCAGACGGGGGCACCTGGGTGCAGCAGCGCTCACTCGCCAAAGCCAACGACCCAGGGTTTTGGGACACGCTGATGGGCGGCATGGTCAGCGCCCAGGACACGCTGCAAACAGCTTTGGAGCGCGAAACCTATGAAGAAGCTGGCCTGCGTCTAAACCAGATCAGTCAGCTGAGCTACGGTGGCTGCGTCATCTTGCAACGCCCTACAGGCGAGGCAGATGACGACGGCATAGGCTACGTGGTCGAGGCGATTGACTGGTACCGCTGCACCCTGCCGCACGGCCTTCAACCCGAGAACCAGGATGGTGAAGTCGCACAGTTTCAACTGCTGAACCATGACGAATTGCTGGCCCGGCTGCACGCCAACCAGTTCACGCTGGAAGCCGCGCTGGTGATGGCGGCGGCGCTGGCCCTTTGAAGATTTGCGCCCTCTGAAACAGATCGCATGCGCAAACATTGACTTCTATAAAATAAATAGCAAACTATTCAATATATTCGAGAGCTAGAGGGCTATTTCATTCATATTTTGGCATTTTCAAGAGCTTTTTCATAAAAAAGAACCTGCAGGGTGGGCTATCCCCTTAGCTCCACAGGCGTAATTTCTGCTGATTTTTTGGGCAAATCGACAATGTTGCGGTACGTCACTGGCTTTGTGACGACGGCTTGTTCAAGCAGTCTATAAAA
>JANNCN010000213.1:0-10661 GCA_031386665.1 Rhodoferax sp. | reverse complement strand
CGAAAGATCAACGCATCAAAACGACGCAAACGCCCCGATTAGAGACAGGGGAAGGGTTTGGGTACCCTTGAAAACGAACCGCCGGGGCATGTAGGATAGTTTTTTACAGCCTCGTCGGCCTCTCTTGCCCTAGCCCGTGAGTCGCTTCTTACGTGGTTCTTCTTCGCTAGCCTGCACGATAACGACCCCCTCTGACTTGGACACAACATTCAGATTCCAAAGTCTCTGCTCGATTCCGGCAAGACGGTCCCTAAGGTCTCGATTCTCACGCAGAAGCAAATCAATCTCATGTACCAATGCCAAGCATTTTTTGTCGGTCTCAAGCATCTGCTGCGCATGCTGATTGATTCTTCCGGACATCTTGTCCAAGGCCTCCCGAAGACCAGTCCAGAATTCGCCAGACCTGAAGAAGTCTCGAATAGATATCTTCATTGTGCGGATTCCTCACTTCTTGATCGAATCCGAGCAAGGGTCTCGTAGAAGTCGAAATTTAGTGCCTCGTGTTGAAGTTTTTGTTCGACTGCTGATATGGTGTGACTGCTGGCTAGCGAGCGCAATTGGTCAAGCGCATCGGCCATATCGAATAGCTCAGTTGAAGCCGCGTCATTTCCGGAGATCAGTTTCAGGTTTCCGGACGGATCTAGTATCCAGGATATAGCCACCCCATCGCTACCATCTGGCATAGTTGTGACGCGAGCTTGCAGCTCCCTGAGCTCGTCCAGTGAGAGGCTTTCGAGATAGGCTTTTGCCAACTTGTCTGCTGTAAGAGAGAACTGCTCACCGATGCTCGTGAGATCAGGCTGCGGTGGGCGCTCGGATGCAAGGTTCGAATATTCGGCGTCTTCGATATTTAAGGGAATCTTGCCAGGTAGAGTTCTGTCCGCCTTAATCGTCCTTGAAAGTCTTTGTAGCCGAGCCAAAGCTTCCGCATTGAGGCGCGCAAAAGACAAACCAAGGCTGGAGTATGAGCCAAGCCAGTCAGCTTGCTTATCGAGGTCTTTAGGTATCGCCATAATGTCCCTGAGTTGACGCGTTAAGGGTTGATAGTATCGCCTTAGACGCCTAACGAATAGCGTTTATCCGCCGCGCCGCGATGCCAATGGCAAGCAGCGATCTCAAACGCGGCGAATAAACCTTTTTGGACTGAAGCGCCGCCCCGAAGGCCAATTGGTCTAGGGCATAGGGATTTGTAAGTTTCGCATGCGGATGCATGCACAAATTATGACGGGAGAAGTGACCCTTGTGTTGATTTGCGCAATCGACTAGGCCTTCATCGCGACTGCCCATGCAGGCTGGAGACGCCTGAGCACGATTCGGGCGTAGGCGCATTGCGCGCAGGCGCTTCAACCGCCCACACACCCACCCGCCCAGCGCAGTGATAGTGAAATGTGACCGGGCTTTGGTGTGAAATGCGCGTGGAAGCGATGCATCAAGCAGATCAAAAAATGGCCAAGCGACAGCTTGACCCATTTTTCAAACCCGCGCGTGCTTTCACGCCAAAACCGCATGCACATTGCGCTGTCGCTGCGCTGGGCGGGTGGTGCCGTTTAAGGACGCTCACACATTGACCCCAACGCAAAGTCACGCGCGGCGCAGCATGTCCACATGGCGAATACCGTCTTCCAGGTACTCGTCGCCAACCACCTCAAAACCAAACCCCGCGTAAAACTTGAGCAAGTAGGCCTGTGCGCTGATGCGAACCGCCTGCCCCGGCCAACGGGTTTGAATGCCGTTGACCGCCTCATGCATCAGCCGCTGCCCAAAGCCCCGGCCCCGAAAATCCGGGCAGGTCAACACCCGGCCAATTGACAATTCACCAAATTTTTGGCCCGCGTCCACCACCCGCAAATACGCCACCAGCGTGCCATCAACCTGGCACTGCACATGCCAGCAAGCCAGGTCTAGCGCGTCTGCGTCCTGAAAAACGCAGTTCTGTTCCACTATAAAAACCCGCTCTCGCGCCACCATGATCGCGTGCATCTCCAGCGCGGTCAGCTCAGCGATTCTGGCCCATTTGAAGCTGGGTGGAGGGCGTGTGACCGGCTTGGATTTGTCGCGCGGTTCGGTCGACATCGAGTGCATTTGAGTGGTCATTCGTCGATTTGCACCCCCGCCATCACCTTGCGAATCACATCCCCACCAAAGCCGCGCGAGGCAAAAAAGCGCATTTGGCGACCTCGTTCTTTGGCGTCGGTGGCGACTTCGCCAAATTTGCGCATCCAGATGTCGCGGGCGCGGTCAAGTTCGGTGGCTTGCAGGCCGGTCATGGCGTCCAGCACGGCTTCTTTGTCCACGCCTTTGCTTTGCAGCTCTTGGCGAATGCGGGCGCTGCCCAGCTTGGCCTGGCGGCGGTTGATGACCGATTCAATCACTCGCTGCTCGCTGATGAAGCCTTTGGCTTGCAGGTCATCCAGCGCGGCGGCCAGCTCGCCAGGGGCTTCTTCGTATGGCTGCAAACGGCGCTCCAGCTCGGGGCGCGAATGCTCCCGCCCGCTCAGGAGCCTCAAGGCGCGGCCTTTGAGGCTGATGGTGGCAATGCCAGGGCTGGAAGGCTTGCGTTGGGGCAACATGGTGAATGACTTCCTGTGGATGCTGTCGGTGCTGCAAGTAATCCCAAATGTTGCCGCCCATCAAACCAGACTATTCGCCTTTTTTGGCCGCCTTGGTTTTGGCGGGCGCTTCTGGCTCGGCCGTCGCCAACAAGGGAATGCCAAGCGACAGGCGCACTTTGTTTTCAATCTCAGTCGACAACAGCGGGTTTTCGCGCAAAAACTCGCGGGCGTTGTCACGGCCTTGGCCAATTTTTTCGCCGTTGTAGGCGTACCAGGCGCCTGATTTGTCCAAAATATTGGCCGTGACCCCCATGTCGATGATCTCGCCATGGCGGCTGATGCCTTCGCCGAACAAAATGTCGAACTCAGCGGTTTTAAAGGGTGGGGCCACCTTGTTTTTGACGACTTTGACCTTGGTCTCGTTGCCAATGGCGTCGTCGCCCTTTTTGATGGTGCCCGTGCGGCGAATGTCCAGCCGCACCGAGGCGTAAAACTTCAGCGCGTTGCCGCCGGTGGTCGTCTCGGGGCTGCCAAACATCACGCCAATCTTCATACGGATTTGGTTGATGAAAATCACCGTGCAGTTGGTCTTTTTGATGTGGGCCGTCAGCTTGCGCAAAGCCTGGCTCATCAAACGGGCTTGCAGGCCGGGCAGTGAATCGCCCATTTCGCCTTCCAGCTCGGCCTTCGGGGTGAGCGCCGCAACAGAATCGACCACGATCAAATCAACCGCGCCCGAGCGCACCAGGGAGTCAACAATTTCAAGCGCCTGCTCGCCGGTGTCGGGTTGGCTAATCAGCAAATCTTGCAAATTGACACCGAGTTTTTGAGCGTATTGAATGTCCAGCGCATGCTCGGCATCGACAAAAGCGCAGGTGCCTTGCAGTTTTTGCATTTCGGCAATCACTTGCAGCGTGAGCGTGGTTTTGCCAGATGACTCTGGGCCATAAATTTCCACCACACGACCGCGCGGCAGCCCGCCCACGCCCAAGGCAATGTCCAGCCCCAAAGAGCCGGTGGACACGACCTGAATGTCTTCAATCACCTCGCCCTCGCCCAGGCGCATGATGGTGCCTTTGCCAAACTGCTTTTCAATTTGCAGCAGCGCCACTTGCAAGGCTTTGGCTTTTTCAGCCGCTGCGGGGGTGATGATGGTGTTGATGTTTTTAACCGGTGCGTCCATGAAAATATCCTTAAAAATCAGATGACTAGGTGACTTGTTGCGCAATTTTCAGTCTGATTATTTCAACAGACTGGATGCTTGAACAGTAGTTTAACGTGGCTTGTTGAAATTAGTAAACAATTTTTTTAGTCAGTTTGACTTACTATATAAACAGATGAAAGCCATGCCCGAAAACGCACCAAGCAAGCCACCCAACGACGCTTGGCGACAAACCCATTTGGGCTTTTTGATGGGCCGCGCCCTGCTGCGTTTTGACGCCCGCGTACTGTCGCTGATTGCCCAAAACGACACCGTGCCGCTGGGCTTGTCCAACCTGGCCGCACGCGCTCAGGTGACGGCTGCGCACATTCACATCACGCGGCATTTACCACTGGCCGGCGCCCGTTTGACCGAGCTTGCCGCCAGTGCCGCCATGACCAAGCAAGCCATGGGAAAACTGGTGGACCAGTGCGAGGCCTGGGGCCTGGTGCATCGCGCGCCCGATGTGCGTGACGCCCGCGCCGTGCGGGTGGTGTTCAGTGCCACGGGGTTGATCTGGCTCAAAGCGTTTGAAGACGCGGTGCGCCAAGCTGAAGCGGAGCTGAAACAAGCCGTGGGCGACCAGGTGGCCACCGTCATCTCCATCGGGCTGGAGGCTTATGCGGCATAGGGTGCCCGCGGGCAGCACGCGCCTAGAATCGAGCTCAGACCTAGCGCCAAAAAACACAAGGAGACAGCCATGCGGATTCTGATAGCTGAAGACGACCAAGTGTTGGCCGACGGTTTGCTGCGGGCCTTGCGCAGCAGTGGGGCAGCGGTGGACCATGTGGCCAGTGGCACGGAGGCCGACGCCGCGCTCATGACCAACACCGAGTTTGACCTGCTCATCCTCGACCTGGGCTTGCCCAAAATGCACGGCCTGGAGGTGCTCAAACGCCTGCGCGCCAGAGGCTCGGCACTGCCCGTGCTGATTTTGACCGCCGCCGACAGCGTGGACGAGCGCGTCAAGGGGCTGGACTACGGGGCCGACGACTACATGGCCAAACCTTTCAGTCTGCAAGAGCTTGAAGCCCGCGCACGCGCCTTGATTCGCCGGGGCGCCGGGGCGACCAGCAACATCATCAAACACGGCCCACTGCATTACGACCAAGGCGGGCGCGTGGCCACGCTGGACGGCAAGATGGTCGATTTGTCAGCCCGCGAACTGGGCCTGCTGGAGGTGCTGCTGCAGCGCGCAGGCCGTCTGGTCAGCAAAGACCAACTGGTAGAGCGCCTGTGCGAATGGGGCGAAGAGGTCAGCAACAACGCGATTGAGGTCTACATTCACCGCCTGCGCAAAAAGATTGAAAAAGGCCCCGTGCGCATCGCCACCGTGCGCGGCTTGGGCTACTGCCTGGAAAAAATTCAAGCGTGAGCCAGCCGTCCAGTGGCACTTAACCTGTTCCAGCGCGAACAGCGCAGCCTGTTTGGCGAAATTCTGGACTGGATGCTCACGCCGCTGTTGCTACTGTGGCCCGTCAGTTTGGTGTTGACCTGGCTGGTGGCGCAAGGCATTGCGGGCAAGCCGTTTGACCGGGCACTGGAATACAACGTCAGCGCCTTGGCGCAGTTGGTCACGGTCAACAAAAACAAGATGGAATTCAACCTGCCGCTGCCCGCACGCGAGCTGCTGCGGGCTGACGACACCGACACCGTGTACTACCAAGTGCTGGGGGCGCGCGGTGAATTCATCAGCGGCGAGCGCGAACTGCCTTTGCCCCCAGACGACGAAAAAATGACCTTGGGCGAGGTGCGCTTGCGCGATGTGGAATACCGCGGCACCGACATCAAGGTCGCGTATTTGTGGATCAAGCTGTCGATTCCGGGGGCCAAACCAGCGCTGGTGCAGGTGGCGGAAACGCTGGACAAACGCTCCATCCTGGCCACCGAAATTATCAAAGGCGTGATGCTGCCGCAGTTCGTTATTTTGCCGCTGGCCGTGCTGTTGGTGTGGCTGGCCTTGCTGCAAGCCATCAAGCCACTGAACCAGCTGGAAGAGCGCATTCGCGCGCGCAAACCCGACGACTTAAGCCCGCTGCATTTCGAAACCGTGCCACTTGAAGTAGTGCCACTTGTGTCGTCGGTCAATGACCTGCTGATGCGCCTGAAAGACTCCATCACCACCCAAAAACGCTTTTTGGCCGATGCCGCACACCAGCTTAAAACGCCACTGGCGGGCCTGCGCATGCAAGCCGAACTGGCGCTGCGCCAAGACGCCAACACCGACGAGCTGAAAAAATCGCTGCGCCAAATTGGCCGCTCCAGCATTCGCGCGACGCACACCGTCAACCAACTCTTGGCGCTGGCCAAGGCCGAAAGCAGTGGCGCCATCATGACCCGGCAAACCTGCAACCTGGCACGCTTGACCATGGACGTGGTGCAAGACTTTGTGCCGCGCGCGTTGGAAAAATCAATCGACCTGGGCTACGAAGGCGACCAGCCCAACGCCCTGGGCGTGCAACTGAACGGCAACCCGACGCTGCTGACCGAAATGGTCCGCAACCTGCTGGACAACGCCCTGAATTACACCCCGTCCAGCCCCGACAAACCCGGCGTCGTGACTGCCCGCGTGATTGCCGATCCGGTGAATGAAACCCTACTGTTGCAGATCGAAGACTCCGGCCCTGGCATTCCCGAAGCAGAGCGCGTACTGGTCTTCCAGCCCTTTTACCGCGCCCTGGGCACCGAAGCCGACGGCTCGGGCCTGGGCCTGCCCATCGTGCGCGAAATCGCCCAACGCCATCGGGCCGATGTCAGCATTGGCGCTACCCACAAAGGCCAAACACCGCCTGGTGCTTTGTTCAGTGTGCGGTTTTCTACCCGCGTTTGGGAGGCGGAAGTGGCGGCGGAATGAAGCTGAGTAAGCGCGCTACGCTCCATTTTTTCGACATGTTAAACTAGTTAGGAAACTAGTCAGCGAACTTGTCAACTAAAGGAAACGCTATGCAAACATGGCCTGTACAAGACGCCAAAGCGCGGTTCAGCGAGTTCCTGGAAAGATGCTTGACTGAAGGCCCCCAGATGGTCACAAAGCGAGGAGCCGAAGCTGCGGTTTTGGTGCCTGCCGATGAATGGCGTCGCTTGCGGGCCTCGGCTCAGCCTTCTCTCAAAGCGCTGCTGCTGTCACCCCAAGGGCGAGCGGTGGCGCTTGCGTCAGCCAGAGGCCAGGCAAAACGACGCGCGCCCACTTTGCTGGGCTAAGCCTCGTGTATTTGCTCGACACTAACGTCGTCTCGGAGCTGCGCAAGCCCAAGCCACACGGCGCAGTATTGCAATGGATTCAGGACATTGCCGACGCCGACCTGCACGTGTCCGTCGTCACCCTTGGCGAAATTCAAGCCGGTATCGAATTGACACGCGAACAAGATGACGCCAAAGCCGCCGAGTTAGAGCAGTGGCTGGAACTGGTCTCTGGCTCATTCAACGTGGTTCCAATGGACGCGCTGGCGTTCAGAATGTGGGCTCGATTGATGCATAAAACGTCCGACACGCTGTACGAAGACGCCATGATTGCCGCCACCGCCAAGGTACACAAACTCACCGTGGTCACGCGCAACGTGGCTGACTTCAAGACCTTCGGCGTGAGCGTGCTGAACCCGTTTACTTCGGGCCGACGTTGAAATTTGCTGCATTATTTATAGCAATCTATTCAATTAATTCGAGAGCTAGAGGCCTATTTTGTCATGAAAATTGGCATTTTTAGAAAAAAAGAACCTGCAGGTTCTTTTTTCCAAATTTCGGCCATTTTTGAAGCATGCAAACCTTGTGAAACAAAACAACTCGCGCCACACCTCAAAACCGCAAAAAGCCAACTGACCCTGTTCAGTCAAGACCCGCAGGAAAGCGGTGGTATATAAAAAACTGCGCGTCTTTGCTCCAACCCTGGGCCTCGTACAAGGCCTGCCCTGGCAAATTGTCCAGCGCCACGTTCAGCGACACCCGCGCAGCCCCGTGCGCCCAAGCGTAGCTCTCCACAGCAGCCAACAATTGGGACGCAACCCCTTTGCGGCGACCACCGTCACCGACGAACAGGTCATTCAAAATGAAAACCCGCGCCAATGCGGTGGACGAATAGCTTGGGTAAAGCTGCGCAAACCCCAGCGGCGTTGCCCCCTGGCGAGCGATAAACGCCACAGATTCACCATGGTCAAACCTTGCCCGAAGGAACGCGCGCCCGGCCGGCAGATCGCTGCGCTTGCCCTGAAAAACACGGTACTGATCAAACAATTGCGCCAATTCGTCAAGGTCAGCAAAAACGGCTTGGTGGACGGTGATGGGGGTCATGGGAGCACCTACTTCCTAATCATTCGGACGGCCTTTCCATTCTCCAGCTTCCCCGCCATCACCCACCGCTTTCAATGACGACCCGGCTTTGCCCGCCGACAGTCACGGTGAGTGGAAAGGTGCGACCCACACAGGGATCGTTCTTTGCCTTCCCCTGTTGTGCAAAAGTTGTCCAAGTCCCTTCCGCGTCGGTGATCTTGACAACGGCTTGTCGCGTTTCAGCGTCTCGGGTTGAAAAAGTCACGTTCCAAGTTCCCTCTAAGCTTGACTGTGCAGCTGCAAAATTCGGGATCAGGAGGAAGCTGATCGAGGCTAGTAGCCAGAGATAAGACATGTTTTGACCTCTATTTACGAAGCGGATACGACGGTGGGTCGGTAGCGGTTTGACGGCTATCGTTCGAGCCACACAGGAGCCATCGACAGCGCGCCAGAGTTATGACTTGCATTGCTGTGGGCTTACTAATTCTTGGCCATAAAGTAGGCAACCATGGCGTTGGCATGCCCGTGTCCGATCTGGTGTTCGGCCTTGAGAACATTCACAAGCTCCATGTGCTTGAGTGGGCCCGCCTTCTTGACTATTTCAAGCCAGTGGGTAACTGGCTTGCCGTATGTCTTCTCGATTGAAGGAAAGTAAGAAGCCGGGCCCTTGATCTTTGATTCAGTCGGCATTTTTTTGATCCTTATGGCTGGTGAATTCTCGGCTCGTGCGCTGAACCCTTGAGCTCGATGATGTTGCCATCCGGATCAGAGAAGTACAGCGAAAGTCCAACACCTTCTGCCCCAAAATTGTAGGCTGCAGGCCCGAGCACCTCAACTTTTTGCTCAATCAGGTGAGCGAGCAGTGCGGCTTCACCGAAAGGCTCGACCCTGGGTGTTACGTGACAATCAATCTGCAATGATTTGCCGCAACTGGGAAATGCTGTCTCTAGCCCCATGTTTACAAAGGTTCACACGAGTTTGTTGCCAACTTGGATCCTTCACCGTATGGGCGAGTATCTGGCAGGCGGCATCAATATCAATCTGAGCAATCTCGCGATAGTACCTTTCGCGTTCGAGATCGTTTTTCTTGAAATCTTTAATCATCCACCTACCAATATCGTCAAAGATCACCTCAAGATCGTCTACACAGGGTGCTACTACATCCGCAGGCGCAAGCTTTGTTGACTTCCCTTCCAAGGTGCAAGTCGCCCTCGCCAATCTGGGCACTGCGGCCTTAATCCGGCGTTCGAAGCTGGGTGGATCCGGATCGCGGCTCATTTGTGGCCGCTGATCCAGAAATGTCCCGGAACCTCTCAACGACGAAAAGGTCATGACACGCGCACTCGACGTCTGGACTTGAGAGGTATTTGACATCCTTGCCGCAACCGAAGCCTCAAATTGATATGCGTCACGTTCCATTGGATGTCGCTCATTTTGACAACCTCCGCATTGTAGAAACTGTTGAGAATAGTTGCACTTGAATGGACCAGCCCCCATCGAGCGATATTGACGGATGTGATGCATTTCATGAGCAAGAGTCAGCGCAATGTCGTCAACGGTCTCCCTCAGCAGATCGCGATTTAGCAGAATTTCATTCGGTCCTGGTGTTATCCCGTACCCATTGAAACTGCCTTGACACCAGCGCACTGAGATGCCAGAGAATTCAGGCGAGCCAATGACCCCTAAGTCAATGAGGCGGCGCTTAGCGCGTTCAATTTGAGCTTGATCAGTGCCAGCAGTACTCTGCGAACTAAAGCGAGAGCAACTGGTGCGTACCGCGCCAACGATGGCCTCAAAGTTTGCGGTACAGGCAAGGCTGAACGGAGTCCGAACTATCTCCGATGCGGTTTCCTCAGCCCTTTTATAGACCGGATTGTTATCCTTGAATCTTTTATGTTCTGCGTCTCCGTTTCGTCCCAAGTCCTCGAGTGGCCGAATTCCCGTTGCGCGGCCTGCGCCCTGGAGAATGTCACCGAGTAACCCGCCAGCTATCGCCGAGGGTGCGAGAACGCAGACTCCAAAAAGCAAAATTGCGCTGATAAATAGCTTGGTGGGTGAAAACACTGCCATGCCTGGTTCTCCTAGTTGCGATCTACAGCGATCTTGGGTCGGATAGTTCACTTGCCGCTCAAAGGCAATTCTGATGCGTCCAGGAGGCATTTGCAATGAGGTCTACAAACCTGGGCCTTCGCGGCTATTTGCGACGCCTAAGCAATAGCGTTTAGCGTTCACCCGGCGTTCGGAAATGCCAGCCAACCAGCACGACCTCAATCGCGACGAACAAACCTTGTTGGACGAAAACGCCGCCCTGAAGTCCCATGTTTCTGGATCACAAGGATTTGTAAGCTTGGCGCGCGGGTACATCAGCAAATTATGACGAGATAGTTGTCGTATGTGGTGATTGAATCGGGGGATTTCGCGTCAATCCAAATTGCTACCAATTAAATAGCACACTATTAAACAAATTCGAGACTTAGAGGCTTATTTCACTCAAAATTTGACCATTTTTCATAAAAAAGAACCTGCAGGGTGGGCTATCCCCTTAGCTCCACAGGCGTAATTTCTGCTGATTTTTTGGGCAAATCGACAATGTTGCGGTACGTCACTGGCTTTGTGACGACGGCTTGTTCAAGCAGTCTATAAAA
>JANNCN010000199.1:0-14451 GCA_031386665.1 Rhodoferax sp. | reverse complement strand
GCAGGCTGAGTCACCTGGGCGTAACCCCAGGTCAGCCAAGGCATCAACGCCTGTAAATCAGATTGCTCTACCGTTGCACCGCACCAAATGCGCAAGCCCGCAGGCGCGTCTTTGTAGGCGCCGATGTCAAAGGCGACGCCTTCTGCATCCAGCAACTTCACCAATTTTTTAACTTGGTCTTCGGTCGCCTTCAAGGTTAGGCAAACGCTAGTGTTGGAACGGGTGGCTTTGTCTTTGGCCAAAAACGAAATCCAGTCGTTTGCAGCAACAAAATCTTCAATGACTCTGAGGTTGGCTTCGCTGCGCTGAATGGTTCCTTTCACGCCACCAATACTCTCTGCCCATTGCAAGGCATCCAGATAATCCGACACACACAGCATGGACGGCGTGTTGATAGTCTCGCCTTTGAACAGGCCTTCCGTCAGCTTGCCACCCGACTTCATGCGAAACACTTTGGGCATGGGCCAAGGTGGGTTGTAGGCTTCAATGCGCTCTGCCGCACGGGGCGACAAAATCAGCATGCCGTGGCCGCCCTCGCCGCCCAGCACTTTTTGCCATGAGTAAGTCACAACATCCAGCTTGTCCCACGGCATGTCCATGGCAAACACGGCGGATGTTGCGTCGCACAGCGTCAGGCCTGCGCGGTTCGCCGGAATCCAGTCCCCATTGGGCACTTTCACGCCCGAGGTGGTGCCGTTCCAGACAAACACCACGTCGTTGTCAAAGTTGACTTTCGCAAATTCAGTGATGTCACCATAGTCGGCCTTGATGACATTGGTGTTGGGCAACTTAAGCTGTTTGACGATGTCGGTTACCCAGCCCGCGCTGAAAGATTCCCACTCCAGCACATCCACCCCGCGTGCGCCCAACATAGACCACATGGCCATTTCAATCGCGCCCGTGTCAGAGCCAGGTACCACCGCAACACGATAGCCCTCAGGCAAACCCAAAATTCGCGCCGTTTCGCTGCAGGCCAGGCCCAAGGCCTTTTTGCCCAAGGCAGACCGATGCGAACGACCCAAAGTGTCCAACTGCAATTTGCTGACGTCGTAACCAGGGCGCTTGGCGCAAGGGCCGGATGAGAAATTGGGGTTTAGGGGTTTGGTGGCGGGTTTGACAGGAGGTTGCATAGCTATCTCAGTTGAAAGTTTGAAGGCACGAATCATTGTAGTTTCGAGGCCTGGCGAAGCAGCGCTTGACATTTTCAAATACGTTTGTATACTTAATTTCAATATTTGTAGCAACTATTTCAAATTCGTTATTTATGTGGTCCATCCTTCTGGTCACCCTGCCTACCCAGCCCAACGCCGTTCGACTGCGCATTTGGCGCGCACTGAAGGCGCTGGGTTGCGCAGCGCTGCGCGATGGGGCTTACGTGCTGCCAGCCACTGAAGCGCCCGCGCTGGAAGCTTTGGCACAAGAGGTGCGCGACAACGGTGGCCAGGCTTCGGTGATGGCGCTGTCGCCCAAAGACGATGCTCAACTAGCCGAGGTCTTGGCTCAGTTTGACCGCAGCGATGCTTACGCCGCGTGGAACGACGCCGTGAAAACCACTTTTGCGATCTACCAAACCTTGACTGAACCTGACGCCCGCAAGCGCCTGCGCAATGCGTCTGAGGCACTTCAAGCCATCAAGCGCATTGACTATTACCCCGGCCCCGCCGCACCCGCCGCAGACGCCATGCTGACCTTGCTGCGCCAAGCATTTGACGCCCGTTTTAACAAAGGCGAGCCCCAGCCGACCCAAACCGTCATCACACGGCTGGACATGGCCAAATTTCAAGGCAAACGCTGGGCCACACGCGCCCGGCCTTGGGTCGACCGCATGGCCTGCGCCTGGCTGATTGCCCGATTCATTGACAAAACCGCCACTTTTTTGTGGCTGGACGACACCGCCCAAGCGCCACATGGTGTTTTGGGTTTTGACTACGACGGCGCATGCTTCACCCATGTGGGCGAACTTGGGCGCGAGCGCGTGAGCTTTGAAGTGCTGATGGCCAGCTTCGGGCTGGACACTGACCCGCAGCTTGTCCCCATCGCTCAAGCCGTGCATTACCTGGATGCAGGTGGCATTCCCGTGGCATTGGCTACGGGGTTAGAGGCGATTTTGGGCGGCTTGCGCGCGCTGCACACCGAGGACGACGCATTGATCGCAGCCACCAGCGCGGTGTTTGACGCGCTTTATGCAAATGCGACCCACACCGCCAGCACGGCCAGCAATGAGCCTGCCCGAGACTAAAACTATGAATCCAATCACCCCATCCGACACTGCGCGCCCTGCCCCCGTCAGCTTCTACGAGGCCTTTCGCTTCTGGCTGCGCCTGGGCTTCATCAGCTTTGGCGGCCCAGCTGGGCAAATCGCCATCATGCACACCGAGTTGGTTGAGCAAAAGCGCTGGATCAGTGAAAAGCGCTTTCTGCATGCCTTGAACTACTGCATGCTGCTGCCCGGTCCTGAGGCGCAGCAGCTCGCCATCTACATTGGCTGGCTCATGCACCGGACCTGGGGCGGCATTGTGGCGGGCGTTTTGTTTGTGTTGCCGTCACTGTTCATTTTGATCTCCCTGTCCTGGATTTACCTGGCGTTTGGCGCGGTGCCCATTGTGGCGGGCATCTTTTATGGCATCAAACCGGCAGTGACGGCGCTGGTGTTGCACGCAGCGCATCGCATTGGCGGGCGGGCGCTGAAGAACAATTGGCTTTGGGCCATTGCGGCAGCCGCCTTTGTGGCCATCTTTGCGCTGCAATTGCCGTTTCCGTTGATTGTGTTGACCGCAGCACTCATCGGCTACATCGGTGGCCGCGTCAAGCCCGAAATTTTTGCCACAGGCGGCGGCCATGGCGCTACCAAAGCCAGCTATGGCCCCGCCTTGATCGACGATGACACCCCCACGCCAAAGCATGCACTATTTTCACGAGGGCATTTACTCAAAATTGTGCTGATCGGGCTCGTCCTGTGGGGCTCGGCCTTTGGCCTGCTGGTGGCAACGGTGGGAACCCAAGGCGTTTTGACCCAAATGGCGTGGTTTTTCACCAAGGCCGCGCTACTGACCTTTGGCGGCGCTTACGCCGTGCTGCCTTATGTGTACCAGGGTGCTGTGGATCAGTTCCAGTGGCTGACCGGAACCCAAATGATTGACGGCCTGGCATTGGGTGAAACCACCCCCGGCCCGCTGATCATGGTGGTGGCATTTGTCGGGTTTATTGGCGGCTGGGCCAAGCAAATTTTCGGGCCAGAGGCACTGTTTTTAGGTGCTGCGCTGGCTGCCACCGTCGTCACCTATTTCACATTCTTGCCATCGTTCATTTTCATTTTGGCTGGCGGCCCGCTGATTGAGACCACCCACGGCAATCTGAAATTCACCGCGCCCCTGACCGCCATCACCGCTGCAGTGGTGGGTGTCATCTTGAACCTGGCGCTCTTTTTTGCTTACCACGTGCTGTGGCCGCAAGGCTTTGCCGGGCCGTTTGACTTTTATTCTGCCGCTATCACGCTTGGGGCTGCCATTGCCCTGTTCCGATTCAAAGTTGGCGTGATCAAACTGATGGCGGCTTGCGCCTTGGTTGGGCTGGCTATCAAGTTGTGCCTTTGAATGCATTCACATTCCCCACCCGCCTCGTACGGCACTTGGTTGCGCTGGGCGCAGGCGGTCCGTCGAAACTACTTTTTAGAAGAGGAACACACCATGACCATCACTATCCAGCCCCTGCATTTGCCTTTTGACGCGGCCAAACTCAACGGCTTGTCGGAAAAAATTGTCCTGAGCCACCATCAGAACAACTACAGCGGCGCAGTCAAACGCTTGAACGCCATTCGCAACACCTTGAGCCAAAAGCCCTTTGCCACCATGCCCGGGTTCGATTTGAACGGCCTGAAACGCGAAGAACTCATCGCCACCAACTCCATGCTGCTGCACGAACTGCACTTTGCCTGTTTGGGTGGCGACGGAACGCCCATTGTGCCTGCCATGGCCCTGGCGCTCGCCGCCAGTTTTGGCAGCGTGGAGCGATGGCGTGAAGAGTTTGTGGCCATGGGCAAAGCCTTGGGTGGCGGCTCGGGTTGGGTGACATTGAGTTTTTCACCGCGCGATGGCGCGTTGGTCAACAGCTGGGCCGCAGACCACACCCACGCAGTCGCAGGTGCGGTGCCCCTCCTCGCGCTGGACATGTACGAGCACGCCTACCACATGGACTTTGGTGCCAACGCCGGCGCGTGGGTCGATGCCTTCATGCAGAACATCAACTGGGCGGCCGTGTACGCGCGCTACCAGCACGCCGTGCACGGCGTGGGCGAAGAATTTTCTGTGACCCAGGCCGACATGCAAGGCAAATCTGCCAGCGCCGCGCTGTTTGACGTGCGTCGGGCGGGTGTCTTTGAGCAATCTGGTCAAATTTTGCCTGGCGCCCAATGGCGCGACCCGGCTACTGTCTCGCAGTGGGGGGCTGACTTGCCCGCAGGCAGCGAAGTTGTCGTTTACTGTGTTTATGGCCATGAAGTGGGCCGGTCTACCGCGCTCAGACTCAGAGCGCAAGGCATCAACGCACGCTTTTTACAAGGCGGCATTGACGAATGGCAAAAGGCTAATCTGCCACTGTCAGAAAAGCCAACCCAAGGAGGATCAAAATGAAATGGATCACCCGCGCCCGCCCCAAAATCGACCGCATCGCCTGCCCCTGGCTGATCGCGCGCTTCATCGACAAAGCACCTGAGTTTTTGTACGTGCCAAGCGACCAGGTGATGACGATAGCCGCCACTACCGGGGCCACGCCTTACGATGTGCCTGGTGTTGTTTACACCCACGTGGGTGAAGACTGCAGTTTTGACACATTTTTGAAAAAGCACAGCTTGACCCAGCCTGCCTTGCAAGACCTGGCCATCATCGTGCGCGGTGCCGACACCGACCGCCTGGACCTTGCCCCCCAAGCCGCTGGCCTGCTCGCCATTTCTCTGGGCCTGTCGCGCAACTTCACCGACGACCACCAGATGTTGGCCCATGGCATGGTGCTGTACGACGCCCTGTATTCGTGGTGTTGCCACGCGCAGAGGAAAAAGCACAGTTGGGCTTACCCACCTTGAGGCGCAGGTCAAGCTTTGTACCCCTTGCGTTTGGGCACCCAAGTGCGTTCAAAGGGCTTTCAAAAGTCAGCAATTTATAGCAAGTTGCTATACAATATGCAGGATGCATGTGATCTCCAAACACGCACTTTCAGCGTTCTGGCTTAAACACCCAGCCTCCAGAGTTCGATTGGAGGCGTGGTACCGATTGATACGTGCGACCAGTTACTTCAGCTTCATGGACCTTAAACAGTCCTTCAATTCAGTGGACTACGTAGCGCCCTTCGTCGTGTTTGACATTGGCGGCAACAATTTTCGGGTGATCAGTGCAATTCACTTTGATCGACAAAAAGTCTATGTTCGCGAAGTGCTGACCCACGCAGAGTATGACCGATGGAGTAAATCCTACAGGAGCAAAAAATCATGACCGCCACTGCCGTTGATACTGCCACCATTGCACCAGCCTGGAAAGCGTTTCAGGCGACCCTTCCTGTGAAAATCGGCACCATCACCAGCGAGCGAGAATTTAAACGGGTCGTTAAATTCATGAACAGCTTGATCGATGCAGTGGGTGATGATGAAGGCCACGAATTGGCAGGATTGCTTGACGTGGTCGGACAATTCGTTGAGGACTATGAAAATCAACATACCGAAATTCCTGAAGCGGCCCCATGTGAAGTGCTGCGATTTTTGATGACCCAGCACGGCATGAAGCAAGCCGACTTGAATGTTGAAATTGGTGGGCAATCGGTGGTGAGCGACATATTGAATGGTCACCGATTAATCAATGCCAGGCAGGCCAAATCGTTAGGGTTGAGATTTAGCTGCTCGCCAGAAATTTTTTTGTGAATTGGCGCCGGAAATTCCGGGCGAATGGAATTACTCAGTAGTGATCTTACCCAACAGCTTCCCAATCACGCGCCATTGCGCATCGCTCACCGGCGTGATCGACAGCCGATTGCCTTTTTTCAAAAGCAGCATGTCGGCCAGCTGCGGCACGGCGCGCAGTTCGGGCAGGTTGAGCAAACGGGTTTTGCGAATGGCTTGCACGTCGACCAGCATCCAGCGCGGCTCGGCGGGATTGGCGCCGGGGTCATAGTAGGCGGATCGGGGATCAAATTGGGTGGGGTCGGTCTTGGCGACAGACGCGACTTTAGCCAGGCCTGCAACGCCTGGCTCTGCGCAGCTGGAATGGTAGAACAACACCCCGTCGCCCACGCGCATGCTGTCGCGCATGAAGTTGCGCGCCTGGTAATTGCGCACACCAACCCAGGGCACGGTGTGCCTGGGGGCTGCCAGCGCGTCGTCAATGGAGCACTCGTTGGGCTCGGATTTCATCAGCCAGTAATTTGCCATAGGTTTCGGATCGGTTGAATAAGGCGCTGAAACGGAGCTGGCGACTGCGCCTTGGAGCTTAGACTGTTCAAGCACCTCGATTGTCTGCGTCGCTCAATCTTTCAACAATTGCCGCAACACATAGGGCAAAATTCCGCCGCTTTGGTAATAGTCCACCTCAATCGGCGTGTCAATGCGCAGCCTGACGGTGACCGTTTGGCTGGAGCCATCGGCCCGGGTGATGCGCAGCAGCGCGTCACTTTGCGGGGCGAGGTCGGCGGCTGGGATGATGTCGATCAGTTCATTGCCCACCAAGTGAAGTGACTGCCACGAATCATCTGCATTGAACTGCAAGGGCAACACGCCCATGCCCACCAAGTTGCTGCGGTGAATGCGTTCAAAACTTTTGGCTACAACCGCTTTGATGCCGAGCAGCGATGTGCCCTTGGCTGCCCAGTCGCGGCTGGAGCCGGTGCCATATTCTTCACCTGCAAACACGACCGTGGGAACACGGTCTGCGATGTACTGCATGGCGGCGTCATAAATGGGCAACTTCTGATTCAGCTGCGGCCCGCTGTGCTGGTAAATCGTCACGCCGCCCTCCTCGCGCGAGCCTTGCCCATCGGCGGGCAACATCAGGTTCTTGATGCGCACATTGGCAAAGGTGCCGCGCATCATCACATCATGGTTGCCCCGGCGCGCGCCATACGAGTTGAAATCAGCCTTTTGCACGCCATGCGCCAGCAGCCATTGGCCCGCAGGCGAAGACTCTTTGATCGAACCCGCGGGTGAGATGTGGTCGGTGGTGATGGAGTCGCCAAACAGCGCCATGATGCGTGCGGACTTGACCTGCACAGCAACCGGGGGCATTGAGACTGAAGATGAAGATGACGATACCGATGATGGTGATGACGACGGTTCTTCACCCCCACTCGCAAAGTTTTCGAAAAACGGCGGCTTGGCAATGTAGGTGCTGCGTGGCCAGTTGTAGGCCTGGCCACTCAAGCCTTTGATCTTGTCCCACAGCGGCCCGGGCTCGGTTTTGACCTTGGCGTAGTTTTGTTGGTAGGCGTGGCCATTCATGGCGAATTTCAAAAGCTTGGCAATTTCGTCCGAGGTGGGCCAAATGTCGCCCAAGTAAACGTCTCGGCCGCCTTTGCCTTGGCCCACGGGTTGGGTCATCAGGTCACGGTTGACGGTGCCTGCAATGGCGTAGGCCACCACGAGCGGCGGGCTGGCCAAAAAATTGGCCTTCAGGTTGGGGTGAATGCGGGCTTCAAAATTACGGTTGCCTGACAACACGGCGGCGCACACCAAGTCGTTTTGGGTGATCACGTCATTCAACTCGGGCGTCAAGTCGCCCGCATTGCCAATGCAGGTGGTGCAGCCGTAGCCTGCCAATGCAAAGCCAAGCTTTTCAAGGTAGGGCAGCAAGCCGGTGGCGGTCAAATACTCGGTCACGATGCGCGAACCCGGTGCCAGCGATGTCTTGATGTGCGGTTGGACAGTCAGCCCCGCCTCCACCGCTTTTTTGGCCAGCAAGCCCGCCGCCAGCAGCACGCTGGGGTTGGACGTGTTAGTGCAACTGGTGATAGCGGCAATCAGCACGTCGCCATTGCCAATGGTGATGTCTGAAGGCTTTGCCACTGGCACTACGGTGATTGTGGCGATTGACCCGTTTTGCGCGGCGTTGGTGGAGGCACTGGCGGAGGCATTGACAGACGCTTGGGTAGAAGCAAAGCTGGACTCCCCCACCGGCGCGTGGCCTGCCGCCAGCGTGGGGCGGCTGCCTTCCATCTCGACTAGTTGCCTCGCTGCGCCCAGTGGCGTAGGTGGCGCTTTGGGCGTTTTGGCCAACAGCCCAATGCCCGAAGCCCGTGCCAAATGCCGCGTGTGAAACACTGCGGCGGGTTGGTTGAAGCCATTTTCAGCAATAGATTTTGAAAACAAGGACTCAAACTGCGTGGCCACACGCCCCAGCTCAATGCGGTCCTGGGGCCGTTTGGGGCCTGCCAGGCTGGGCGTGACAGAGCCTAAATCAAGCGTCACCAATTGCGAAAAATCAATCTCGCCAGCGTCGGGAATGCCGTACAAGTCTTGCGCCTTGAAGTAGGACTGAAACGCGTCAATTTCGGTTTTGCTGCGGCCCGTGCCCTCGAAATACTGAATCGTCTTGTCATCCACCGGAAAAAACCCCATCGTGGCTCCGTACTCGGGGGCCATGTTGGCGATGGTGGCGCGGTCGGGAAGGCTCAGGCTTCGGGTGCCCGGGCCACAAAACTCGACAAATTTGCCCACCACTTTTTGACGGCGCAAGATTTCGGTCACAGTCAGCACCAAGTCGGTGGCGGTCACGCCTTCGCGCAGGCACCCGGTCAACTGCATGCCGACTACGTCAGGCGTCAAAAAATAAACTGGTTGGCCCAGCATGGCGGCTTCGGCTTCGATGCCACCACAACCCCACGCCACCACGCCAATGCCATTGATCATGGTCGTGTGGCTGTCGGTGCCGACCAAGGTGTCGGGGTAATAGATGCCCTCTGCCGTTTGGTGCACGCCGCGCGCCAGATACTCCAAATTAACCTGGTGCACGATGCCAAAACCCGGCGGCACCACGCGAAAGGTGTCAAACGCCTGCATGCCCCATTTCATGAATTCATAACGCTCCTGGTTACGCTGAAATTCCAGCTTCATGTTCAGGTCAAGCGAGTTCTTCTTACCGTAGTGGTCCACCATGACCGAATGGTCAACCACCAAATCAACCGGTACCAGCGGCTCAATGCGCTTGGGGTCTTTGCCCAGCTTGACAGCCACGCTGCGCATGGCCGCCAGGTCGGCCAGCAGCGGCACTCCCGTGAAGTCTTGCAGCACCACCCGGGACACCACGAAGGGAATCTCATGCGTGCGCGGTGCGTTGGGCTGCCAGTTGGCGACTTGCGCCACATGCTCAGCTGTGACGCGCTGGCCGTCGCAGTTTCGCAGCACCGACTCCAGCACGATCCGCATGGAAATGGGCAGGCGCTTGAGATTGGGAAACTGTCGCGACAGAACCGGCAGCGAATACAACTGCCCTGATTTGCCAGCCGCTGTTTTGAAGGGCTGCAGGGTGGATGGGAAGGCGTGGGCACGAGCCAGAGAAGCGGACTTTGACATGGCGGTCTCCAAAAAGGGACATCAGCGCATCGATTTTGGCAGCAAATCAGGTGTGTCTGCTCGCCGATTTCAATAACCTCAATGGAGGGTGAAAATTGAGCACCTAAACCATCGACGGATGCCGCCCATTTCGGTTGGTCAGCGCCATCACACCCACCGTCAACAAGGCCAGCAGCAAGGCGGCCCTAAACAATCGCGGCATCGCGCGTGTGCTGCGGTGCCCACGGCTGGCGCGGTGCAAACGCGGCCTCGATCAAGCGCACCGACGGGCGACGGGCCGTTTCACCTGCGTCCTGACGGGCTTTGCGCTGGGTGGCGTCTCGCAACAGCGGCTCCAGCGGAGCCAGTTCCTCGCGCATGGTTTTGAATTCATTGAAACGCGAGGCAAACTGCTGCAACGTGTCCCGGTTGCCAGACGCTTGCTGCGCCACGCGAACCACGGTGTCCCGCTCGGCGTTCACCTCTTCACGCGCGTCGGCCAGGCCTGCACTTTGGTCGGTTTGCCCTTTGACGCGGCCCAAAATGTCGTTTTCTTCACGCTCCAACGTCACACTGATGTGGCGAACTCTGAAGTCTTCCATCTGGCGGCGTTTGCCCTGCACTTTCAGGGTCAATTGGGCCACTTCGTCGTTGATTTGCGCCAAGGAACTGTCGGCCGACTGGGTGTAAGACTGGTTCAGCTGCTAGGTGTAATCGGCAACCAGGCCACTCACGACAGCGGCGGCCAAGCCCGCGTTAGGCCCGTGCGGGGCGACTTCAACGGCGTCGGTACCTTGGGCCACGTCGGCCTGCAGCCCCGATTGCAAAACCGCCACGGGGTCTGGGCCCAAGCCCGTCGCAATTTGCCGTTGATCAGCGGGCAACTTGTCTAGCACCGATTGCACCAGCGGGCGGCTGGTCAGCACTTGAAGCTCTGACATCACCGAGCGCGAGGCGTTGACACCCTGCGTGCCGCCAGTGGACACCGCAGCTTCAACCTGCATTGCGCCCGGGTTGATCTGCACCCTGGCCTGGCTACGGTAGATGGCCGGGTTTTCACGCCGCGCCGCGATTCGCCTGCAAGCAGAACCAGCTTCGGCTGCGGTCTGGCTGTGACGCGCAGCCCAAATGCGGGTAATTAAGTGTGAATGGTTGTGTCGGCTTGTGACTTTGCTTGCATCCGCTTTGCACCAGGATCAGGGCTGGACTAAGCCATTTGGCCCTGCCGCCAGTGTCGGGTCACGCCAAAACAATCAAAAACGGGCAAAAAAATCAAAAAAGAACCTGCAGGTTCTTTTTTCGCCAAAATGCTTGAAAATGCCTAAATTGTGAATAAAAAAGGCCTCTAGCTCTCGTAGAATAATAATAGTTTGCTATATATATTATAGTAAATGGAAATTTGCCGACTTGCCTTTGCGCCCCCGGGGCTGTGCGGGCGCTGTTCAGGCTGCGAATTTTCAAGGTCTGCTCACAGTCTTTGCCACCCCGACCAAGGCCTGCAATTTTGATGCTCCGGGCAAAGACTGCCGCACCCTCAGAAGCCTGTTGTGCGGTAAGCTGTCTTGCGCCCCATGTGATGAGACTAGGCGTCAGGCGGGTGCAAAACACAACTCACAACCTAGGGACAACCATGACACACCTACGCTTGCGCTGCCTTGGCGCCCTCAGCCTGGCCACCTGTGCGCTGGCGTCTTCACTGGCCGTGCAGGCCCAAACCCGTGCCGACGTGCCGGCGCTGATTGATGCAGCAGAGCCCAAGGTGATCACTTGGCGCAGGCATATCCACCAAAATGCCGAACTGTCGTTTCAGGAAGTCAAAACCAGCGCGTACATCGCCGAGGCGCTCAAGGCCATGCCCGGTTTCGAGATTCAGACCGGCATTGCCAAAACCGGCATCAAGGCGGTGCTCAAAGGCGGCAAGCCCGGCCCGGTGATTGCTCTGCGGGCCGACATGGACGCCTTGCCGGTGGAAGAGCGCAATGACCTGCCGTTTCGCTCCACGGCGCGGGCCGAATGGCAGGGCAAGGACACGGGCGTGATGCACGCCTGCGGGCACGATGCCCACGTGGCCATGCTCCTGGGCGCAGCCGAAGTGCTATCGAAGGTTCGGGCCGATCTGCCGGGCACGGTGGTTTTTTTGTTCCAGCCCGCTGAAGAGGGAGGTGGTGGCGCGTTCGAGATGGTCAAGGCCGGGGTGATGGACAACCCCAAAGTGGAGGCAGTGTTCGGGCAGCACATCGGTACCGGCCTGCCCGCTGGGGCGATCAGGTACCGGCGTGGATCGGTCATGGCCAGCTCCGACACTTTCAACATCACCGTCAATGGTGTCGGCGGGCATGCCGCCAGCCCTTGGAGAAGCAAAGACCCGATCGTTACCGCCGCCCAGATCGTCACCAACCTGCAAAGTGTGGTGAGCCGCCAGGTGGACCTGTCGCAAGGTGCCGCCGTGGTGACCGTGGGGCAGTTCAACGGCGGCAACCGCAGCAACATCATCCCGGAATCCGCCACCATGACGGGCACCATCCGCACGCTCAATGAATCCAGCCGCACGCAAGTGCATGAAGCGGTGATCCGCATGGCCAAAGGCACGGCCGAGGCTTCGGGCCTGACGGCAGACGCCAAGGTGGACCGGGGCTACCCGGTGTTGTCCAATGATGCGGCCCTGGTCGATAAAACGCTGGGCTTCCTGCAGCAGAGCACCGACAGGGTTCTGGAAATGCAGCCCGCCCTCGCCTCAGAAGACTTTGGTGCCTTCACTCAATCGGCCCCCGGTTTTTTCTGGTTTTTGAGTGCGCCACCGCAAGACGACAAGGCTGGCGCGCCCAACCATTCGCCACTTTTCATGATTGGGGAAAAACACATGAAAACCGGCGTCAAGGCGCTGGTGAATGTGGCGCTGGGCTACCTACAGGCTGCCAAGTAGCGGTTCGGCTTCAGGGCAGACGGAGTCAAGAAGTGTTTACTTCGGCTGGGTAATGCCCACGCGGAACCGCCTTCATTCCACCCGGCTGATCGCCGTCGGCTTGAAGCCCAAATCCGCCGCCTTGCCTTTGCGCCCCCGGGCCATGCGGGCGTTGTTCAGGCTGCGAATTTCCAAGGTCTCCTCACGGCCTTTGCCACCCCGACCGATGCCTGCAATTTTGACGCTGCGGGTGTAGGCGGCAGCACCCGCCAGCGTGTCTTTGTCTTCCAGGTCGATCAACATCAGGCCTTTGCCGCCGTTGGCCAAAGTCTTCAACTCGTTGATTTCAAACGTCAAAATGCGGCCCAGGGTAGAGGCGCAAGCCACATGCGTGGCAGCCACGACCGTTTTGACCGACGATGACAGGTTGCCCGCTCCGCCCGATGAACCAGCCGCTGCCATGTTGAGCGACCCCACGGCTGACGGGCTGCACAGCGTTTCGCCTTCACCGCATGTCACAAAGGCCTTGCCCGCTTTCAAGCGCGAACTCATGTTGTCAACACTGGCTAAAAACCCATAGCCACCCGAACTGGACAACAGCAGCGTGGCCGTTGCAGGCCCTGCAAAGTAATAGCGCAACTGGGTGCCGGGCTCAAGCTCCAACAGCGTCGTGATGGGCTGGCCGTCGCCACGCGCACCGGGCAGCAGCGCCACGGCCACCGAATAAACCCGCCCGTTGCCGCCAAACGCCAACAGCGTGTCAACCGTGCGGCATTCAAAGCTGCCATACAGCTCGTCGCCAGACTTGAAGGCAAAACTGGCTGCGTCGTGACCGTGGCCTTTTTGAGCCCGCACCCAGCCTTTTTGGCTGACCACCACAGTCACGGGTTCGTCCACCACTTTGACTTCCAAAACGGCCTTTTTATCGGACTGAATCAAGGTGCGCCTTGCATCGGCAAAGGTTTTAGCGTCGCCTTCAATTTCTTTGATCATCAGGCGGCGCAAGGTGGCGGGGCTGCCCAAAATCTCGTCCAGCTTCTTCTGGTCTTCGATCAGTTCTTTCAGCTCTTGCTCAATTTTGATGGCTTCCAGCCGCGCCAGTTGCCGCAGGCGAATGTCCAATATGTCGTCGGCCTGAATTTGCGACAACTTGAAATGGGCAATCAGCGCTTCCTTGGGGTCGTCCGACTGGCGAATGATGGCAATCACTTCGTCAATGTTCAGCAAGACCGTTTGGCGGCCTTCCAAAATGTGAATGCGGGCCAGCACTTTGGCCAAGCGGTGCTCAGAGCGGCGGCGAATCGTGATTTGGCGGAAATCGAGCCATTCCACCAGCATTTGGCGCAGACTTTTTTGCGTGGGTCGGCCGTCCAGCCCCACCATGGTGAGGTTGATGGGCGACGAGGTCTCAAGACTCGTGTGCGCCAACAGCGTGGTGATGAAGTCCTGCTGCTCAATGCGGCTGGTTTTGGGTTCACAGACCAGGCGCACGGCCGCGTCTTTGTTGGACTCATCACGCACCACGTCCAGCACCGACAAAACCGTGGCTTTGAGCTGCGCTTGCTCCAGCGACAAAGTCTTTTTGCCTGCCTTGACCTTGGGGTTGGTCAGCTCTTCAATCTCTTCCAGCACTTTTTGGGTGCTGACGCCAGGCGGCAACTCGGTCACCACAAGTTGCCACTGGCCGCGTGCCAGTTCTTCAATCTTCCAGCGGGCACGCACTTTGAGCGAGCCCCGGCCACTGCGGTAGGCGTCCAAAATATCCGATGCACTGCTGATAATCTGACCGCCGCCGGGGTAATCCGGGCCGGGAATGATGGCCAGCAGTTCATCGTCCGTCAGCTTGGGGTTTTTGATCAGCGCAACGCAGGCGTCGGCCACTTCACGCAAGTTGTGGCTGGGTATTTCAGTCGCCAAACCGACCGCGATGCCGCTGGCTCCATTGAGCAAGGCGAACGGAAGGCGGGCCGGCAATTGGCGCGGCTCGTCGGTAGAACCGTCGTAGTTGGGGGTGAAATCGACGGTG
>JANNCN010000191.1:0-50744 GCA_031386665.1 Rhodoferax sp. | reverse complement strand
ATCTGTCAGTGTGATCAGGGCGTTCACCTACTTCAGTCATCTGGCGAATTTGGCGGAGGACAGGCATCACATTCGCCGCCGCGCAGTACACGAACGCGCTGGCCACGCTCAGGAAGGTAGTGTCGAAGTTGCACTGGCGCGTTGCCGTTGGGCCGGTATTGCGCCCAAAGCCATTGCCGAAATGCTGGCAGAAAGCCATGTGTCACCCGTTTTGACGGCTCACCCCACGGAAGTTCAGCGCAAAAGCATTTTGGATGCGGAGCGCGATATTGCGCATTTATTGACCGCTCGCGACGAAATTCGCGCACGGGCTTTGGCCAGCAGTGTGGCCCAGGATGCTTTGGCTCCCAAGGAACTGGCCGCCAACGAAGCCCAGATGAGAGCGCGCGTGATGCAGCTGTGGCAAACCCGGCTTCTGCGATTCACCAAGCTCACCGTCGCAGACGAAATTGAAAACGCACTGAGCTACTACGAATCCACCTTTTTGCGGGAAATTCCCAAGCTTTATGCCGAACTTGAAGGCCACCTGGGAAAACACGAAGTGAAAAGTTTTTTGCGGATGGGCCAGTGGATAGGCGGCGACCGCGACGGCAACCCTTTCGTGACGGCCCAAACGCTTGAATATGCGCTGACCCGTCAGAGCGAGATCGCACTGCGCCATTACCTGACCGAAGTGCACTTCCTGGGGGCCGAACTGTCGCTTTCGATGATGCTGGTGGACTGCTCTGCCGACATGCAAAAACTGGCGCAAAGTTCGCCCGACACCAACGCGCACCGACAGGACGAGCCTTATCGCCGAGCATTGACCGGAATTTACGCCCGCCTTGCAGCGACCCTGAAGACTCTGACGGGTGGCGATGCGGCGAGGCATGCAGTGGCCCCCCAAAACGCCTATTTGCAAGCCGAAGACTTTGGATACGACCTGCGCACGATAGAGGCATCGCTTATCGCTCACCATGGCGGCGCACTGGCTGCACAACGCCTGCACCCTTTGATTCGAGCGGTTGAAGTCTTTGGATTCCACCTGGCCACGGTGGACCTGCGTCAAAGCTCGGACAAACACGAGGAAGTGGTGGCTGAACTGATGACCGTGGCGCGGGTTGAGGCCAACTATGCTGCATTGGACGAAGCCGCCAAACGCACTTTGCTGATGCGCCTGCTCAATGACGCCCGCCCACTGCACGTGGTTGACGCGCCGTATTCGAGCCTTGCAACCAGCGAAATGGCGATTTTTGCGGCCGCCAAACGGATGCGCGAGCGCTATGGCAAACACAGTATCCGGCACTACATCATCAGCCACACCGAATCGGTCAGCGACTTGCTTGAGGTGTTGTTGCTGCAAAAGGAAGTGGGCTCGGTTCGCTCCACCCTGGATCACAAAGCCACCAACGATCTGATTGTTGTGCCGCTTTTTGAAACCATTGACGATTTGCGAAACGCGGGCACCATCGTGCGCGAGTTTTATGCGCTGCCGGGCATTGCGTCCATGGTGTTGCGAAGCGGTGCGGAGCAAGACATCATGCTGGGCTATTCAGACAGCAACAAGGATGGCGGCATTTTCACCAGCAATTGGGAGCTTTATCGGGCTGAGATTGAGTTGGTGAGAGTTTTTGAACAGCACATTCCGGGCATCAAACTGCGCATGTTCCATGGCCGTGGCGGCACCGTGGGGCGGGGTGGCGGCCCCAGTTATCAGGCTATTTTGGCGCAGCCCCCTGGCACCGTGCGCGGGCAAATCCGGCTGACGGAGCAAGGCGAAGTGATTGGCTCCAAGTACGCCAACCCCGAAATTGGCCGACGCAACCTTGAAACCCTGGTGGCCGCGACTCTGGAGGCCACTTTGCTTGCGCCCACCAAGTCCGCGACCCCCGAGTTCCTGCACGCGGCGTCCCAGCTATCGTTGGCCAGCCAAGCCGCTTACCGCGCCTTGGTTTACCAAACGCCGGGCTTTACGGAATATTTCTTCCAGTCCACACCAATTCGGGAGATTGCCGAATTGAACATCGGGTCGCGCCCAGCGTCACGAAAAAACACCCAACGCATTGAAGACTTGCGCGCCATTCCCTGGGGCTTCAGTTGGGGCCAATGCCGCTTGACGTTGCCTGGCTGGTACGGCTTTGGCACTGCCATTGAACAATTTCTGGACGCAGAAGGAAAGCCGGGTGAAAAAGACCGTCGCAAGTTGCTGCAAAAAATGCAACGCGACTGGCCATTTTTTCAAACTTTGCTCTCCAATATTGACATGGTGATGGCCAAGAGCGATCTGGCGCTGGCGTCGCTTTACTCTGAACTGGTCACCGACACACGCCTGCGCAAACGAATTTTTGTCGCCATTGAAGCCGAGTGGCACCGCACGGCAAGTGCGCTGGCCATCGTGACGGGCGACAAGCAGCGCCTGGCCAACAACGCTGCGCTACAGCGTTCGATCCGCCATAGGTTTCCCTATATCGATCCACTGCATCACTTGCAGGTTGAACTGGTTCGCCGTTACCGGGCGGGCCAAGCTGACGAGCGGGTGCAACGCGGCATTCACATTTCGATCAATGGCATTGCAGCGGGACTGCGCAACACGGGCTAGCGCTGGACCGGGTGGCGCTACAAGTCATAGGCCCCGCCCTTTTCAAGCGCCCGTTGGTAGGCGGGTCGGGCGTGAATGCGTTTCAGAAAATCCATCAACTTGGGGCGGCTGGCGTCCAGACCGCCCCGGGCGGCGGCGGCTTCCAACGGAAAACTCATTTGAATGTCGGCCCCGCTAAAAGCTTTGCCCGCAAACCACGGCGACTCTGCAAGCTCAGCCTCCATGTAGTCCAGGTGCGTCTTGATTTGCGGACTGATAAAGGCACTTTTGGTTTTGCCTGAAATGGCTTTGGCAATCGGTTTGACAAAAAACGGCATGGGGGCTTTTTCAATCTCGTCAAACACCAACTTCATCAGCAGGGGCGGCATGGCCGAGCCTTCGGCATAGTGCAGCCAGTAGGTGTAACGCAGACGCTCGGGCGTGCCTGCGGCGGGTTTGAGCCGACCTTCGCTGTACTGGTCAATCAGATACTCCACAATCGCCCCGGACTCGGCCACGGTGACCGAAGGGGTTGAAATGCTGTCCGTGATCACGGGTGACTTGCCCAACGGGTGAACTTGTCGCAATTCGGGCGGTGCCAGCATGGTTTTCTTGTCGCGCCAGTAGGCCTTGATCTGGTAGGGCAAACCCAGTTCTTCAAGCAGCCACAATACGCGCTGCGAGCGTGAATTGTTCAAATGGTGGACGGTAATCATGTCAATCTTTCACAAAATAAGTGTCACTCAACCCACAATGGCTTCACGCACTGCTGCCACCTGGCGGCGCGACACAAACAGCAGTTCGTCAACTCCGTCCAGACGCACCGCCCAGCCTTCGCCTTCCTCTGCATCCATCTGTTTTTGCAGCGCTCGCACGGCCCGCCTGGCAATCAGCGCATTGCGGTGAATGCGCATGAATTGGGCCTTGTATTTTTCTTCCAGCTCGCTCAAAGAGCCGTCAAAAATGTAACTGTGTGCAGTCGTTCGCACCGTCACATACTTGAGCTCTGCCTTGAGGTAAATTACCTGGGCCAGCGGTACGCGCAATGTGCCACCCCGGTCTTGAATGATCAAGACTTCTTCGGGCGCGTCGGCATCAGCACCCTGCAAGGTCAGCAGAGCTTGAACCTGGCGACCCACTTTTTGCAAGGTGGCCTTCAATCGCTCCAGCCGAACCGGCTTGGTCAGGTAGTCCAGCGCTTCGAGCTCAAATGCATGCACGGCGTGTTGTGCGTGGGCGGTGACAAACACCACAGCGGGCGCATTGGACATGCCGCGCAACAGGTTGGCCAGTGTCAGGCCATTGGCGCCGGGCAAATTGATATCAAGCAAGACCACGTCAAAGGTGTGGCGCTTGAGCAATTCCAGTGCTTGCGTGGCGTTGGCGGCTTCGCCATTGACGATGGCCAAGGGGTCGGTGCAATCGCCCAGCAGGGTTTTAAGCCGCGACCGCGCCAGGGCCTCGTCATCGACCAGCAGCACCTTCAAGGTCAGCGTCACAGTGGCACCTCAATCCGAACTTGAAACACACCCTCTTTGCAGGCGCTTTGAAACTGCCCCTGCACGTCGTGCAACAGGTTCAGGCGGTCGCGCACGTTGGCCAGCGCCACACCATGGCCGGGCTCGCCGGGGCCCGAGGGCATGGTGTTGGTGACTTTGATCACCACCATGGAGCCGCGCCTTTGGGTTGATATTTTCACTGTAGCGCCCGACTCGCTGGGTTCAACACCGTGGCGCACAGCGTTCTCTACCAGCGGCTGCAGTAGCAAAGGCGGCAGGCGAGCGGGATTGGCAGTGGCATCAATCGACCACTGAACCTGCAAACGCTCGCCAAAACGAATCTGCTCGATGGCCAAGTAGCGCTCAGCCAAAGCCAGCTCGTCACCCAGAGTGGCAGACTCGCCCTGGTCAACCAGGGCATGGCGAAACAGCTCGCTCAGGTCTTCAAGCAAGGCTTCAGCTTTGGCGGGTTCAGCCCGCACCAGTGCGATGGCGCTGTTGAGCGAATTGAACAAAAAATGGGGGCGAATGCGCGATTGCAGCTCAGCCAACCTGGCGGCCGTGGCGGCTGGGGTCTCACCTTTGGCTCGCAGCACAAGGGCGACCACCAGCATGGCGGCAAGGCCTGCCCCTGAAAACGCACTGGCAATCCAGGGCGTCGGATTCACCAAACCCACCATGCTGAGCACGGCGCAACCGTAAAGCCCCGCCACGGCACCCAGCAATACACCCGCCGCGTATTGCAGCCACGGTGCAACACGGGCTAACGGCCGTTTGAGACTGCAGGCAATGACCAGCCACACCAAAGTTGCCGGAAACGCGCCACCCGTCATCAAGGCCAAACGGGTCAGCCAATCCATAAAGCTGGTGGCATGAAACATCACCCCCACCGCCACCACCGCCTCCACAAACAGCACCGCCCGCAACACGACGCCCACGTGGCAAGCGTCAAAAACAAGCCTCCGGTTGGACTCTCTGGGCTTGCCATTTGGCGAAAGCTCCTGGAAGGCCGATAAAATTTGGGTGTCTTTCATGTCAAATTGAGTTTCCACCCGATTATTGATGATCTTCAACGCAAGCGCCCTTGGGCTCCATCCCCCCATGCCACACACCCAATTCGACAAAAAATCCCAAGCCTGGTCAGCCCTTTTTTCAGAACCCATGAGCGACCTGGTCAAACGCTACACCTCCAGCGTGTTTTTTGACAAACGCTTGTGGGCGGCTGACATTGCTGGGTCGCGCGCCCATGCGAGCATGTTGGCGCACCAAGAGATCATCAGCCAGGACGATCTGGCTGCGATTCAAAAGGGTTTGACGCAGGTCGCCCAAGAGATCGAGTCGGGCGCGTTTGAATGGAAGCTGGACCTGGAAGATGTGCACCTGAACATTGAAGCTCGCTTAACCGAACTGGTGGGCATTGCGGGCAAGCGCCTGCACACCGGGCGCTCGCGCAACGACCAGGTGGCCACCGACGTGCGCCTTTGGCTGCGCGGTGAAATCGACCTGATTGCCGCCTTGCTGGTCGATTTGCAGCGCTCACTGGTTGAGGTGGCAGGTCACCACGTTGAAGTGATCATGCCCGGCTTCACCCATTTGCAGGTGGCCCAGCCGGTCAGTTTTGGCCACCACCTGCTGGCCTATGTTGAAATGTTTGCTCGTGACGCAGCCCGCTTGCAAGACGTTCGAAAGCGCGTCAACTGGCTGCCCCTGGGTGCAGCTGCCCTGGCAGGCACCAGCTACCCACTTGACCGGGCCATGGTTGCCCAAACTTTGGGCATGGTCGATGACGCTGGCGCACCCTGCGTCTGCCAAAATTCACTGGATGCCGTGAGCGACCGTGACTTTGCGATTGAATTCACAGCGGCAGCGTCCCTCATCATGGTGCACGTCAGCCGGCTGAGCGAGGAGCTGATTTTGTGGATGAGTCAGAGCTTTGGCTTCATCAAAATTGCCGACCGATTCACCACAGGCAGCTCCATCATGCCGCAGAAAAAGAACCCCGACGTGCCCGAGCTGGCCCGTGGCAAGACCGGTCGTGTGGTGGGCCATCTGGTCGGATTGATCACTTTAATGAAAGGCCAACCCTTGGCCTACAACAAAGACAATCAGGAAGACAAAGAACCTCTGTTTGACACTGTGGATACGATCAAGGACACGCTGCGCATATTCGCTGAAATGGTGGGCGGGCAGATCGATACGGCCACCGGGCTCAAAAGCGGTGGCATCACAGTGAACGCCCAAGCCATGGAGGCGGCAGCGCTAAAAGGCTACGCCACGGCGACCGACTTGGCCGACTACTTGGTCAAAAAGGGATTGCCCTTTCGCGATGCCCATGAAACGGTGGCGCACGCCGTCAAAGCCGCTATTTCACACCAAGTGGATTTGTCGGAATTACCGCTGTCGGTGCTGCAGGGCTTTAACCCGAGCATTGAAAAGGACGTGTACGAAGTGTTGAGCCTGCGCGGCTCCTTGCATGCGCGAAACACGCTGGGCGGCACTGCGCCCGAGCAGGTGCGCTTGCAGTTGGCTCGCCACCGGGTGCGCTTGGCCTGGGCGGTGGGTTCAGCCGATTGGAAGGCGCTTTGAGTTGTCGCTTTGGAGCCGCTGTTGACTCGCTTTGGAGTCGTTTTGAGTGGAGTATTTTTGCTATTTATTATATAGCAAACTATACATATAATTAGAGAGCTAGAGGCCTATTTGATTCATAAATTGGCATTTTTAGCCTTGAATCTATAAAAAAGAACCTGCAGGTTCTTTTTTAACTTTTCAGTTACGGTTGATTGCAATTTGCCGCCAAATCCGGGTTCAGAAAACGGAACTTCACAGATATCCTTGCGGCTTTGAATCCAACTGGTATCTGCCTATGACCGTTGACACTATGCCTTCTACCGCCCATAAATCGGCATCTCAAAAGCCTCCGGAGTCCAACGGCGAGGCACTTTTTGACCCCCAAATCAAGCTTGCAGAAGGTGGCGACTTAACCAGCCAAGCTGCACAGCTTTCCCCTGGTGCATTGGCAGTTTTGGGCTCAGCGCTGTTGGCGGCCTGCGGTGGGGGTGGCAGTGACGCGGCAGGTGGCGCGACAGTCCTCACAGGCACCACACCCATTGCAGCAGCCCCCATCGCGCCCGCCGTGCCGCTTACACCAGGTTTACCCGCAACTCCAGTCATACCCGTCACACCCGTGGCGCCCATCACGCCAGCTGTGCCAGCGACACCGGGTGTACCCGTGTCGCCCGTCTCTCCCGTCACCCCAACCAACCCCTTGACGCCACCCGTGACGGTGCCGCCATCCCCGACACCGACCCCAACCCCGACACCGACGCCTACCCCCACGCCGACTCCCACACCAGCCCCCAACCCCAACCCCGCCGCACCCGGCTTTAACAATACGCCGCGCGCCTTGAGCGACAACGAAGCCGCCCGCTTTTTGTTGCAAGGGCAGCTTGATGCCAGCGACACCGAAATCGCCTCTGTTCGCGCCACCACCTACGCGGCTTATTTGCAAACCCAGTTTGCTAAGTCCATTGGGCAAACTGGCTACGCCTGGCTGGAGTCACGCACTTATGGCGAGTCGAATATTTACACCTACTTTTTCAGGGACTATCCCGCCACTTTCATGCTCTGGAACCAGTTGTTCACAGCCTCTGACAGCATGCGCAAACGCACAGCCCTGGCCTTGTCTGAGTTCTTTGTGGCCTCCTTGCAATCGGCCGAGTTCACGTGGCGCAGTCACGCTTTTGGTCAGTATTGGGATATTTTGGTAGACAACGCTTTTGGCAACTACCGCAAGCTGCTGGAAGACGTGACCTTGAGCCCCGCCATGGGCTACTTTCTCAACACCAAGGGCAATCAGAAAGAAAACACGACGACCGGGCGGGTGCCCGATGAAAACTACGCCCGCGAAGTCATGCAGTTGTTCACCATTGGCGTGAACAAGCTCAACCTGGACGGCAGCGAACAGACCAGTGGCGGTAAAAAGCTGGAAAGCTACACACAGGACGATGTCACCAACCTGGCACGTGTTTTCACGGGCTATGACTTTGACACGTCCGATGGCGTGCGCATCACCCCGCTCAAGGACAACGGCACCCCTGAAAGCTACACCATTGAAAGCCGGGCCTACACCCAAAAGCCCATGGCCTTGAATGCAAGCCGCCACTCCAATCTGGCGGCGACCTTCCTGGGTACCACCATTGCCGCCAACACACCCGGCAAAGCGGCGCTCACCACTGCGCTCGATACGCTGTTCAACCACCCCAATGTCGGCCCGTTTTTTGGTAAGCAAATGATTCAACGGCTGGTCACCAGCAACCCCAGCCCCGCGTACGTGGCCCGGGTGGCTGCGGCATTCAACAACAACGGCGCGGGTGTGCGTGGCGACCTGAAAGCCGTTTGGACCGCCATTTTGCTGGACGACGAAGCCCGAGGTGCCGCCAACCTTTCCAGCAACACCTTTGGCAAACTGCGCGAGCCGATGTTGCGCCTGATTCAATGGGGCCGGAGCTTTGGCATCAGCTCGGGCGGCAATTCCTGGAAGATGTTTGACACTTCGGGCGCCTCTGACAAGTTGGGGCAAAGCCCGTTGCGCGCGCCCTCGGTCTTCAACTTTTTCCGCCCTGGGTTTGTTCCCCCCAGCACGGTGCTGGCGACCACACAATCGCCTGCGCCGGAGTTTCAATTGGTCAACGAAACCACAGTGGGCGGCTATTTGAACTACATCCAGGGTGCCATGCGTTACGGCATTTACTGTGGTGACCCGGGTGTCCCCTATTCCATTGGCGGGCAAACCTATGTGCCCGACATCACAGCCAGCTATGCGCGAGAGCTGGCGTTGGTGACTGATGCCCCCGCCCTGGTTGCGCGGCTCAACTTGATCTTGTGTGCAGGGCAATTGTCAGCAGCCAACCAAAGCACCATCGTGACGGCCCTCAATGGCAACCCGGTAACGGCGGCCAGTTCTGCCAGTCAAAAGCTGGACCGCGTTTGCGCCGCTGTGCTCCTGATCATGGCCAGCGCCGACTACTTGATTCAAAAGTAGCCCTCAGCCTTCATTCACAAAAGACCACGCCATGCACCTGATCCAACCCAAAAATCACAGCCGCCGCGCCTTTTTGCAGCGCTCTGCTCAACTGGCCTTCACCGGGGCCGCCTTGCCCACAGCCCTGAACCTGGCAGCCATGGGCGAAGCCGCCGCCTTCAACGCGCCCAGCGGAAGCTACAAAGCTCTGGTGTGCGTGTTTCTGTATGGTGGCAGCGACTATGGCAACACCGTCGTCACTTACGATGACCCCAGCTACAACGCCTACAGCACCATTCGCGGGGGTGGCGCGGGCCAGTCTGCGGGCGGCATTGCCTTGGCCAAAAGTGCTCTTGCGCCCACGCTGCTGTCGCCCACCGTGCCCCTGCCCAACGGTCGCCAATATGCGCTGCATCCTTCAATGACGGGCCTGGCTGCGCTGTTTGACCAAGGCAAAGCGGCTGTTCAATTGAATGTTGGCCCGCTGGTCGTGCCCATGACCAAAGCACAGTACCAAGGCAGCAACCGCGCCTTGTACCCGCTGCCACCCAAGCTGTTTTCTCACAACGATCAGCAGTCTATTTGGCAATCGTCTTCGCCCGAGGGCTCCACCATCGGATGGGGCGGCAACCTTGGCGACCTCGCCCTGGCCAGCAATGGCAGTGGCTCGCTGTTCACCTGCATTTCAGTGACAGGCAACGCGGTTTTTTTGGCGGGCGACACGGCCTTGTCCTACCAAGTGGGTTCAGGTGGCGCAGTCAAAATCAGTAGCGTCAATGACACCTACACCTATGGCTCGACCTTCATCAAAGCGGCAATGCTCAACATCGCCCAGCAAAGCCGCTCGCACGTGCTTGAAAGCGAATACAACACCGTGACCCGCCGCGCCATCAGCGCCGAAGGGCTGATCACATCAGGCATCAGCTCTGGCCGCGCGGCAGGCACTGGCCCTGAGTTTGCAGCCTTCACGCCAGCGGTTTTGAGTGGAAATTCCTTGGCAGCCCAGCTCAAAATGGTCGCCCGGTTGATTGAAGCGCGCAGCAGTTTGAGCACCCGCAGACAGGTGTTTTTTGTATCCCTGGGGGGCTTCGACCTGCACGACAACCTGCTGTCGGGCACCACCACCAACATGACCCGGGTGAGCAACGCCATGAGCGCGTTTTACCAAACCACAGCGGCCCTCGGCATCGCCCAAGATGTGACGGCCTTCACCGCCTCAGACTTTGGCAGAACTTTGAGCTCCAACGGCGACGGCAGCGACCACGGCTGGGGCGGTCACCATTTGGTGGTCGGCGGTGCTGTCAACGGCAAAGCGATGTACGGCTATGCCCCCCCCGTGGGCGCTGGCAACACCGCCAACCCCGAAGACGCCTGGCATGTCGGCCAAGGCCGATTGCTGCCCACCACATCGGTCGACCAGTACGCCGCAACCCTGGCGACCTGGTTTGGCGTGCAACCCACCGAACTCAATGGCATATTGCCCAACTTGGCCAATTTTGGTGGCAGCGCGGGCGGCATTGACTACCCGATCAACCTCGGGTTTGTGTAGAGGTCAGGCGACTCGCTGCCAAAACCAAAACGCAGCGACCAAGATCAGCAGAACTGAACCACCCCGCACCACCACAGTGGGGTACCAGGCTTTGCCCACCACCAGTTGCGACACGGCCACCCAGCCCCCAACGGCCACCAGTTGCCCAGCTTCAACACCTAAATTGAAACCCGCCAACGCCCATGGCAACAAGGCAGTGGGGGCGGCAGCTTCTTGCAGCAGGCCGGCAAAGCCATAACCATGAACCAGGCCAAACACCAAGGCCAACAGCTCGACGCGCAGCCACGGCACGGGGCGCAAGTTCAGCGCAGCGGTCACACCGATTGACAACGCGATCACTGGCTCGACCCATGCAGGGGAGCCCTCAGTCCAGCCAAAGGTGGCCAACATCAGGGTGATGGAATGTCCAATCGTGAACGCGGTAACGGTGCGCAGCAGGGCGACCCAAACATTTCCAGCATGCCCGCGACCATCTCCAATGGGTTTGGACTTGCTCAGGCCCAGTTGCAATGGCAAAACCAGCGCCAGCAAAAACGCAAGGTGGTCATAGCCTTCCAGCAAATGGTGGGCACCCAGTAAAAAGTAGTCGCGCAGTGCAGACCAACGGTTGGCGGGTTGCGCACCCGGCGCATTGGCTGCTGGTCGAGCCCCAGCGACTTGTTTGCCGCCAGGTGACGCAGCCCTCAGAACGATGCTGGCCTTCTGCTGCGGCGACGCTGTGGTCAGCAAGTCTTGCCCGCCTGTGCGACCTGCAACCAACAAGCGGTGCGTGGCGTCTTGCTGGCTGAACAGGGTGTAGCGCAACGCCAATGATTGGCCAGCGGCGCATTGGGTGGTGGCAACAAAGCGCAAGTAAGCGCCATCGCTTCGCCGCTCCACACCATCGGCCTGCCAGGACAGCCTGCAAGCTGCACCGGTTGCAGAGCTGTCAGTCTGTGCAGTCGCGTTCAGCAGTTCCAGCACTTGCGGCATAGCGGCCTTGACCTCACCCCAGGTCACCTGACCATCGGCGTTGGCATCCACCGGCAACGCCAGGTCGAGGTCTTTGATGGCCACCGACAGCGCAAAACGGTACGCGTTTGCGTCAGCGGTACTGGTTGCAGCCTGTTGTTGAACATCAAGGTAGGCATCGCTGCCTTTGTGGGCCCAAGCCGGGCTGGTGGACAGGGCAGATAAAAATGCCAGTCCAGCCCACAGAACCCGATTGAATCGAGCGAATGGCACGCGCATCACTTCGCTCCTTGCTTTTGCGCCTGAGCCTTCGCAAGCGGCATAGCCAGCTTGCTGCCTTTCAAGGCCACCGTCAGGCGCGCATCGCGCAAGCCCGTGGCATCGGCAGCCTGGGTCAGTTGCTTCAACGCCGCATCGTCATTGGAAATGCGGGCACTGGACGCAGCTACCCACCAGTCAATCGGTTCGCGTTGCAGCAAAAGGTTCTGTTGAGCAAAGGCAAGGGCGCCCCGCGCGTCGTCATCCAGCCACAGGGCGATCAGCGCCAGCTCGCGCCCATGCAGTGTGGGGTCATCGCCCCGGCGCACCAACTCGCCAGCGCGCTCCTTCAGTTGCTCCCGAGCGGCTGTCCAGCGGACATCGCCCAACTTGCGCCACGCAGCAGCGCGGCGCAGCAGCACGGCATCGGTCTCTGGGCTGGCGGCCAACACTTGCAAGGCCTTGCCTGGATTGCCCAGTCGAAGCAACAAGTCACTGTAGGCAATGGTGGTGTAAAGCTCGGGCTCCAGGGCCAGACTGTCGGTGTAGGCCCGCGCGGCCAACTCGTCCTGGCCATCCCGCTCAGCGTTTTCAGCCACAAGCGACAGCAACCAGCTGCGCTGATTGATGTCGCTGGTTTGAGCCAGCAGCTTTTTAAATCCCGTGGCCGCCAGTGACTGTTGCCCTTGCAGGGACTGGGTTTCAAGACGACACGCCTGGGCGTACAAGTCGGCTCCAGCGCGGGCCACGGACTCGCAGGCCTTCAACGACTCGGCATAGTGGCCACCCAAGCGCTCCAAGGCCGCCAGGTTCAACCAGCCCTGCGCATGCCCGGGCGAGCGAACCAGCGTGCGAGAGAGCACTTTGCGCGATGCGTCAAATTCATGGCGACCCTGTTGCACGGTGGCCTGCAAAACAGCCAAGTCCGCTGGGGCGCTGGGCGCATCCCACCACGGGGCCAACACAGCTTGAGCGCGACCCCAATACCGGGTGTCGCCCGTTTCGCGGGCCAGGCCAATGTCTTTGCGGGCCTGTGCGGCTGCCTGGGCAGGGTCGGCCACTGGGCGCAGGGTGGTGGCTCGGGTCACGCGGTTGCGGGTGATGAGCGGCAACACTTCAAGCACTTCGTCATCTTGCTTGGGCTGAAGGGGCGTCACGGCCAGTGCTTGCAATTGGGCACATGCCAGACAGACCGTGAATGCCGTCAAAACCAATTTAGAGGAAGTCGCCATATCGAACCAGTTACAACAAAATAGTGTTAAAAAAAGGGCCTGGCAGAACGCTTATGCGTGTCGCCAGGCCCCAACGCCCCAAAAGTCAGGCGAAGGCTACTTCAGGCCGGTAGGTTCTGCCGTGTCATCGACGGCCAAAGTGACTGAATTGACATTGACAGGGTCCGTGTTTTCGCCAAAATTGGCTATCAGGTTGCCGATGTAATCAATCACCGCAGACACGCTGGTCCCGACATCAGGCGCAGGTACCACGGGCGTGCTGGCTTCCACGTTGCTGTTTCCGGCACCGCATCCCATCAGCAGTGCAGTAAGCGCTAAGCCCGACAACACCAATTTTGCATTCAATTTGTCCATGATTTCTCCTTGGGGTTCAAGCTCAAATTGAACCTGGGTTGGGCGTATTCAGGTAAGGAAACACGCTCAGGAAAGGGACCGTGGCTTGGTCAACTGCGTCGTGAATCGCGGCAGAGGTCGCGCCCAGGGGCACGCTGGATGCCTTGCAAGCCGAAGTCGCGCCTGCCACTCCGGGAATGCTGTTGAGCTTCAAGGCATCGCCATCGCCATTGATCACGCACAGGCCGCCCAACATGGCCACCAACGCAATGTCAACCACATCGTCTTTGGGACGGCGACCATTCGGAAAGCCTGCGTTGTCAGTTCCGCCAGCCAGCGCATTGCCAGCCACACCCAAGCGATTTTGCGCAGCAAAAGGGACTGCAGCAATCGCCGTATTCAAACGCAGCATTTCGGAAGGCGTTGGGTTGATCGCAGGCTTGTTCACGCCGGTGATACCCGTCAGGAACGTGGTGGCCAAGTCAGTGCGCGGGAAGTTCGTGGGAGCGACGGTCGCACCCAACACCACGCCCAGCAGGGCAGGCAAAGTCGGGTTCGTGACATAGGCCAGGAACTGAGTGTCGTCTTTCGGGCTCGATGCATTGAACTTGTCTTTGTCAGGCAGGCCAATCACAACTTCATTGATTAAAGGATTTCCCAAACGCGAGACTTGAGTCCAGGCACCACCCGCCTTTTCGGCTTTGTCGTTGCCCGACGGAGGCGCACCATTCAGCAAACGACCTTGGCGCATACTGGCAGTGGTCCAGCCGCCAATGACCGATTCTGATCCTGCGGTCAGGCAGTCTTTGTGGACTTCCAGGGCCAGCGTGGTGACGTTGGATTTTTGAACCACGTGTTGACCGCCATTGCCTGCGGCATCTTTGTTGGCTGGGTTCAGCAAGAAGGATGCAGGGGCGTTGACCAGGTCAAAAATGGTGCCCAAATTGACGGCAAAACCCTCTTGGCGCTGGCCGACAAACACGCGGCCTTGATCTTTGCCCGCTGGACAGCCAGGAATCGTCACCGTGTGAATGTGCTTGGACGCGTAAGTTGGGTAGTCAGCAATAGTTTTGGTGCCAATGTTGTCAACCGGTTTTTCAAACGTCGCCCCACCGCCTGTCTTGGTGATGACTGACGCTGTGCCTTTGCGACGGTCACCGCGCACCAGGGTCACGCCATACGTTTCATTGACGTTCAGATTGGCGTCGTTCAAGTTGCTGACAGTCCCTGCTTGAATGAGCGGAATGGCCACGCTGGCCGTGCCAATGGTCAAAGGAATCGACTTCAAGGCGTTTTTAAAGCGGAATTGAAAGGTCAGGTCTTCACGCGCATCGCCGTTGTTGTCGATGTGGATTTCATACAGCGCGTTGGGGTCCATCTGGAAGTAATTAGGGCCGCCGTACGGGGCCTGAAGGGGCTGGTAATTGGCCAGCAGCGTCACGTAATCAGAGCGTCCGCCTGAGCCGTTTGCGGCCACGCCTTCGTAGCTTCGGAACATGTAGAAGTCGGTGCCGTCCACTTTGGGGCTGCCCGAAATGAAAGGTGCTTCGCGGTGGCTTGAAGCCATCGCGCTGCCCGCAGCAACAAAAAGAAGGCAGGCTTTTGCCAATGTGGTGAATTTAGGTTTCATGATGGGTTTTTCCGGTTAGGTTGACAGCAGTTGCTGTGGAATGGATACGCAGCCGTTTGCCAAACAGATTCAAAGTTCGACAGAATGTCTTGAAACAAAAAGTAAGAGAGCCAAGGGATATTGCAAAATGCTTTTCGCAACGCAAGGATTGGAGGGGCCAGGTCACAACACCAACACAAAGGTCAAGATCAATGAAGAGCCCATTCCAGTCCCTAAGATAGTCCGCTCAATGGGATGGGTCTGTGCCATAGACCACAGAGTTTTGGCAATTTAAACAATCGCCCCAACCCCAAGCTTTCGGCCGCAACTTGAAGTTGCAACTTCAAGTTGCCTCTGCCTCAAACCGCGCGCCAAAAAATGTAGTCCGCCTGGTACTTCACGATCTGCTTTTGGCCCAAAGTTGCGGCTTCGCAAGGCGAAGCGGGGGCCACACCGCCCTGGGTTGCCACGCGCTGGATGTAGGTCACGCCTTGCATTGCGCCCGCGCCAATCGCTGGGTTGGCCTTGACCAATTGCAGCGGAATGCTGCCTGGTGTGGCTGGTGCCACAGCCAACTGTGCGCCAGTCAATTTAGAGCCATCGGCGCTTTCCCAAGTGGCGGGTGGGCCGTAGTAACGACCCAAACGTTTGCCGCTGCGGTCGTTCAAAGCGGCGTCGGGGCCGACAAAAACCCATTCAAACTGACCCGCCATGTCTTTTTTGGCACGGCATTCATACGTGATATCCCCTGCGCCCACGGTTTCAAGGGCGACCGCATGGCCTGCAGGCACTTTGACCGCATCGGGCAAGCTGGCTTGAGAGAACTTCGCCATGGCGGGTGCAATGGAGGTGCCGCCTTGCGAGGCGCAGGCCGTCAAAACAATGGCGGCGATGAGGGCGGTGGGGACTGAGAGCGAATGGCGATTTTTCATAATAATTAACTCCGTGTGGATTGGTTTTGGGGTTCACAGCAACCGCCTGACGACAACATCAGGCATTGCTGTTTGATGGGTACGCGGGGTGGTAGCGCCTGGATTCAACTTTTTGCCAAAGAAGTGGCAAATTTTCTAAAACGCTTCAGGCTGAGCTTGGGTGGCGGCTCAAAGGTGAATCTCACATTGAATCCAAAGCGCCAGCGCCCGCGTATTCAGCGGGTTGCAACACTTTGGCCCCCAACATGCCCACCCTGCCTTTTTCACCCTACCCAGCATTGAACTGACAGCCTTGATGGTTGACAATGAAGCCATGAACTCTCCAACTGCTGACGCCGAGTTAATCCTTTTGCTAGACCGCATTGCCGCACAAGACCAGGTGGCGCTGAAGGCGCTGTACGACCGCTGCGCAGGCAAGCTTTACGGCCTGGCCCTGCGCGTGGTCACGCACCGCGAACGCGCCGAAGACGTGCTGCAAGAGGCGTTTTTGCAGATTTGGCGGTCTGCGGGCGACTACCGCGCGTCCTTAAGCCCGCCCATGGCCTGGATGGGCATGATCGTGCGCAGCCGGGGCCTGGACATGCTGCGCAGGCGCACGACCGAGCGCGCCCAGGTCACGCAAGAGCTTGACGAAGTGCTTAGCGACACGCTGGAGGGCGACTCGCCCAACCCGCTGGATTCTGCCCAGGCGAGCGAACAGGCCCATGCCCTGCACCGCTGCCTGGACAAACTTGAAAACCGCCAGCGCGAAGTCGTCAGCCTGGCCTACATCCGCGACCTGAGCCACAGCGAGCTAGCCGAGCAACTGAAACTGCCCCTGGGCACCGTTAAAACCTGGATTCGCCGTGGGCTGGACCAACTGCGCCAGTGCATGGCCCGGTTTGCCTGACACGCTGATTCATGCCCAGACCCCTCACACCATGAACCTGATTAACAACCCCGAGCTCATTGAGCGCCTGGCCTCTGGCTACGCGCTGGGCACCCTGCGCGGTGGCGCGCGTCGCCGTTTTGAGACGCTGGCCCGCGACAACCCTTCGGTTCGCGCCGCCACCCTGATTTGGCAAACCCGCTTGGCCAGCATGAACGAATTGCAGCAACAGTCGGTTCCCAGTGCGCTGGTCTGGACGCGCATTGACAACCTGATTCAGGGCGACAAACAAGCGCAGTCCATGCAGGCCGCGAGGCTGGGTGCAGCCCAAAGCGCGGCCGCACAGTCTGCGCCTGCCAGTTGGTGGCAGGGTCTGGCGCTGTGGCGCGGCATGGCTGCGGCGGGTGCCGTCGCCAGTGTCGTGGCCGTGGTGACCGGGCTGAACCTGCGCGATCAGGTGCGCGATGACATGCGCGCCCAAATGGGTGGCGAAATCAAGCAAATTCAAGCCCAAATGGGCGGCGAGATTAAACAACTCCAAGCGCAGTTGCTGGCCACACCGCAAATTGAGTACGTGGCGGTGCTGGCCGATGGCAAAGCCGCGCCCAGCATGCTGGTGACGTTTGACCCAAAAAACCGCAAACTGGTGCTGCAACGCGTGGGTGCCTACCAGGAGGCGGGCGACCGGTCTTTGCAACTTTGGGCACTGCCTCCCTCAGGCGGGCCGCGGTCACTCGGCGTATTGGGCAGCGACAAACTGTTGCAGTTAACCGCGCAGGCGGGCGATGTGCGCGAAGTGCCCACCCTGGCCATCAGTTTGGAACCCAAAGGCGGCGTGCCCAGCGCGGGCGGGCCAACGGGGCCGGTGCTGTTCACAGGGGCTTTGATTCAGAAGATGCTTTGACGGGTCGCGACGTTTGCTACTATTTAAATAGCAAACTATTGATATTATTCGAGAACTAGAGGCCTATTTGATTCATATTTTGGCCTTTTTCGCCGATTTTTATAAAAAAAGAACCTGTAGGTTCTTTTTTTGAAATTACAGCATTTTGAGCCATTGGAGTTCTGCCGCTATTGACTTTTCATCAATGGCCTTGAGCCTCGCCCGCCAGAATGCCCCAAGCCTCCCGAGGCGACACGATTCGCAAAACGCCAGCCAAACCCTGCACCTGTTTCCAGCCCAGCACCCTTTTGTCACCGGTGACAAACAAATTCACGCCCGCATCAGACGCGGCATTCACCAATCGCTGATCGTTGTCATTGACTGGCTCCTTCACATCCAAAATTAATTGGGCAACCCGCCAGGAGCTGTCAAAAAGCTGACAGGCCATTGGCAAATGCGCAAACTTGCGTTGCAACACCTCATGCGCCTCACTCTGCACCAACAAACTGGATAACAATTCTGTGCGCTCAGCGCATTGCAAAACCAACTCTTCGCAAAGCCCAGAAAAAATAGTGGCAGACAGCCAGACATTGGTGTCTAAAAATACCTTCATGCGGCGTTCATCGCGGACGGGCCTGCCTTGCGCCTAAGACACCTCATTCAGTATGTCGTCTTCAGTCAACCAACCCGTTGCGCGGGCTAACGGTGCAAGCACCGCCTGGCTTTGGCGAAGTGATTCGCGCAGGCTGTAGCCACGCAAAGCCTCGCGAACGACTTCGCTGCGAGATTTGCTTGTGATGGCACAAATACCATCAAGTGCTTGCGCTTCGCTGCTTGAGATACGCACGGTCAGGACGGTTTGCATAGTGCTTTCAAGGTTGAGAAACAAGGCTTATACGACATTGTCATACACTGTAACTCGCTCAGCTTTGAATGTCAATTTTGGAGTGAGTCCACAGGATTAGCCCATCCAAAAATCTTCAACTCTAGGGTACGGACAAAAGCATTGCATTTTTTTTCGATTCGCCGTGGACTTGACCCCAATAACCATCAAGATTTTGTTCAATCTAGGCTGGATTTCGCGCATTTTTAGAGACTTGCGGCAGCCAACCCAGGCCCGTCCAAGCCAAACGCTCCCCCGACAAACTCCCAACAATTTTCAGCTACGCTTAACGCCCATTCATGGAGATGTGTGTGCGCATTCAAAAAGTCTTGCTCGCCAGTGCCGTTTTGCTGGGGGGCGGTTCGGCCCAGGCCTTTCAAGTCACCAGTGTGTCGCCGCAGGGCGAAGTGGCCCAGGTGCGCCAGGTGGTTGCAAAATTCAGTGAAGCTGCGGTCAATTTTGGCGATCCCAAAGCCGCCGCGCCACTGACCGTCAGTTGCAGCGACGCCGCCAGCAGCCAAGGCCGTGGCCGCTGGACGAGCGAACGCGAATGGGTGTTTGACTTTGACGCAGATTTGCCACCCGGTGTCGCATGCAAACTGCAAATGCAAGCCGGTTTGAAGTCCGTCAAAGGCGCTGAGCTGGCAGGCCCCGCGCGATATCAGTTCAACAGCGGCGGGCCCTTTGTACAGTCCATTCGGCCCTACAACGCTAGCAGCATTGACGAAGAGCAGTATTTTGTATTGCAACTGAACGGCCCCGCCACTTTGGACAGCGTGCAGGCCAACGTCTCGTGCGCGCTGGAAGGCCTGGGCGAGAGGGTTGGCGTGCGCTTGATTGACGGCGCGGACCGGGCGGCCTTGCTCAAAGCCAACGGGCTGGACAAAGCCGCTGCCAAATCACCCTTGAGTTTTATCACCTTGGCCTGCAACCGGCGCTTGAGTGCGTCAAGCAAAGTGCAACTCGTGTACGGCAAAGGCGTGGCCAGCGCGGCGGCCAATGCTGCCACAGCGGCATCCAGCGGCATCGTCAACTCGGTCGAAAAGCGCTTTGCCTTCACGGTGCGCCAACCGTTTTCAGCCAGTTTCAGTTGCGAGCGAGAAAACGCGCAGGCCGCGTGTTTGCCAATTCGCGCGATGAGCCTGAACTTCAACGCGCCAGTGTCCAAAAATTTGGCGCTAGCCATTCGACTGAACTCCGCCAAAGACAGCTTCAAACCCGTTTTAGGCAAACACGAAGCCGACGACAGCAGCGCAGACGGTGTGGTCAACAGCGTCGCCTTTGCAAGCCTGATGCCCGAGCTTGCGCAGTTCAGTTTGGTGCTGCCCAAAGACTTCAAAGACAGCGCGGGCCGCGTGCTGGTGAATGCGGACACCTTTCCGCTCAAAGTCGCCACCGGTGCCATGCCGCCCCTGGCCAAATTTGCCGCCGCGCCCTTTGGCATTGTGGAACGCTTTGCCGAACCCAATGGTGCTGCCTTGCTGCCAGTGACATTGCGCAATGTTGAGGCAGCACTCAAAATTCAGGGGCTGGACGCCACCAAAGCTGGTAGCAAAACCAACGGACGGGTGAGCGACATCCAACCCAGCACTGACACAGAAATCATCGCCTGGATGGCCAAAGTCCAGCTGTATGACAACGCGCTTGTGGGCCGCCAGCAAGCCGCCAAAGACAGCCAAAGCCCCTTGCCCCAGGTGATTGACGCGAATGAAAAAACCGACGTTCAAACCCGCATGGTGTCGCTTTTAAAAGGGCAATCAGGCGTCAAAACACTGGACTTGCCGCAAAGCGCCAACAACGACCCGCGCCCCTTTGAGGTGGTGGGCATTCCGCTCACCCCCGGATTTCATGTGGTCGAAATTGAATCGCAAAAACTGGGGCAGTCGCTGCTGGACGAGCGCTTTGGCAGTCAACGTAATTTCTATGTGCGCACCACGGCCTTGGTGACCAACCTAGCGGTGCACTTCAAACAGGGGCGTGAAAACGCACTGGCTTGGGTGACCACGCTGGACAAAGGCAAGCCGGTGCCGAACGCAAAGGTGCGGGTGTCCACCTGCGACGGTCGTGAGGTCGCCAGCGCCACCACCAATGGGCAAGGCATCGCCACCTTCACCGGCTTGTCGCCCCAAGCGCCAATTTGCGACTCTGGCAGCAGCCGCCACTACAGCGGTGGCCGCGCCTACTTTGTCAGCGCGCGGGCTGACAGCCAGGGCATCGAAGACCTCGCCTTCACCTGGAGCGACTGGTCGCGCGGCGTAGAGTCGTGGCGCTTTAACGTGCCCACCAGCCAGGCCGTGCAGCCTGATGAGCGTGCCCACACCGTGTTTGACCGCACCCTCGTGCGAGCGGGCGAAACCGTGTCGATGAAACATATTTTGCGCAGCCAAACGCAGGCTGGGTTTGGCCTCGCTTCGCAAGAGCCCGCGACGTTAAGCATCACCCATATCGGCAGCGGCCAGCAGTACACCCAGCCGCTGGTTTGGCGACAAACCGCCACTGGCGGCCAAAGCGCGCACAGCAGTTTTGCCACGCCGCCAGCCGCTAAATTGGGCGTTTACCAAGTGGAGCTCAAAGGCGTGGACGAAGAGCGCAGCTTTGCGTCGGGCCAGTTCAGGGTCGAAGAGTTTCGCCTGCCAGTGCTGGAGGGCCGGGTCAGCCCCAGTGACAAAAAGGCTTTGGTGAATGTGAAGGCCGTGCCGGTTGACGTACAAATCAACTACGTGGCGGGCGGTGCAGCGGTGAACCTGCCCGTGCGTGTGTCAGCCCTGGTGCGTCCCCGGTTTTTGGGCTTCAGCGATTTTGAAGACTTTAGCTTTTCGCCCCCGCGGGCGCAGCAATCCACCGGCAATGAAGGCGAGGAGGAAGCCACTGCCAGCCAGGATACTCAGGTCATTGCCAACAAGTTGCCCCTGGTGTTGGACAAATCTGGCGCTGGCAAGCTGGTACTGGACAAAGTGCCCCCCGCCAAACAACCGCAAGATCTGCTACTGGAAGCCACCTACGCCGACCCCAACGGCGAGGTGCAAACCATTCGCAGCACCCAAACGCTGTGGCCTGCAGCCGTGGTGGTGGGCCTGAAAACCGAAGGCTGGGTGAGCTTGAGCGGCGGCACAAAACAGAAAGTGAAGTTTCAGGCGCTGGCCCTGGACTTGACTGGCAAGCCCCAAGCCGGTGTGGCGATGCAGGTCACGGCCCGTGCCCGCATTGTGACGACCAGCCGCAAACGCATAATTGGCGGGTTTTACACCTACGACAACAAAACCACGCTGAAAGATCTGGGCCAAGTCTGCGATGGCCAAAGCGATGCGCGAGGCCTGTTGTTTTGCGAAGCCGCATTGACCGAGCCTGGCGAGATCGAACTAATCGCCACTGCCAAAGACGCAGGTGGCAACAGTATCCAGGCGGCATCCAGCGTGTACGTCACGCGCCAGGGCGAGCTGTGGTTTGGCGGTGAAAACCACGACCGCATGGACGTGCTGCCGGAGAAGAAAAGTTACCAAGCGGGCGAGATCGCAAAGTTTCAGGTGCGCATGCCCTTCCGGTTTGCCACGGCTTTGGTGTCGGTCGAACGCGAAGGCATTGTGGAGTCGCAAGTGATGCAGTTAAACGGGCAAGACCCGACCATCAGCCTGCCCATCAAAGACAGCTGGGGGCCCAACGTGTACGTGAGCGTGCTGGCACTGCGCGGGCGGCTGCGCGAAGTGCCTTGGTACAGCTTTTTCACTTGGGGTTTCAAGGCACCGCGTGAGTGGTGGACTTCGTTTTGGGTTGAAGGCCGCGAATACGTGGCTGCGACCTCGATGGTTGATTTAAGCAAGCCCGCTTTTCGACTGGGCTTGGCCGAGATTCGCGTAGGCACCCAAGCGCACAAGCTCGATGTAGCCGTGAAAGCCGACAAAGAAAGCTACCCCGTGCGCGGCCAGGCGCGGGTGACGATCACCGTCAAGCTGCCCAACGGCCAACCCGCCGCCAACGCCGAAGTGGCCCTGGCGGCGGTCGACCAAGCCCTGCTGGAGCTGATGCCCAACACCAGTTGGAATCTTCTGGACGCCATGCTGCAACGCCGCGCGTGGGGGGTCGAGACCTCTACCGCGCAGATGGAAATCATCGGGCGTCGTCACTATGGCCGCAAAGCCGTGCCTGCGGGCGGCGGTGGGGGGCGCAGCGGCACACGCGAGCTGCTGGACACCCTGTTGCTGTGGAACCCCGCAGTGCAGCTCGATGCCAGGGGCCAGGCCACGGTGACCGTGCCGCTGAACGATGCGCTCACCACCTTCAAAATTGTAGCTGTGGCCGACGCGGCTCAGGGGCTATTTGGCACAGGCCAGACATCGATCAAAGCGACCCAAGACCTGCAAATCATCAGCGGATTGCCGCCTTTGGTGCGTGAAGACGATGTGTTCCGGGCGCAGTTCACCGTGCGCAACACCACGCAGGCGGCTATGAAGGTCGAAGTCACACCCCGCGCCACCCTGCTCGACTTGAAACCGCAGGTGGTGGACGTGCCCGCAGGCGACGCCCGCGAGGTCGCCTGGACAGTCACCGCCCCCGCGCAATTGGCCGTGACGCGCTTTGAAGCGCTGCTGTGGGAGATTGAGGCCAAAGATGTCTCACCCAATGCTGCCAAAGCAGGCGCGCGCGACGCTTTAAAAGCCCGTCAGCGCATCATCCCTGCTGTGCCGCTGACCGTGCAGCAAGCCACCTTAGTGCAAGTCGATGGCAGCTTCAGCCTGGACGTGAACCCGCCGCTTGACGCCCTGCCCGTCACTGGAGCCAAGCGCGGTGGCTTGAAGCTGGCGCTGCAACCCAAGTTGGCCGAAGGCCTGCCCGGCGTGCGCGACTGGTTCAACAACTACCCGTTCATTTGCCTTGAGCAAAAAACCAGCAAGTCGATTGGCCTGCGCGATGCCAAACTGTGGCAAACCGTGGTGGCACAAATCCCCAGCTACCTGGACGCTGATGGCCTGGCCAGCTACTTCCCACCCCGAGATGGCGACGCCAACCGTGGCAGCGACACGCTAACCGCTTACTTGCTGGCCAGCAGCCATGAGGCGGCCAGCCTGAACCCCGTCTTTGCCTTGCGCGATGAGGTGCGCGCGCCGATGGAGCGCGGCCTGGCCAATTTTGTCGAAGGCAAAATTCAGCGCGAATTTTGGTCGCCCCGCAAAGACTTGGATGTGCGCAAGCTGGCAGCGATAGAAGCGCTGTCGCGCTATGGCCGCGCGCAAGGCCGCATGCTCGGCAGCATCACCATCGCACCCAACCAGTGGCCCACGCATGCGGTGATCGACTGGCTGAATATTTTGACGCGCGTGGCCGACGTGCCCGAGCGCGACAAGCGCCTGATTGACGCGCAGCAGGTGCTGCGAGCCCGCATCAGCTACCAGGGCACCAAAATGATTTTCAGTACCGAGCGCGACGACTACTGGTGGTGGCTGATGCAAAACGGCGATGTCAACACCGCAAGGCTGATGCTGGCCGTGATGGACAACCCCATTTTGAAAGACGGCTGGAAAGACGACATGGGCCGCCTGGCCAATGGCTTGGTGGCTCGCCAACAAGGCGGCGCGTGGCACACCACCACCGCGAACTTGTGGGGCGGCATGGCTTTAGAAAAATTCTCGACCTTGTATGAGGCGGTGGCCGTGGCCGGCAGCACCAAAGCGACTTTGGGCACGGCCAGCGCAGCAGTGGATTGGAACCGGGTTGAGCGCATCAAAGCCACCGACACATCGGGTGCGGCACACCAAACCACTTTTTTTGGCGCACCCGCAGCCCCAGGCAACTTGCGCAACAACACCGCGTTTTTGCCGTGGAAGTCTGAAGCAGGCAAAGACACATTGACCGTCACCCACCAAGGCCCGGGCAAGCCGTGGCTAACGCTGCAATCGCTGGCAGCGATTCAACTCAAAGCGCCTTTCAGCGCGGGCTACCAAATCAAAAAAACCATCACCCCAGTCGAGCAGGCTGACAAGGCTTTGCCAGTGGGCAGCTACTCGCGCGGCGACGTGTTGCGTATCACGCTGGAAGTCACGGCCAGTGCCGACATGTCGTGGGCTGTCATCACTGACCCGATTCCGGCGGGCAGCACGATTTTGGGCAGTGGCTTGGGTCGCGATTCGCAAATCGCCACCCAGGGCGAAAAGAAAACGGGCGCAAGCTGGAGCGCCTTTGAAGAGCGCAGTTTTGAGTCATTTCGCAGCTATTACGAATTTCTGCCCAAAGGCGTTGTCAAAATGGAATACACCGTGCGACTGAACAATGTGGGCGAATTCTCATTGCCACCCAGCCGTGCCGAAGCGATGTACGCGCCCGAAATGTTTGGCGGATCGCCCAATGCCCGGGTGTCGGTGAAGTAGCTTCGCGCCAATGTCAACCATGATGACTGCGCAACCGATATTTCAATGTCGCGGCTTTACCAGGCTTGCCGGTGTGGCCCGGGTGACGGTGTTGGCGCTATTTGCACTGCAAGCCTGCATCAGCACAGCCCACGCCGCGCTTGGTTTTGACCAAGTCAAAGCCAATTTTCAGCCCTCAGACGTCCAAATTCTGGACCGCCACGGCGAGCTGCTGCACCGCCTGCGTGCTGATGCGTCTGTGCGCCGGGGTCAATGGATCGGCTTAAGTGACGTGTCCCCTGCCCTGCGCACCAGCCTGGTTTTGAGCGAGGACAAGCGGTTTTATGAGCACAGCGGTGTCGATTGGCAGGCCGTGTCAGCCGCCGCTTGGGCCAACTTGTGGAACACCAAAACCCGGGGTGCATCCACCATCACCATGCAATTGGCAGGCTTGCTGGACGACGACTTGCGTCGCGCCGCAAGCGGGCGCAGTGTGGTGCAAAAGCTGGGCCAGTCATGGGCTGCGCAATCGCTTGAGCAAAGCTGGCGCAAAGACCAAATTCTGGAAGCCTACTTGAACCTGGTGCCCGTGCGCGGCGAGCTGGTGGGCATAGACGCCCTGAGCCAAACCCTGTTTGGCAAAGCAGCGCATGGCCTGGACTGGCGTGAAGCCGCCATTGCCGCGGCCCTGGTTCGCGCACCCAATGCCACGCCCGCCGTGGTGGCGCAGCGGGCTTGCGCCGTGCTGAAGGCCGCCACCCCAGCCAACCGGGCCAGGCCCTGCGACGGGCTGGACTTGCTGACCACCGCCGCCCTGCAGCGCAAGGCGTTTGATGCCAATGCGGGCGATGCGCCGCACCTGGCGCGGTCTATAACGAGGCGCATGCTACAAAGCCAAGACACAGCGCAAAAGAGCACCGCAAGCGGCAATCAGCGAATTCAAACCAGCCTGCGTGCGCCGCTGCAGCGCTTTGCCGTGCAAACGCTCCACCAGCATTTGGGTGAGCTGCGCGGTCGCCATGTCGAAGACGGCGCTATCGTGGTGCTGGACAACGCCAGTGGCGAGGTCTTGGCCTGGGTCGGCTCATCGGGCGATTTCAGCCAGGCGGCTGAAGTAGACGGCGTGACCGCGCTGCGCCAACCGGGTTCCACGCTCAAGCCGTTTTTGTATGCCCAGGCGATTGCCGAACAGCGCATCACCGCCGCGTCTTTGTTGGACGATGCCAGCACGCACATTCAAACCGCCGGTGGCTTGTACATTCCGCAAAATTACGACCGTCAGTTCAAAGGCTGGGTGTCGGCCCGCACCGCCTTGGGCGCATCGCTCAACGTGCCCGCCGTTCGCACCTTGGCCATGGTATCGCCCAATGCGTTCCACAGGCAGCTTCGCGCGGTGGGTTTGCCGCTGAAGGAAAGCGGCGACTACTATGGCTTTAGCCTGGCACTGGGCAGCGCCGAGGTCTCGCTGCTGTCGCTGGCCAACGGCTACCGCACCCTGGCCAATGGCGGCCAGTTCAGTCCTGTTGCGCTGCAGGTCGGCACCCAAATCGCGCCCACGCTCACACCTGCGCGCCTGCGTGCCCACACACCCCCAAACTCACCCGCCCTCGCGCGGGGGCCAGCGCTAGACCCGCGCGCAAGCTTCATCGTGAGCGACATTTTGAGCGACCCGCTGGCCCGCGCCCGCACCTTTGGCACCGACAGCATGCTGGCCACCCGTTTCTGGACTGCCGTTAAAACTGGCACCAGCAAAGACATGCGCGACAACTGGGCGATAGGCTATTCGCAGCGCTACACCGTGGCCGTATGGGTGGGCAACGCCAACGGCGCGCCCATGTGGGACGTGAGCGGCACCACAGGAGCTGCCCCCATTTGGGCCGCATTGATGAATTTTTTGCACCGTATTGAGCCCAGTGGCCCTCCAAAAGCGCCCGCTGGCCTGGTTCAAGCGCGAGTTGACTTCAAAAACCCTGGCGACGCAACTAACAGCGAAGCGGCCCGGCTGGAATGGTTTTTGCAAGGCACTCAGCCGGGCGAGCGTGCTGAATTCAAGACCCATCAAAACAAGTTATTTGCTATTAATAATATAGCAATAAATCAAGGTAATTCGAGAGCTAGAGGCCAATTTAATTCAAAAAATGCTAATTTTGCAGCTAATTCTAAATCTGATATCACCGGTGATATCAACTCTCGACTTTCTGAGGCGTCACAGCTCACACCGCGCATCACATCCCCTGTCAACGGCACCATCATCGCGCTAGACCCCGACATTCCGCCCAACCGCCAGCGCGTCAGCTTCACGGCCAATGGGCAAAAATTGCGATGGGTTTTAGACGGCAAATCCTTCGCCCACGGCAACGCCACCCAGTGGCCGCCCACCCCCGGTCGCCATCAGGTGCAACTGCTTGATCTGCGTGGGGAGGTGATTGATTCAGTGCGAATTGAAGTTCGTGGCGCGGGGTGGAACAAGGGTGCGGCTGCCAAGTGAATTGGTTGGACAATTCAAGTTAGGGTTGTTAGGCAAATGCTTTTACCGATTTTTCGGCGCTACGTTCCAGGCATCGATGTATTTCCAAACCTGTGTATCAATTTCGCGCCATCGCGGCCAGTTTTTCATGTGGGTGCGCCAAGCAATCTCAAGGCCGCCATATTTAGGGCTGAAATAGTTGGTCGTCATGTTTGGAAATCGCGTGGACGGCCGATAAGGTGGGGGCGTGATATCAAGAAACAGGTAATCATCGGGTTCAGCTCCGCGTTTGCCATAACAAGACTGAGAATCGCTATCCCGATCTAACTGCTGGTAACAACGCAATCCATACTTTTCCTCATATTTTTCAGGGTCAAAGGCGCGGTATGGCCCAGTCGATACCCTCGCAAATTGGTTGGGTGGATATGACCCCGGAGCATTTGGCTCCATGTAGCTCATCGGAGCAGGACTGATGTAAACGATCTCAACCCGGTTTTCGTCAAAGTCTTTTAGGTAGTTATCGGGTGTATAGCCAAAAAAATCTGGCAGGTGCATCGTAAAACCCGCTGACTTGGCGTATGGCAACTTATCCAGCGGGTAAGGCGGACGAAAGGAGGTGTCAATACGAGTCAACCAATGGCGCTGTGTCCAGAACTGGTGATGTTGCGCAGGTATGGCCAAAATCAAGTCGTCCTTGAGTTTTACCAGTGACGGTTTGCTTGGCCAACTTTTCGCGAATTGGCTGTCCGGATCCAGCACTTGACCGGGCTTAAGGGGTGGCTCCACGAAGGAGTCTCCTGGGGTCGCTGCCACGCAGGCGCTGCAAGCTATCACTAGTGCAGCAATTGCTGGTTTGAAGTAGTGATTCATGCTGACGCTAAGTTGATTGGTTTGTGGCACGAGCACGTGCACAACCGGGGGGCGCCTCAGGCGACACGGCATGGTCCAGTTTAAAAACCCCAGAACCGATTCGGGGAAATTGCAGAACGAATGCCGCACTACCATTGATGCTTGTATCTACATACGCTTTAGTTACCCCTGCAAAATTTTGACCAGCATTCAGAATGTCAACGGAAAGTGGAGTCATATTTTTCTCTCAGAGGAATTGATTGATGAAAAGATTAGTGAATAGCCAGCCTGCAATTGAGCAGACAGCCGTCACAGCTAAAGTCCCCCAGAAGTGCATTTTTTTGTGTGCTTCAAAGTCAGAGGGGCGGAAAATTGAGTAGTCGTAAGTCGTTCGATAACTTTTGCTCACGGGGCCCATCACGCCGCGTACGGTCACAGAGTGATCCTGGCTTACATTTTTCAATTTTTCGCTGAAATGCATAAAACGCATAGCGGTCGGCACCAAAGCAATAGATCCGATATAGAAAATCCAAATCCCCGATGCCTTCGCCGCTCTGGCTTCACCCGTCAACAGCCAGACCGAACCCATCAAAACAGGGCCGACCAAAAGCCCCAGCAGCGTGCGGTACCCGCCACTTCTCTTTTCGGCCTCACGACGAAGTTGAAGCAAGTGGCTCGCGTCTTCATCGGGCGATTTTTCGATTGGTTGTGTAGTCATTTTTTCCGTTTTCTATGTGAAATTTTTGCATTGAGAGGTTTGCCGAAGGCTGGCTTGTAATTTTCGTCAAACCTTCCGGTTAGCCCAACAACAAACCCTAGAGCACCGACCCTAAACCACAGCCGCAACGGAACAATTTGGCATGAACCGCCTTTACTCAGTAGCTGGTTTGGCATAGGGAGCAATTGGCTTTGACTTATCAAAAATGAACCTACAGGTTACTTTTTTAATCAGTCACCCGAAATTTCATTAATATCGGCCTCTAGCTCTCTGAGCTATTCAATAGTTTGCTATGTATTTTGAAGTTATCTCGGACGCAGCTGCATGAATGTGCAGTGGGGCGGAAGCCCCTCAATTCGCCCGCTTCAGTTCCTTCAAATCCCCCAGCGCCTGCTCCTGCGTTTTTACTGCGCTGCCCGACAGCAAGCCCCAGCCCACCAGCAAGCCTTTGGACGAGTCGTATTCCACAAAATAGGTTTTACCTGCTTCGGCTTGAATTTCAAACGTCTTAGCAGAGGCAAAGCCACGCTTACCCACGCTGATGAAGAGTTTTCCCAGGGTCAAGGGCACCACCAAGTAAGACGCGTTCACCAACGCGCCCAGCTTCTCATTGCTGCTGATATTGGCCACAGGGTAGGTCGCGGCAATGGCGTAGCGCTTTGCTAAGGAGAGTGAATCCTAAATCTGGAAATTTCGATTGACGGATTCTGGAAAATAGAACAAAATTGCACATGATCCATTCCTTTCTGAGCGGAGAGACAGAAGCCTTGTTCCATAGTCGAAGTGTTCCCAGGTTTCGCAATATCGAGAGAGTGGCCAGACGCAAGCTTTTGCAACTCCATGCAGCGACCTTTCTGGACACGTTAAAAGTCCCCCCTGGCAATCGACTAGAGGCACTAACGCGCGATAGACGAGGACAGCACAGCATCAGGATCAATGAACAATGGCGAATTTTTTTTGTTTGGCGAGTGGATGGCGCACACCAAGTTGAAATTGTTGACTATCACTGAAAGACTCACTATGACCAAGCTTCTCGATGAGATTCACCCCGGCGAAGTCTTGAAAGAAGACTTCATGGTTCCTATGGGCATTACCACTCGGCAGCTGTCTGCAGACTTGGATGTCACGCCCAGCCGAATCAGCGAGATCGTGAACGGCAAACGGGCGATTTCTGCAGAAACTGCGTTGCGACTGGGTTTATTTTTTAAAATGGAGCCCCGGTTTTGGCTGAACCTTCAGGCAGAGTACGACATGCGAATGGCGGAGCGTGAAATGCGCGACCAGATTGCGCCCAGAATTCGCGCGTTCACCCCGGTTACTGGGTAATTGCGTCTGAATTCTCATCGTTGGGCTCGGCGTCTACTTGCTATGTCGCAAGCCGCTGGCCCGCCACTTAGGCCGCGGACTGCTCAACCCGACGCGCCCGGATTGTCCTGAACCCCCACCAACTCTGGCACATTGATTTTGCGCTGCGCAATGCGGCCTTTGGCTTTGAGCCAGGGCTCGACCAGGTCCCACATGGGTTGCCCGCCTGCGGCCTTGGCCTCTTCTGACACGGGGGCCCAACCGGCGACTTTGTATTGGCGGTCGGCTTCGATAGGTTTGCCATTCAAGCGCATGTTGTCGATGCGCCGGCCCATTGCGTTGGTCGGGGTGCAGCGGTAGCTCATGCCGCCCACCCGCACCATGTCGCCGCCCTGCTGGTAGTACGGGTCGGGGTTGAACAGGTTGTCGGCCACGTCTTCCAGAATGTTTTTAATAGTTTCACCGCTCATCGCCGTGAGGGTCGTGTACGGGTAGGTGATGGCGGTCATGTCCATCAACCATTCACGGGTGATAGCCTGGCCCGGTAGCAGAGTGGTACCCCACCTGAAGCCGGGCGAAAACGCGATGTCTGCGCCCTTCACGTCCATCAGCGCGTCCAGCAGCAACTGGTCGCCCGTGCCGCTGAAGTTGCCACGGCGGTACAAAAAGCCGTCGTTGACTGCCAGTTTTTCGTTCAGCTTGGCTTCATACGGGGCACGCACGCGGGTGATCAAAGCGTCCATTTCTTTGTCGGCGGGCAGCATGTTGGCGAAAACGGGCAGCAATTTGTAGCGGAAATCGACGACTCGCCCGCCTTTGACATCCAGATCCACCACGCCCAAAAACTTGCTGTTAGAGCCCGAATTGGTGACCAGGGTCTTACCGCCCGGGTTGCTGATGATGCTGGCCACAGGCATGCCGTCATGGGTATGCCCGCCCATGATGGCGTCAATGCCCGTGACGCGACTGGCCATTTTCAAATCAACGTCCATGCCGTTGTGCGACAGCAGCAGCACCACCTGAGCGCCTTTGGCACGGGCTTCATCCACCGTCTTTTGCATGGACTCTTCTTGAATGCCAAAGCCCCAGTCGGCCATCAAGTAGCGTGGGTTGGCGATGGGGCTGTACGGGAAGGCTTGGCCGATGATGGCGCACTGCACGCCGTTGATCTCACGCATGACATACGGCTTGAAAACCAAATCGCCAAAGTCGTTGGTTTTGATGTTTTGAGCGATGAATTCAATATTTCCAGCAAAGTCTTTGTCCACAATTTCTTTGACACGGTCCATTCCCAAGGTGAATTCCCAGTGGCCGGTCATCAAGTCTACGCCGAGCAGCTTGCTGGCCTCCACCATGTCTTGGCCCTTCGTCCAAAGCGCTGTGCCAGAACCTTGCCAAGTGTCGCCACCATCCAAAAAAATAGCGCCCGGTCGGCTGGCCTTCATGCGCTTGACAAGGGTTGCCAAGTGCGCAAAGCCACCTACCTTGCCATACCGCTGGGCCGCCTTTTCAAAATTGAGGTGAGTCAGCGCATGGGCTTCTGCCGAACCGGGGCGTACCTTGGCCGTCTTTAAAAGGTGTTCGCCCACTAAGTGCGGCAATTGGCCTTTCATGCTGCCAAAACCCAGGTTGACATTGGGCTCGCGAAAGTAGATGGGCTTGAGCTGCGCATGGCAATCCGTCATATGCAGGAACGACACATTTCCGAATTTGGGAATGTCGTACAGGCCGTTAGACGCAGTCGCGGCGTCTGCCTCGGCATGTTGCCCCAGGCCCATGCCCGCCATGGTGCCCGCACCCAATACTTGCAAAAACTCACGCGTGGACAGGTTCATGAAAAGTCAACTTATAGTTAAGTTTTTGCTGATATATGGTGGTTTAAAAAGCCCGGTCAAGCCGGGCTTTTGCTTGGAAGGCGACCAAGCGTGACTGACTTCACTGGTTCACGGGTGACTTGGGATCCAGCAGCAGACCCACGACATGGCGCACCTGCGCTTCATTCAAAATTCCCGCATGGCCCGCGCGCGGCATGTTGGAGCAGGCGTTGTAGGCTTTTGAATTCCAAATCTTGCCCCAGGTGTACTCCACCATAGCCTTTGAATCTGGGCTAGCGGGGTCGGTCACTCCGCGAATCTTTCCGTAGTTGTACAGGCTGGGACCAATCGTGCCGTAGGAGATTTCCTTTTTGTCGATTTGGTGGCAGTTGTAGCAATTGCCGCCGGGGGCTTGGCCAGGCTCATCAGTCCACGTCAGGCCGCGCCCGCTTTGGGCGATTTTTTCACCCTCGCGCCAGTCGCCAATGAACTTGCCGTCTGAGGGCCAGCGAATGGTTTTAAGGTTCGCGGATTCAATGCTTTTGCCCAACTTTTCATCGATGGCAACACCCGCCACATCGGCTGCGCTGCACTCGCGGTTGGCGTCGTCTTGGAGCAAGCGATCAAGCGTCACAGGGCCTTGGTCCCGGAAGGACGCCTTGAGAATGTCTGCGGTCATTTTGTCAAGCGCCGGGCCAGACGGTACGCCTGCGCAACCCACCGTCAGCGCGGCAGCGGCCACACCCAAAATTTGCAATGCTTTTTTCATGGTTTTTTTCCTTAGCGCTTGAGCGCTGGCGCAATGGACTGACCACCCAGCCCGTTCACGCCCAGGTAAACGCCCAAGGCAATCGTCACGTCGCTGCCAAACAAAGGGTACGGGAAACGCTGCTGGCGGTAACAGTCGTTCAGACGCAGTTGCATGCCCCACATTTGCCCGTTAGACACCCGGTAGGCGGGCCAGGCACCAAACCCATCCCCAGCGCCCGGATTTTTAGTGAGGTTGGGCAAATCTTGCAAACGAATGCGCTTGCCGTCATCGCCATGGCAAGAGGCGCACGAAAAGTCATGCGTGCCACCGCGGGCAAAAAACAGCCGCTTGCCCACTTCGTACATCGTTTGCTCGGACACATGGGACTGCGGCAAATTGAATTTCATGCCCTTGGATTCGCTGGCAATCCAGGTCGCCAAAGCCGTGACATTGGCTTGCTCCCCTCGGCCAAAGGCGGTGTTCGAAATTTCGGTGGCGTTGAAACCTTGCAGGGCTTCCATGCAGGTCACCAGCCGGGACTCCAGGTCTTGCACGCGCTGTGTGTCTGCAAAATAACGCGGCAGCTGGACGAAAGCGCCTTTGATGACCCCCGAACCTTTGCCCAAATTGCAGCCTTCAAGCGACGCGCTTTTGGGACCACGTTTTTGCGTCCACAGACTTTCGCCCTTGGCCTCAAACAGTTCAGACGGATTGCCATCGGCCAGCATGGCACGGTATTCGGCAATGCCGTCGGCTGACGACTTTTGGGCAAAAGCGCCAGCGCTCAAAAAGCCGCTTAGCAAAACGGCAATCAGGCGGGGAATTCTTGGGGCCATAGACGTGTCTCTTTCTATTCAAGTCACAACAGCTTCGTCACTTCGGGTGTCGCCGCGATTGTCTTTCCAGGTCACGGCCACTTTGTCGCCCGCTTTGGCACCCTTGATGGTGAACTGCAAAAACGGATTCTTAGAGACCGCTGGCCCCCACTCTGCCGTCAAAACGCTTTTGCCATTGTGGGTGGCGACCACATCGGTGATGTGCCAGGCGGGAATAACTTTACCCGCGGTATCTTTGCGCTGCCCGGTTTCCATCTCGTGGGCCATCAAAACCCGAACTGTCGCGTTCGGTCCTGCTGCCTGGGCGCGAATGCGCATTGGATCTGCCATAGTGAACTCCTGAATGTGTCTGAAAAATTAGCCGCCGCAACCGCCCAAAGTAACTTTGACTTCCTTTTTGGCGAAAAACGCTTTCCCGTCGTTCATGACCGCCACTGCGTAAACATCTGACGATTGGCCAAGTTTGGCGCGAGTCAACATGTTGGCGTCCACACTGTCAGTCACATTGAACATAGCGACCAGCGTTGACGGGTTTTTTTCGACCAGCAACAACAGCTGCTTGACCCCTGCCAAGGTGGTTGATGCTCCCAACGGAACGACCGCCCCATTTTCGGCGATATCAGGCGCTGTGATGGTGACGTCTTTGCTGGGCTGTGGGGCACTGGCACCCAATGCCTTCAACACATCTGCGAGGTTTTTGGCCTCAAACGCCGGTGCGTTGAACGCGAACGCGTAGTTTGGAAACATGCCGGTCGCCGCCAATAAACTGGCAACCACTGCGCTGTGTTGAAGTGTCTTGCGACGGGTTTGCATAACTTACTCCTAATGTGAAAGCTCAAACGATGAAAGCAAAAATAGCAGAGAGATCAGCGAATAAATTGGCGACCACTTTTGCGAAAAGACCAGTCTGTCACTGACCTGCACCAGAAGCAAGCCACTTCGCAATCAACTGAGCCTCAGCGGCACTCAAAGACTGCGTTGGCATCGGAATGGACCCCCAGACACCGGAGCCTCCTGATTTTACTTTTTCTGCTAGGTAGTCGGACTTGCCTGGGTATTTCTTGGCAATCTCGGCGAAGGAGGGGCCCACTATTTTTTGCTTCATTCCGTGGCACGCCGTACAGCTGTATTTGCTCGCCAGCGCCATCACCGCTTTGACGTCCAATCCGACGGCCGCAGGCGCAGGCGTGAGGTTTGAAACAGATGGCACAGGTGCGAGCTCGGTTTTGGCACCTAGCAAGACTTCGGGCTGAGTCGTGACCGCACCGCGTTGGGCTCCTACACTTCGATTTTGTTCCGCCAAGTTGCCGTGCGCATTGCGGGCAAAATCAGGCAGAAACGAGCTAATTTTGGGGTCTACGGCACAGTTTTTCATGCAAGCTGCGGCCTTGATATCAGGCTTGGCCTGCCCTGAAAACTCATTGCCTGGCCACAAAGCGTGCGCCGAGGTCATGCCATTGCGGTTCGGCATTCTGGCCTGCGCCAGAGCCATGGTTTGGTTGGACAAGACGAAGTCGTCTGGAACGACGCCACCCAAATTGAGAATGAAGGCGGTGACAGCGTAAACCTCATCGGCCGTCAAGGACTTAGGGGTCGTCCAGGGCATGGCCCGGTTAATGTAGTCCCACAGCGTAGACAGGCTTGCAACTTTCATTAGAGTGGTGCGCCCGGGGAAGGATGCGTCCAGCAAACGCGCGACGCGCCCGGTCTTCACGTCATTGGCGGTGGTGCCACCCACGAGCGGGCTAAACACTTCATTGGATTCGCCAAACACCCCGTGACAGGATGAGCATTTGGCATCCCAAATTTCTTGCCCCTTGGCGACTGAACCAGAGCCGCTGGGCAAGCCCAAGAAATCCGGGCGGACATCGATGTCCCAGGCTGCAACTTCCCTGTCGGTGGCACTCCGGCCAATTCCCGCAAAAGCGTCTGGATTCTTTATCGGTTCTTTGGCGTAACCCAAACCTGCTGAACCCAACAAGATCAGTGCGATCACGGTGTCATGAAACTTGGACATTTTTTACCTCACCATTTTCCTGCACCAGCCACGATTGAATTGAGTTGTTGTGGTAAATCGAACGCTGGCCTCGCACTGCGCGGGATTGGGTATAGCTTGGTTGGGTGTAGCCGGTTTCATCCGAGGCGCGGCTTTGGATGACGGTGGGCTTGCCTTCCCAGGTCCAATCCAGGTTAAAGCGGGTCAAGCACTTGGACAAAACTGGCGACTCAAGGCGCGCAACTCTCCAATTGCGCCCTGCATCAACAGATACGTCTACCTTTTTCACCTTGCCGCGCCCAGACCATGCCAAGCCGGTGATGTTGTAAAAACCTTTGTCCAGCAAAACTTGCCCGCCAGAAGGCGTAGTCAGAACGCTTTTGCATTCTTGAATGCTGGTGTACTGGCGGTGCAGCCCACTGGGCAGCAAGTCCATGTAATGAATAGCCTCGTCTTTGCTTGCATAGGGCATGTCGCCCAGCTCTATTCGGCGCAGGTACTTGACCCAGCTGACACCCTGCACCCCGGGCACGATCAGTCGAAGCGGGTAGCCATTTTCTGGCCGCAACATTTCGCCGTTTTGCCCGTAGGCCACCATCACTTCACCCGACAGAATTTGACTGACCGGGATCGTTCGTGTCATGGATGAGCCATCTGCGCCCTCTGCCAAAACAAACCTGCCGCGCTTCAAGTCTGCCCCGGCAAGTTCGAGTAACACGATCAAGGGCACGCCTGTGAACTCGCTGCAAGACAACATGCCATGCGAATACTGCGCCGTGGGCACCGCCACGTTGCCCCATTCCATGCCGGTATTGGCACCGCATTCAATAAAGTGAAAACGCGACACGGAGGGAAGGCGCATCAGTTCATCCAGCGTGAAGACTTTGGGCGCTTTGACCATGCCCTCAACAGACCCGTTGACCATCAAGCGGTGCTTGGACGGGTCAACGTCCCACCAGCCCTGATGATGGCGTTCAAAGTGCAGACCGCTGGGTGTCACAATTCCAAAAAGCGACTGAAGCGGGGCAAAAGACACCGACGACTGCGTCGTTTGCGTGAGGCCCGGGCTTGGCCGGCGTTGCACATTGGTCTCGTACTGGGAAGGCTTGCCATAGCCGTCTGTCGCAACGCCTTGGCCCAAGCCTTTGCTGTGGGCAGGCAAGTTCAAAATATTCGGGTCGCCGCCCTCTGCCAAAACCGGGTTGACTTGAGCCAAACCGGCCGTCGCGACGCTACTTGCCGAAGCCGCAGCAAAAGCGTTGCGAAGAAAATCCCTACGCCCTTTGCGGGCCTCAGTCGCCACAGTGCGAATGCCCTCCTCTTTCAGGAAGTTCTCAGGGGCTTTCAGAAGTCGACCAAAAATCATGGTGTGGGGCTTGACGCTACCTCATTCAAGGTAGTTTGCTAAGCACTTCAACCCTTCACGCATCGGGTGGAAATGCTTAATTCGTAATATAATTAAATACGAATATAAAAGGAAAAATCCTAGAAAATACTAGGACTTACCCTCGCTCTTGATTAAGCATAACGGCGACTCATCGCATCGAGCGAAACTGGCTTGAGGCGGCTGGCTTGGCCTGCGCAACCGAACGACTCAAACCGTGACTTGACGATTGAGCTTGCCGCATTTTTGGCTGCAGTGAGCGCCTTGCGGGGGTCAAATTCGCTGGGCTGTTGCGCAAACACTTGTCGCATGGCCCCCGTCATGGCCAGTCTGATGTCGGTGTCAATGTTGACCTTGCGAACGCCATTTTGAATGCCCCGCTGAATTTCTTCAACCGGCACGCCATAGGTTTCCTTGATGTCACCGCCAAACTGGCGAATGATGGCCAGCCACTCCTGCGGCACGCTGCTTGAGCCATGCATGACCAAGTGGGTGTTCGGAATCTGCGCGTGGATGGCCGCAATGCGATCCATGGCCAAAATATCGCCCGTGGGCTGGCGTGTGAATTTGTATGCCCCGTGGCTGGTGCCGATGGCAATGGCCAAGGCGTCGACGCCTGTTTTTTGAACGAAGTCTTTGGCCTGCACCGGATCAGTCAGCAGCATTTCGTGGGTCAATACCCCGACCGCGCCAATACCGTCTTCTTCGCCAGCTTCTCCGGTTTCGAGAGAGCCCAGGCATCCTAGCTCACCCTCTACCGAGACCCCAATGAAGTGGGACATGGCGGCGACCTGGCGGGTGATTTCAACGTTGTACTCATAGCTTGCTGGCGTTTTGCCATCGGCCAGCAAGGAGCCGTCCATCATGACACTGGTGAAGCCTGAGCGTATCGCCTGCTGGCAAACAGAAGCAGAGGTGCCGTGATCCTGGTGCACGACGACCGGTATGTTGGGGTGCGACTCAACCGCCGCCAACATCATGTGGCGCAGATAGGCTTCCCCAGCGTACTTTCTGGCACCTGCCGAGGCTTGCAAAATCACCGGACTGTCAGTGGCTTCTGCGACTTCCATGATGGCAATGATCTGCTCCAGATTGTTGACATTGAACGCCGGTACGCCGTAATTGTTTTCGGCAGCGTGGTCTAAAACTTGGCGAAGGGACACAAAAGCCATTGAAAACTCCGATTGAGGCTAATTTAAGAAAGTTTGGGATCAAGCAAATAGGAACAGTCTGCAATGACCCTGTCGGGGTTGCTGGTGCTAATGGGCTGGCCCATGTTGTACCCATACGGCAAAACCCAGACTTGAATGTCCGCGTTGCGTGCGGTCGCCACATCGATGCTGGAATCACCCACAAAGAGCGTCCGATTTCTGGGAACATCAAACTGTTTCAGGCATTCCAGGATGCCAGCCGGATCGGGCTTTTTGGTGGCCAACGTGTCGCCACAAACCACCCAGTCCAACAACGGCATCAAACCGTGCACTTTAAGCACCGCGTTGGTGTAACGCCCTTCCTTGTTGGTGACCATGGCCAACTTCACGCCTCTTTCGCGCAGTGTCTTTAAAGAACTCAAAACTTCTGGGTAAAGTTGGCTGCGAGTCCCACACCGCTTTGCATAGTGCTGATCGAACTCTGACGAAATGACGGATAAGTCCGCGCTAGCCCTGACGGCGCTAACGTCTATTCCCTTGCTCTGGGCCAAGGCTTGAACCAACAATTCGCGGGTGCCATGGCCAATCCAATCAGTGACTTGCTGCAGGGTCACCAAAGGTAGCGCAAACTGCTGAAGGCAATCATTCACGGCATCAAAAATTTCTGGCGCTGTTTCCACCAAGGTGCCGTCCAAATCGAAAATCATCAGGTCAAAAGACTTGTTCATGCAATACACCTATCTTCAAGCCGCCGACGAAACCGCTTGGCCCGCGCGCACATTCCTGCGAACAGCCTCCACCACCTTGTCAGTTGTGATGCCGAAGTGCTGGTACAAGTCTTTGGCTGGCGCTGACTCACCAAATGTGGCGATGCCAACCACCGAGCCCGTTCGCCCGACGTATTTGCGCCAAAAATCAGGGTGCGCAGCTTCAATGGCAACTGTAGGCAAATGCAGAGGCAGTACCTGCAGTTGATAGTCGTCAGACTGCCTGTCAAAGACGTTGGTGCAAGGCATCGACACGACTCGGGTTGCGATGCCCTCGGCGGCCAGGCTGGCTTGCGCGCCAATAGCCAACTCCAGCTCTGAACCCGTCGACACAATGACCACTTGAGCGTTTGGCATGTCCGACAACACATAGCCACCGCGGCGTATGCTTTCGACCAGGGTCTCGTTGGTCAAGCGCGGCAAATTTTGCCGAGATAAGCACAGCGCACTGGGACCGTCTTGGCGCGCAATTGCAAAGGCCCACGCGACCGCCGTTTCCAGTCCATCTGCTGGGCGCCAAACGTCCAGATTGGGAATGATGCGCAAAGAAGGTGTGTGTTCGACACTTTGGTGCGTCGGCCCGTCTTCGCCCAAACCGATGCTGTCGTGCGTGAATACATGAATCACCCGAAGCTTCATCAACGCGGCCATGCGAATGGCGTTGCGACTGTAGTCGCTGAAAGTCAGAAATGTGCCGCCATAGGGAATATAGCCGCCGTGCAAGGCCATGCCGTTCATGATGGCTGCCATACCAAACTCGCGCACACCATAGCTCAAGTGGTTGCCCCACTGATCCCGACCCGCCTTGACACACCCTTTGAAATTGGTCAGGTTGGAGCCGGTCAAATCAGCACTTCCACCAAAAAATTCGGGCACTTGGGCGTTCAGGGCGTCCAGTGCGTTTTGGCTGGCCTTGCGGGTTGCAATAGCGTCTGGTTTGGCGGCTATGTCGGCCAACAGGGCTGGCAACTTCGACGCGAAGCTTGGCAAAAGATCACCTGCCATGCGACGCTCAAACTCAGAAGCCTGCGCTGGGAAGTGACTGCGATAGGCCTCGAACCGAACACGCCAGGCGCGTTCTGCCAATTGGCCGCGCTCAACCGCACTCCAGGCCTTTGACAGTTCCACCGGAATTGCAAAGGCGGGAGCCGTCCAGCGCAAGGCCTCGCGCGTCGCAATCACCTCGGCAGCGCCAAGAGCTGCCCCATGAACATCATGCGTCCCGGCTTTGTTTGGCGAACCCATGCCAATGACCGTTTTGCAGCAAATCAGAGTGGGCTTGCCATCCGCCAAAGCAGATTGGGTCTTGGCAGCCACCACGGCAGCGTTCAGTGCAGCCGAGTCATGGCCATCGACTGCCGCGATCACGTTCCATCCATACGCACTGAAGCGAGCGGGCGTGTCGTCTGTGAACCAACCGCTGACGTGGCCGTCAATTGAGATTCCATTGTCATCGTAAAACGCGATCAGCTTGGACAAGCGCAGCGTTCCGGCCAGTGAACAGGCTTCGTGACTGATACCTTCCATCAAACAGCCGTCGCCCACAAAAACGTAGGTGAAATGGTCAACTACGTCATGCACTACACCGTCTTTGGTGCGGTTAAATTCGGTCGCCAATTGCTTTTCTGCTAGCGCCATGCCGACTGCATTGCTCAAGCCCTGCCCCAAAGGGCCAGTTGTTGTTTCTACCCCGGGGGTAACACCGACTTCAGGGTGGCCCGCCGTCTTGCTGTGCAGCTTTCTGAAGTTCTTCAACTCCGCCATAGGTAGGGCATAGCCTGTAAGGTGCAACAGGGCATAGATCAACATCGAGCCGTGGCCATTGGACAAAACAAAACGGTCGCGGTTCGGCCATTGCGGATTGGCAGGGTTGTGCTGTAGGTGTCGGTTCCAAAAAACCTCGGCAATGTCTGCCATGCCCATTGGCGCACCAGGATGTCCAGATTTGGCGGCTTCAACCGCATCAACAGCAAGCATGCGGATGGCGTTGGCCATCTGGCGGGCGAATTCAATGTTTGGCGTGTTCATGGTCTGAGTTCCACAAAAAAGATCAGCTTGCACGCTTCTTGCGCTCCATCATGCGCCACACAAAGGGCGTGAAGATCAACTGCATGGCCAGTTCCATCTTGCCGCCAGGCACCACAATGGTGTTGGCACGGCTCATGAACGAGTTATCGATCATGCTGCGCAAATATTGAAAATCGATGCCCTTGGGCTTAGCAAAGCGTATGACCACCATACTTTCATCAGGCGATGGAATGTCGCGCGAAATGAAAGGGTTCGAGGTGTCCACCATGGGCACCCGCTGAAAGTTCACGTGGGTGTGCATGAACTGCGGGCAGATGTAGTTCACATAGTCCGGCATGCGGCGCAAAATGGTGTCGGTCACGGCCTCGGTGCTGTAGCCGCGCTTGGACTTGTCCCTCCAAAGCTTTTGGATCCACTCCAAATTGATGACAGGAACCACGCCCACCAGCAAGTCCGGGTGCTGGGCGATATTCACCTCGGGCGTCACCACCGCACCATGCAGGCCTTCGTAAAAAAGCAGGTCGGTGCCCGCCGGGACGTCTTCCCAAGCGGTGAAAGTGCCGGGCTCCTGCTTGTAGGGCGCAGCCTCTTGAGGATCATGCAAATACTTGCGTCGCTTTCCAGTGCCAGTGGTCGCATAGTCCTGAAACAGTTTGGCCAATTCTGAGAACAAATTGTTTTCAGGCCCGAAGTGGCTGAAATTCATATTCCCTTCCTTTTCTGCCTGGGCACCCTTGAGCTTCATTTCATTTCGGTCGTAGCGGTGAAAACTATCGCCCTCAATGGTCGCCGCATGAACGCCTTCACGGCGAAAAATTGCCTCGAAGGTTTGCGTGACTGACGTGGTTCCAGCACCGCTTGAACCCGTAATGGCAATTATTGGGTGGCGTTCAGACATGAAATGTCTCCAAAAGTTGTAAAGATGGCTTGCAGATGCGCCGAACCAGATCACACGACCCATCCACGCATGGGTAAAATTAAGGTCTGGCTGCGGCTAGTCCCGAAACAGACTGCGCTCGGCAAACAGCGGGTCTCGCAATTCTTTGGCAGGCGGCTCTGCGTGGTAGCGCTCAATGCGTTCCACCTCGTTTTTGGAGCCAAAAACCAAGCCGATTCTTTGGTGCAGCGACGTGGGCTGCACGCCAAGCATGGGCTTTTCGCCAGTTGACGCGCGCCCACCCGCCTGCTCCATGATCAAACCAATCGGATTGGCTTCGTAAAGCAAACGAAGGCGCCCTGGCTTGCTGGTGTCCTTGGTGTCGCGCGGGTACAGAAAGACACCGCCACGCATCAAAATACGGTGAGCTTCGGCGACCATGCTGGCGATCCAGCGCATATTGAAATCTTTGGCCCGTGGGCCTGTGCTGCCTGCCAGGCATTCATCCACATAGCGTTTGACTGGAGCCTCCCAGAAGCGGGCGTTAGAAGCGTTGATCGCAAACTCTTTGGTGTCAACCGGGATTTTCATGAGGGGATGGGTCAGCATGAATTCACCCAGGTTGGGGTCCAGGGTGAAGCCATTCACGCCGTCGCCCACCGTCAGCACCAACATGGTCGTTGGCCCATACAGCGCATAACCCGCTGCAACCTGCTGGGCACCCGGTTGCAAAAAATCGCTTTCAACCACATCACGGCCGCTGTTGGCGACATCCTGGTTCACACGCAAGACCGAAAAAATACTGCCCACAGACACATTGACATCAATGTTGCTGGAACCGTCCAAGGGGTCGAATACCAGCAGGTACTTGCCACGCGGGTATTGCGCAGGAATTTGGTAGGGCAAGTCCATCTCTTCAGAAGCCATACCAGCCAAGTTGCCAGCCCACTCGGTGCGCCGAATGAAGGCTTCGTTGCTCAACACATCGAGCTTTTTTTGCGTTTCACCTTGCACATTGACCGCGCCGCCCACGTCGGCAGCGTGATCGCCCGTTGCGCCGCCGAGCTCGCCCAGAGCGACTGCGCGGGCAATAGCCTTGCAGGTGATCGCCACATCCAGAATCAAGGCATTGAAGTCGCCACTGGCGCCCGGAAACCGCCTTCGCTCCTCAATGAGAAACTGGGTCAGGGTAGAGCGATGCTCTCGATCAGAAATTGGCATGAATCGCTTTCAAAAAGACTTTTTTGCGTCAATCCGGCAGGAATGCCTGGCGCCGCAGTTCAGCCATCACGGCGTGATAACTACCGTCGGCGTCGGGTGCGCCAAAGACAGCGCTGCCAGCCACGCAGGTGTCAGCGCCTGCCCGCACAATGTCGCGAATGTTGTCAGTTTTCACGCCACCATCGACCTCTAGCCAAATCGGCTGCCCACCCAAACTTTGGTGCGACGTGATGCGTTCTCGCACGGCGCGCAGCTTGACCAGGGTTGAAGGAATGAATTTTTGCCCGCCAAATCCTGGGTTCACGCTCATCAGCAAAACAATATCCAGCCGATCCATCACATGATCCAGCCATTCCACGGAGGTCGCCGGGTTCAAAACCAAACCCGCCTTGCAACCATGGTCGCGAATCAGCGCCAAGGTGCGGTCCACGTGTTTAGAGGCTTCCGGGTGAAACGTGACGATGTTGGCACCGGCTTTGGCAAACAGTGGCACCAAGGCGTCGACCGGTTCCACCATCAAATGCACGTCAATGCCAATTTTGACGTGCGGGCGGATCGCCTCGCAAACCAAGGGCCCAATTGTCAAATTGGGAACATAGTGGTTGTCCATCACATCAAAATGCACCAGGTCTGCTCCGGCGGTCTCAATCGCTCTGACCTCTTCGCCAAGCCGTGAAAAATCGGCTGACAGCAGGCTTGGCGCGATGCGCAAGGTCGGTGGGGATGAATTCAAAGTAGGCATTTTGCTAGAGCGGCTTCAGGCGATTAGTTTTAGGTGGGTTTCACTTCGATGCGGTCGAATCTTTGGGCATGCAATTGACGCAGCTTGGCAAGGTCGAGTTGCGCCAAATCTTCCACCACACAGATCGCATCGCGGAAGTCGTGTTTTTGAGTGAAATGCGTAGGCGTCACCACGGTGGCAATGCCTGCCGCTGAGGCAGAACGCAAACCATTGCTGGAGTCTTCAAAAGCGATGCACTGATCCGCGGGCAATTTCAGTGCCGCCAACATTTGCATGTAAACCTGTGGGTGCGGCTTTTTGACGGGAGCAGTGGAGGCGTCGCCAATGGCTGTGAAGCGCATTCGCCAGTCTGGCCCGATCGCCCGGCTTAAAAGCGCAGCGATATTGACAGGCGACGTGGTGGTGGCGATGGCCAACTGCAAGCCCGCCGCCTTTGCCTCCTCGATCAATTTCAGCACACCCGGGCGCAAACTGACCGCGCCATCGTTGACGGCGGATTCGTAGGCAGCGGTTTTAAGCTCATGCAAACGGTTCACGGTGTCGTTCAGGGCGCCCGCGCCCAACTCGCGCACATCCGGGTGGGTTGATTTCCAATAGTGAAGAATTCGCTCTTTCCCGCCTGAGATATTCAACAGCTCCGTGTAAAGCGCCTCGTCCCAGAACCACGACAAACCCATTTCTTTGAAGGCGTGGTTGAAGGCTGCCAGGTGCACGCTTTCGGTGTCGGCCAAGGTGCCATCCACATCGAAAATCAAGGCTTGCAGTTCAGAAGACAACATGACGAATTTTTTGAAAAAGAGCTTGAGCGGCAGGTTTTTGAGGAGTATCCAATTCAGACTTGAAATTGGATTCAGTCGTTTACTTTAGACCGCAAGACCTATAATCTCCAATCATGTTTTTTCTAATTTTCATCAGTTTTAACTGATGAATTTACTCTTCGATGCGCCCTTACACCCTCAAGCAGCTACAAACTTTCATTGAAGTTGCCCGGGAACGCTCGGTGTCCAAAGCCGCCGAACGCTTGTTTGTGACGCAACCCGCCGTGTCAATGCAAATTCGCCATTTGGAGGACGCATTTGGACTGCCCTTGATTGAGCCTGCGGGGCGCAACATCCGGCTGACCCAGGCAGGCGAAGAGTTTTTACTGCATGCCATCGCCGCCAATGGGCAACTTAAAGACATGGAAGCCGCCATGGCCGGGCACGTGGGCTTGAACAAAGGGCGGATTGACCTGGCGGTTGTGAGCACGGCCAAGTACTTTGTGCCCATGCTGCTGGTGCGATTTGGCCAACTGTTCCCAGGCATTGACGTGCAACTCAAAATTGACAATCGCGAGAACATTTTGGGCAAGCTGGCCCGCAATGAGGCTGACCTGGTGATGATGGGGCGCGCACCGACGGACATGGACTGCATTGCGACGGCGTTTGCCACCAATCCGCAGGCGATTCTTTCAGAGCCCAGCCACCCATTGGCGCGGCGCAGGCAGTTGCCGTTTTCAGCGCTGGCCGACTACCGTTTTGTGGTGCGCGAACAAGGCTCGGGCACGCGCGCAGCGATGCAGCGGCTTTTTTTGGAGCACCAAACTCCACTGAGCGTGGTGATGGAAATGCCCAGCAACGAAACCATCAAACAGGCCGTGATGGCGGGCATGGGCTTGAGCTTTCTATCGATGCGAACAGTGCGCCACGAGCTGGCCAGTGGCCATATTGCCTTGGTTGACATTGAGGGCTTGCCAGTGCGGGGCAACTGGTACATCACGCACCTGACCCACAAAAAGCTATCGCCTGCAGCCTTGGCCTTCAAGGCTTTTTTGATCGAACAGGGCGCCGCGCTGATGGATTCGTGGAGCTGACCGCTGCTGCAGGACGGTGCGCAAAAAGCCAGGCTTTGAACGCGCTCACGGCGGCGGAGAGTTTTTTTTCCCGGTGGTAGACCACATGCCAATGGCGGATCAGCGGCAAACCCAACACGTCCAGCACCGCCAACTCTTTCAGCGCCAATTCGGACGAAACCGTGGTGGCAGACAGCACGGCCACACCCAAACCACCAGCCACGGTTTGCTTGATGGCCTCATTGCTGCCCAGTTCAAGCCGATTCTTCAACAACACGCCTTGCGCGGTAAAGAACCGCTCGGTCGTTAACCGCGTGCCTGACCCAGGCTCGCGCAGGATGAAGGCCTCGTCCCGCAACTGACCCGGCTTGATGTTGACTTGCCCTACCAGTGGGTGCGAGGGCGGGGCCACCATGACCAGCGGATTTTCAGCAAAGTGTTCGCAATCCACGTCCATTTGATCGGGCGGTTGACCCATGATGTACAGGTCATCCTGGTTGGCGGTGAGGCGCTGCAACAGCACTTCGCGGTTGCCGACAAACAGCGCAATTTCGATACCGGGGTGCGCGGCGCAAAACCCACCAAGCAACTTGGGAATGGTGTATTGCAGCGTCGTCAGAATTGCCAGCTTCAGAGTGCCTTTTTCAATGCCGCGCAGGGCGGCCAGGTCTTGCGTTAAGCGCTCCAGGCGGCCTTCAACGTCTTGGCAGGCGTCGGCCAAAGTTTGCCCGACCTCGGTCAAAAAAATCTTTTTGCCCAATTGTTCGAACAAGGGCTGCCCCACGGTGGTGGACAGTTGCTTGACCTGAAGCGACAGCGTGGGCGGCGACAAATGCAGCGCCTCAGCCGCTCGGGCAAAGCTTTTGTGCCGTGTCACTGCCAAAAAAATTCGCAGTTGGTGCAAGGTGGCGTGGCGAAGTTGCATGGGTTGCTCTTTGAACAAATGATTTATAAAAACCTATCGTTATCGTCAAAACATTTTACTTTTATTAAATCATACCTCGCCCTAAACTTTCTTCAGATTTAGCCAAACAGGTCGCCAAACAAGCCCTAACTGGCCGAATTATTGAGTTCATTTTTAACCACTGACCCCAAGGAAAAAACATGGCATCCGAGACAATGAAAGAGGGCCGCGAACGCTACAAATCTGGCGTGATTCCCTACAAAAAGATGGGCTACTGGGAGCCCGACTACGTCATCAAAGAAACCGACGTGCTGGCCATGTTTCGAATGACGCCCCAAGCCGGTGTGGACGCCGATGAGTGCGCTGCTGCGGTGGCGGGCGAGTCATCGACCGCTACCTGGACGGTGGTATGGACAGACAGGTTGACCGCTTGCGAAATGTACCGCGCCAAAGCCTACCGGGTTGACCTGGTGCCCAACACTGGGCCTGGCACCAACACCGAAGCGCAGTATTTTGCGTACATCGCCTACGACATTGACCTTTTTGAAGGCAATTCCATTGCCAACCTGACTGCGTCCATCATTGGCAATGTGTTTGGCATGAAGGCAGTCAAAGCCTTGCGCCTGGAAGACATGCACATTCCTGTGGCCTACCTCAAAACCTTCCAGGGGCCTGCAACCGGTGTGGTGGTGGAGCGCGAGCGCATGGACAAGTTTGGTCGCCCGCTGTTGGGCGCCACCACCAAACCCAAACTGGGTTTGTCCGGCCGCAACTACGGCCGCGTGGTGTATGAGGCGCTCAAGGGTGGCCTGGACTTCATGAAGGACGATGAGAATATCAACTCGCAGTCATTCATGCACTGGCGCGACCGCTTTTTGTATTGCATGGACGCGGTGAACAAAGCCTCAGCAGCCACGGGCGAGGTCAAAGGCCACTACATGAACGTGACCGCTGGCACCATGGAAGAAATGTACGCCCGCGCCGAGTTTGCCAAGTCGCTGGGTTCCATCATCATCATGATTGACCTGGTGATTGGCTACAGCGCGATTCAATCCATGGCGATTTGGGCACGCAAGAACGACATGATTTTGCATTTGCACCGGGCGGGCAATTCGACCTATTCCCGCCAAAAGAACCATGGAATGAGCTTCCGGGTGATTTGCAAATGGATGCGCATGGCGGGCGTTGACCACATTCATGCGGGCACGGTGGTGGGAAAACTCGAAGGCGACCCGATGATGATTCGCGGGTACTACGACACGCTGTTGGACACCCACACCAAAGTTCAACTAGAGAAGGGCATTTTCTTTGACCAAGACTGGGCGTCTCTGAATCGCTGCATGCCAGTGGCTTCGGGCGGAATTCATGCAGGCCAAATGCACCAGTTGCTGCATTACCTGGGCGATGACGTGGTGCTGCAATTTGGTGGCGGCACGATTGGCCACCCAGACGGCATTCAGGCTGGTGCTGTGGCCAACCGCACCGCGCTCGAAGTGATGGTGCAAGCGCGCAACGAGGGTCGCGACATCTGGAACGAAGGCCCGCAGATTTTGGCTGATGCTGCCAAGTGGTGCAGCCCACTCAAAGCCGGTCTGGACACTTGGAAAGACATTTCATTCAACTACGCGTCGACGGACAGCCCCGACTTTGTGGCGACGCCCACCGCCAGCTCTTAATCCTCCGAGCTCCCAATCAACCCCCATTTCAGTCAGGAAACACCACCATGATGACCAACCCATCGAGGATCGTGACGCAAGGCCAGTTTTCATTTCTGCCGCCACTCACCGATCCGCAAATCACCGCGCAAATCAAGTATGCCCTTGGCAAAGGCTATGCCATGGGCATCGAATACACCGACGACCCACACCCACGCAACACCTACTGGGAGATGTTTGGCAACCCCATGTTTGACATGAAAGACCCCGCCGGGATCTTGCTGGAGATCAACAATTGCCGCAAAACATTTCCCAACCACTACATCCGCGTGACGGCTTTCAGCTCTGTGCGCGGGGTGGAAAGCGTGACTATGTCGTATATCGTGAACCGACCCAAAAACGAGCCCGGCTTTGGTCTGGTGCGTCAGGAAACCGATGGCCGCACCATGCGTTACACCATTCATTCCTACGCAACGGACAAGCCCGAGGGCGAGCGCTACTGAACCGCAGTTCGACAGGAAGATCTGCAATGAACGACGTGATCGTGTCAGATGGCGCACTGGCTGCCGATGAATCGGCAGACACCAGGCGCGTCAATCTACAGCAAGAGTTTGAGGCGTCTAACGTCCAGCAGGTACTGGAGTCGCTGGACCGAGACTTGATTGGCTTGAAGCCCGTCAAAACCCGCATTCGGGAGATTGCGGCGCTACTACTGGTGGACCGCCTTCGAAAGCAGTTTGACCTGACGTCGCAAAACCCGACGCTGCACATGAACTTCACGGGGAACCCTGGCACTGGCAAAACGACGGTTGCCATGCGCATGGCCGAAATGCTTCACCGGCTGGGTTACGTGCGCACGGGGCACTTGGTCTGTGTCACGCGAGACGACTTGGTAGGGCAGTACATTGGCCACACCGCACCCAAAACCAAGGAAGTCATTAAAAAGGCCATGGGTGGCGTGCTGTTCATTGACGAGGCTTACTACTTGTACAAGCCAGAAAATGAACGCGACTATGGGGCGGAGTCGATTGAAATTTTGCTGCAAACCATGGAGAACCACCGCGACGATTTGGTGGTGATTCTGGCGGGCTACAAAGACCGCATGGACAAGTTCTTTCACAGCAACCCGGGTCTGCGTTCGCGCATTGCGCACCATGTGGATTTTCCCGATTACAGCGCCGAAGAACTGCTGCACATTGCCAAACTGATGCTGGCCCAGCAAAACTACCGCTTCAGCCCCGACGCTGACAAAGCCTTTTTGGCCTACATCACTCTGCGCATGAAGCTGGAACACTTTTCCAATGCCCGCTCGGTGCGCAACGCGCTGGACCGCGCACGCCTGCGCCAGGCCAACCGCCTGTTTGCCAATGCCAGCCAATCGCTTGGCAAAATTGACTTGATGACGCTGGAGGCAGAAGACATTCTGGCCAGCCGCGTTTTTTTGGAAGGCCGGGTTGACGACGGTTTGGGCAGTCATTGAAATAGATACAAGCAACAGAAAGGAGGAACAATGACAATGACGCTCAACCAGTTGTACGAAGAAATGCGAGCCGCCTTGAGTACTAATCCGGGCAGCTCAATGGATGCAGCAACGGTAGACCGCCTGAGCACTGGGGCGCAGCGCTTTGCAAGCACGGTGGGCTGGGCGCAGGGCGTTATTGACAAGGATGGAAATATCGCCAGTGCGTTTGGAGGATTGCGCGACTTGGCGCAAAAGCGCCTTGAAATCCCAACTGACAGTCGCCCTGACGGCAGTTTGGTGACGCTTTACGAGGCCCTATCCAACTTGATCTTGGCCGTGCAAAACCATGACGAAGACTTAGACCCATCGGCGGACAACACCGAATTGGAGCACGACTTTTGAGGTCGTGACGTTTAGCTCCAACTACTTTTCTTCCCCAGCGCGCCAATTCGCTGACACTGGCACCCGGCCCTGCGGTAAAGGGGTCTCCTTCATCCTGTGCAATAGCCGCGAAGCAAGTGCTTGGGCGATTAAACTCAAGCCTTGCGGCCACACCGCCTGCACTCGACGCTTTGCGCGACGAAACCAGACTTCTCAAATTCATCAACCGACGGGTGCAAAGCTTTGCCACCCCTAGTCAAGGAACTCACACCATGGGCGCACAGTGGAAAGCCAAGGGCAAAGAACTCGCAGCCAATGCCAGAGGCAAACTGTTTGGCAGACTGGCCAAAGACATCATGATTGCCGCACGCAACGGGGCCGACCCAGCATCCAACTCGCGTTTGCGACTGGTGGTGGAGCAAGCCCGCAAAGTCTCCATGCCCAAGGAAACGCTGGATCGGGCCATCAAAAAGGGCGCGGGTTTGACGGGTGAATCGGTGCATTTTGAGCACGTGATTTACGAGGGCTTCGCGCCGCACCGCGTGCCCGTGATGGTCGAATGCCTGACGGACAACGTGAACCGAACCGCCCCTGAAATGCGCGTTCTGTTTCGCAAAGGGCAATTGGGCACCTCTGGGTCAGTCTCGTGGGACTTTGACCATGTTGGCATGATTGAAGCCGAACCCACCGCCT
>JANNCN010000176.1:0-3112 GCA_031386665.1 Rhodoferax sp. | reverse complement strand
GGACAACGTTTTGTTTGCTGAAATGCTGTGGGCAAGCTTCAAGTCCTTGCTGACCGCGATTGCGATTTTGGGCGTGATGCTGGCCCTGAACGTGTCGCACAGCCCCAAGTTGCTGTTGGCCTTGCCAATTTTGCTGGGCGTCGGTATCACCTTCAGTTGCATCGCGCTGATTTTTAATGCGCTGGCCAAGGGCTACGACTTCTTCACCTATTACTTCACGCTGTTCATGACGCCCATGATGTTTTTAAGCGGCGTGTTCTTTCCGCGAGAGCAATTGCCGCCCTTGGTGCGGGTTCTGTCAGACTGGTTGCCATTGACCAATGCGGTTGAACTGGTGCGCCCGCTGTTCATGGACCAATGGCCTGCCCACTGGGTGCAGCATGTGGTGGTGCTGCTGGTTTACGCGGTTGGCGGGTTTTGGATTGCGCTGGCCATGACGCGAAAGCGCTTTGCGGGTTAAGTGAACAACTTGGCCCAGGTGATTGCCGGCCTGGGCCAAAACAGCAGAATCAAGCGGCAGCCGCCTTGATCATGTCCGCTGCCTTCTCGGCAATCATGATGGTCGGCGCATTGGTGTTGCCGCTGACGATGCGCGGCATGATGGACGCATCCACCACCCGCAGGCCTTGCACGCCATGCACGCGCAACTGAGCATCGACGACATCCATCGGCCCATTGCCCATGCGGCAGGTGCCCACCGGGTGGTAAATGGTGTCAGCCCGATTGCGAATGAACTGCTCGATCTGCTCATCGGTTTTGACATTGATGGACGCGTCGGACTCAACGCCCCCGTGGTTCATCAATGCGGGTTGCGCCAAAATGTTTCGCATCACTTTGAAGCCGCGCACCAGGCGATCCATGTCGTCTCGCTCTGCCAAAAAGTTGGGGTCGATCAAAGGCGCTGCCATTGGGTCGCGGCTGGCCAATGTCACACTGCCTCGGCTTACCGGGCGCAGCAGGCAAACGTGGCACGAATAGCCCAGGCCAAAGGTGGTTTTGCGGCCATGGTCGACCAATTTGCCAATCACGAAGTGCAGTTGCACGTCGGGCAGCGGCTCGCTGGCTTGCGTTTTGATAAAACCACCGGCCTCGCCAAAATTGGTGGTGAGCATGCCCGTGCGGTGCTTGCGCCATTCAAAAATGCCTTTGATCATCCGCACCAGCCCCCCCAGCGAGATGCCAAACAGCTCTTTCAGGTGCGGCGCATTGGCCACCAGCACCACGTCGGGGTGGTCGTGCAAATGCTGACCGACGCCAGGCAGGTCATGCACCAAGGCAACGCCGTGCTCGGCTAAATGCTGTTGGGGGCCAATGCCAGACAGCATCAAAATTTGCGGTGACTGTAACGCGCCTGCGCACAGCAGCACTTCCCGACTGCATTTCAATTGTTTGACTTCACCGTTTTGGCTGAATTCAACCCCCACGGCGCGTTTTCCTTCCATCAAAATTCGGGTGGTGTGGGCGCCTGTGATGACCTGCAAATTGGCTCGCCCCAAGTTGGGTGTGAGGTAGCCCTTGGCCGCGCTAAAACGCTCACCGTTCTTGTGTGTCACTTGAAACATGCCCACGCCATCTTGCGTTTCGCCGTTGAAGTCGCGGTTGTGCGCAAATCCCGCCTGCACACCGGCCTCGATAAACACCGGGCCAAAGCGGTTGGGCGTGGTCAGGTCTTTCACGTTCAGGGGGCCGCCCGAGCCGTGCAAAGCATCGCCACCGCGCTCGTTGTGCTCAGATTTTTTAAAGTAGGGCAGCACATCGGCAAACGACCAGCCAGTGTTGCCCTGGACCGCCCAATGGTCGTAATCAGCATGTTGACCGCGGGCGTAAATCATCGCGTTGATTGAGCTGGAACCGCCCAGCACCTTACCGCGCGGCTGGTAGCCTTTGCGGCCATTCAAGCCAGGTTGGGGCACGGTGTCAAAGCGCCAGTTTGTGTCTGGGGCCACTTTGGCCATGACCGCCAGGCCAGCGGGGCAGTGGATCAAAACGCTGCTGTCCACACCGCCTGCCTCTAAAAGCGCCACGTTCACTTTGGGATCTTCGGTCAAACGCGCTGCCAAAACGCAGCCTGCCGAGCCGCCGCCAATGATGATGTAGTCAAGCATGTCTTAAAACTTTCTTGTGTTCAATGTCAATTTGTCAGGGTTTTGGCATACTGCAAGTTCGGCCTTCAAAGAGCCTCTGTTTGCCTCTGAAGTCTCGCCCAATCTGTGGCACATGAATGCCCACCAAAACGATAGCGCCAAAGATAGACGACAAACCCTGAAAATTTTTAAGGAGCCGACTTTAATGAGTACCCTGGTAAACCCTAGCGTTGCCACGCCAAACCACCCTGACGGCAGCGTGGATTGCACCGTGCAAGACAATATTTTGCTGATCAGCATCAACCGCCCCGCCAAGCGCAATGGGTTCACGCCCAAAATGTTTCGTGAACTGGGCGAGGCCTACACCCTGTTAGACGACGACCCTGAGCTGTGGGTGGGCGTGTTGCATGCGCAGGGCGCGCACTTTACCGCCGGGCTTGATTTGCCGTCGATCGCCCCGCTGATGCGCGCGGGTATCAAGGCCGTGCCGCTGGGTTTGGTGGACCCGCTTGATTTGGCCATGCCCGGTTATCGCCGCCGAACCAAGCCCATGGTGGTGGCCGTCAAAGGCATCACCTACACCCTGGGCATCGAGCTGATGCTGGCCGCTGACATTGTGGTGGCAGCGGACGATTGCCGTTTTTCGCAGTTGGAGGTCAAGCGCGGCATCATGGCCACGGGTGGTGCGACCTTGCGCATGGCTGAGCGGGCGGGCGCGGGCAACGCGCTCTTGCACCTGCTCACGGGTGATGAATTTGGATCGGCCGAGGCGCTGCGTTTGAACTTTGTGCAAAAAGTGGTGCCTGCAGGCCACGAGCTGACCGAAGCCCTGAAAATTGCCGTCGCCATTGCAGAACAGGCCCCACTTGCCGTCGTGGCCACCCGCCTGAACGTGCTCAAAGCCATTGAGCACGGCCCGGTGGTGGCAATGCACGACTTCATAGATGTGCAAAGCCGTTTGTCCAATTCGGCTGACGCGGCAGAGGGCGTGGCGTCGTTTGTTGAAAGGCGGGCGGCGAAGTTCACGG
>JANNCN010000044.1:0-47902 GCA_031386665.1 Rhodoferax sp. | reverse complement strand
GCGCCGTAGAGAACCACGTCGTATCGGCGGCTCTTTGCAGCGGCGCTGGTTGACGATTTTGCTTGGGATGCAGCTTTGGTCACGGCTTTTTTCACGACGGTGGTTTTGAGTTTCGTCACTGGTTTTGGCACTGCCAATGGCTTTGAAACAGATTTTTTCGCCTGTTTCTTTGCATTTTTCACAGGTTTTTTCGCTAACTTTGTCACCATGGCATTACTTTAAAAAATTCTGATTGCATCAATGATCACAGTGATCTGAGGTCGTTTTAGGTAGGCGATTTGTTACGCTGGCTTTGCAACCTTACAACGCATTGCGCCCCAACAAGCCACCAATTTTGCGCACCAGCCATTTTGGCGTGGCGCGAGAGGCCAGGGTGGTGACCTGGTTAACCGCACCGGGCACGCAAATAGCGCGACCGCTTTGGCAGGCTTCAAACCCTTGGCGGGCCACGGCATGCACGTCACCGATCATGAAAGCGGGTAGTTTGCTCAAGCGGTCGTTGCTGCTGGCCGCAGAAGTGAGCATGTGGGTGGCGGTAACCCCTGGGCACAGCGCGGTCACGGTCACACCGGTGCCGTGCAATTCTTCGGCCAATGACTCTGACAGCGACAGAACATAGGCCTTGCTGGCCGCATAAGATGCCAACATGGGAATCGGTTGAAACGCTGCGATGGACGCCACATTCAACACCCGTTTGGGGGCGCTGGCGCTGGCCCGCGCCACCATGCCGGGCAAAAAGGCCGACAACATCGACGTGACGCCAGTGATGTTCAAGTCAATGATTTGCTGGTGCTGGGCGGCATCAATGCTCAAAAACGCACCTTGTTCCAGTACGCCCGCGCAGTTAACCAAGACATCCACCGTGCGTTTTTGGGCGGCCAAAGTGCTTGACAACTTGGCTGCCGCCCCCGCAACTGACAAATCAGCCACTGCTGCAATCGCGTTGATGCGATGGCTGTTTTGCAGCTGGGCGGCCAAAGCCTCAAGTTTGTCCGCGCTGCGGGCGACCAAAATCAGGTCATGGTCCGCTTGGGCAAAGCAATGCGCCAGGGCTTCGCCAATGCCAGAGGATGCCCCGGTGATCAACGCGGTGGGCCGGTTTAAATGGGCCGACCCCTGCAATGCAGACGCAGCAGATCGAGAGGCCGCTTTGCGAGGTGACGCGTTGCGTGTCAGTGGAACTGACGCTGAGGAAGGCGTTTCAGCGGATGATTTGGAGGTTTTAGTGACCATGCAGACTCCAGGGTTTAGGCGCGAGTTTTGTAAGCAGCATTTCGGTGCGAGCATAGCGAAGTTTCGACCCGCCCGAGCGCTAGGGCACGCACCTGTCGCCTTGGCAACCCAGCCAAGGTGGCTTTGGTTCTAGCATCGCATCCCTTTTCAAGGAGATTTCAATGTCCGCCGCTACCGTCTCGCAACCCGTCAATCAACTGGTCAACCATCAAATTCGCCTGGCTGCCCGCCCTGTGGGTATACCCACTGCCGCCAATTGGAGCAGCACGTCTGAAGCTGTGACGGAACCCGCTGAAGGTGGCGTGCTGTTGAAAACCCTTGCGCTGTCGCTCGACCCCGCCATGCGCGGCTGGATGAACGAGGGCAAAAGCTACATTCCGCCCGTGGGCATTGGCGAGGTCATGCGTGCAGGTGGCGTGGGCCGGGTGATTGCCTCCAAAAACCCGAAATTCGCCGTGGGCGATGCGGTGTCGGCAGGGTTTGGCGTTCAAGAGTACCTGAACCTGGCTGAAGGCGAGATCAAAAGCCACGGCCTTGTCAAAATTGATTTGAAACTGGGCAGCTTGACCCAGTGGCTCAACGTGTTGGGCATGCCGGGCATGACCGGGTACTTTGGCCTGATGGACGTGGGCCAACCCAAAGCCGGGGAAACCGTGGTGGTGTCAGGGGCCGCGGGTGCCGTGGGCCAAACCGTGGGTCAAATGGCCAAAATCAAGGGCTGTCGCGTGATTGGCATTGCAGGCGGCAAAGCCAAATGTGACTGGGTTGTGAAAGAGCTGGGGTTTGATGCGTGCATTGACTACAAGGCATCGCCCACTTCGGTGCGCGACGGCCTGAAAGAGCATTGCCCCAAAGGGGTTGACGTTTATTTTGACAACGTGGGCGGCGATATTTTGGACCACGTTTTGGCGAAAATCACCCGTGGTGCTCGCATCATCATTTGCGGTGCCATCAGCCAGTACAACAACACCACGCCCGTGCAAGGCCCCAAAAATTACCTCAGCCTGCTGGTCAACCGCGCCCGCATGGAAGGCATTGTGGTGTTCGATTACGCCGAGCGCTACCACTTGGCAATTGCCGAAATGGCCGCCTACCTGAAAGACGGCCGCATGAAAAGCAAAGAAGACGTGGTGGTGGGCATCAACACTTTCCCTGACACGCTGTTGAAGCTGTTCAACGGCGAAAACTTTGGCAAGCTGGTGTTGCAGGTGGCGATGGAGTGAGGTTTTGCGACGCAGATGTTTGCTATTACAATTATAGCAAATTATCTATATTATTCGAGAGCTAGAGGTCGTTTTTATCATAAAAATGGCCAAAAAGCTGTTTTTAAGATGCAATATACCCAATTTGGGTATATTGCAAGTTTTTTTGACCAAAAATCACGTTTTCTTGACCAAACAGGCTGCTAGCTCTCGTCAAATGGCTGTTTACCGCTATTTAAACCAGAGCATCAATCAAGCAACGCCGCATACACCATGTCGCGAAACAGATGCCGGTAATACTCGCGCTGGTTCGGGGCTTGAATCATCAGCGTGGCAAAAAAGTCTTCTTTCGGGTCGATGAAAAACGTCGTCCCGGCCAAACCACCCCAGTAATACATGCCCACCGAACCTGGCACGCTGGCCACGCCAGTTGCGGTGCGCACGGCAAAGCCCAAGCCAAACCCGTAACCCGGCGACATCAAATTGCTGGAGCCACCCGCGTTGATTGGGATGCCACCCAAGTGATCAGCGGTCATGAAATCGACCGTGCGAGGACCCAGAAGGCGCACGCCGTCCAGTTCGCCCCGGTTCAGCATGAATTGCATGAAGCGAGCGTAGTCCATGGCGGTCGATGCCAAACCGCCGCCGCCTGACTCGAAGGCCACTGGCGTGCGCACGTCGAACACCTTCATCATCGGCGCACCATCGGGGTCTTTGCCAAAGGGCTCGGCAATGCGGGAATGCTGTGCAAGTGGCACTGAAAACCCAGTGTGCGGCATACCCAGCGGTTTGAAAATAGCCTGCTCTAGGTAGTCGCCCAAAGTCTGACCGCTAATAACTTCTATCAACCGCCCCACCACATCGGTGGCGCGGCTGTATTCCCACACGGTGCCGGGTTGGGCGATCAGCGGCATCGCGGCCAAAGAGGGCACAAATTCGGCATTGGCACGATCCCGCAAGTCGGTTCTGATTCGCGCTTTGGCGTACTGTTTTTGAACCGGTCCATTGCCCAAAAATTCATAGGTCAGCCCTGAGGTGTGACGCAACAAGTCTTGCACAGTTGTCGCCCGATGAAGGGGTGCGAAGGAGTCAACGCCCTCAACAGATTTAAAGACCTGCTGATTCGCAAACTCAGGCAAGTACTTGGCCACCGGGTCAGCCAGCAGGACTTTACCCTGCTCGTACAGCATCATCAACCCGACCGAGACAATCGGCTTAGTCATTGAGTAAATGCGAAATATGGAGTCCTTCGCCATCGGCACCTGCGTGTCAGCCTGCTGCCAGCCGAGGCTTTGAAACAAAGCTACTTTGCCGTGCCTGGCAATCAGCGCCACACAACCCGGCAGGCGATTGCGGTTGATCTCATCTTGCAGCACATCCATCAAACGCTGAACGCGCTCAGGGCTCAAACCCAATTCGGCAGGCGTTGCCTTACCCAACACAGAAAGCGGTTTGGTCATGTTGCCTAATTTTTGTAACGTTCACGCGCCAAGGCAGCGCCCTTGGCCAGCGCTTCGAGTTTTTTCACAGCCACCTCACGGCTCATGGGGGCCATGCCGCAGTTGGTGCATGGGAACAGCCGATTTTTGGGGACAAACTGAAGGGCTTGGCCAATGGTGTCGGCGATTTCTTCCGGGGTTTCGATCACGTCGCTGGCCACGTCAATCACACCCACCATCACATCCTTGCCATCCAGCAATTTCATCAAATGGGGTGGCACATGTGAGTGAAAGCATTCCAGGCTGACTTGCTGAATAGAGCTTTTGGCCAAAGCGGGAAACACCGTTTCGTATTGACGCCATTCATCACCCAGGCCGACCTTCCAGTCATTGTTGGCCTTGATGCCGTAGCCGTAGCAAATATGCACCGCCGTGGTGCAGGTCAGACCTTGCGCGGCGCGTTCCAGTGCGGCAACCCCCCAATCAGCGGCGTCCTTCATGTAAACGTTGAAGGCGGGCTCATCAAATTGAATGATGTCCACGCCGTCAGCCTGCAATGCCAAAGCCTCCTGGTTTAAAAGCTCGGCAAAGGCGAAAGCCATTTTGACCTTGTCACCGTAAAAGCGATCTGCCACGGTGTCCACAATCGTCATCGGGCCGGGCAGCGTGAATTTAAGCTTTTTCTTTGTGTGGGCGCGCGCCAGTTGCGCCTCAAACGCATGCACGCGACCCTTCAACTTGAGGGCAGAAACCACCTGCGGCACTTGCGCGTCGTAGCGGTTGTTGCGAATGCCCATGGTGACTTTGTGCTCGAAATCAATACCGTCCACTTGCTCCAAAAAGCCGTGCACAAAGTGCTGTCGCGACTGCTCGCCATCTCCCACAATGTCCAAGCCTGCATCTTCCTGAGCTTTGATCCACAGCAAAGTGGCGTCGGCCTTGGCTTGTTGCAGCTCTTCACCCTGGGCACGCCATTGCGGCCAGAGTTTTTGGGTTTCAGACAGCCAGCCGGGTTTGGGCAAGCTGCCAGCGATAGCAGTTTCAAACATAAGAATCTTCTTCAGGGGAGTTAGGTCAAAAGATAAAGCGGGAAGCAGAGCAGGAAACTGGGCGAATCAAGACGCCTCGGCTTCTTGCAAGGCTCGCCACATCACTTTGCCACTGCCACTTTTGGGCAGCACGTCAACAAATTGAACAACGCGCGGCACTTTGTAGACGGCCATGGTGTCGCGGCACCAGTCGATAATGTCTTGCGCTGTTGTGGCTTTGTGGGTGGCCCGCAAAACCACTACCGCTTTGACCGACTCGCCCCGGTAGGCGTCTTTGGTCGAGATGATGCAGGCTTCTTGAATGGCAGGATGGCGAAACATCAGTGCCTCAACCTCAGCGGGCCAAACCTTGAAACCCGACGCGTTGATCATGCGTTTCAATCGATCAGTGATGAAGAAATAACCGTCTTCATCGACCCGACCCAAATCGCCCGAGCGGAAAAACTGCTTGCCTTCAAACTCAACAAACGACCTGGCGGTTGCCTCGGGTTGGCCCCAATAGCCCTGAAAAACCTGAGGGCCATGAATGATGATCTCACCCTGCTCGCCCTGCGGCATTTCAGCCAAGGTTTCGGGGTCGACCACGCGCGAATCAGTGCCAAAAATCGGAATGCCCAGACACTGCTGCTTGGGGTGATCCGCCGGGTTGTTGTGCGATGGCGCAGCGGTTTCGGTCAGGCCATAGCCTTCTACGTAATGCAGGCCATACTGTTCAAGCAAGCGCTGAGCCACCGCTTGGGGCATGGCCGCTCCGCCGCCGCCAATGCCTGTCAGGCTACTCAGGTCAAAACTTGCGAAATTGGGGCTTCCCAGCAGGTCGATCACCATGGTGGGGATGTTGGTCCAGCTCGTCACTTTCCAACGCGAAATCATGCGCCCAGCCAGCTCACGGTCCCAGCGCGGCATGACCACCATGGTGGCACCCAAGCGAATGCAGCCGTGCATCAGCGCCACAATTCCGGTGATGTGAAACATGGGCACAACCGTCAACACCACGCCTTCGGCGGAACCACTGCCCCAAAGGCCCGCAGCAATAGCGTTGTGCATGATGCTGCTGTGGATGTGCATGCATCCCTTTGGCAAGCCTGTGGTGCCGCTGGTGTAGGGCAATATCGCCAGATCTGCGGGGCCAACTGTCAAAGTGGGCGCGGGCGCGTTGACGCTCAAAGCAGCGTCCCATGGGTGCAACTGCCCACCCTGCAAAGCGGGCAGCGGGTGGCGGGTCATCAACCAGTCTTGCCAAGCCGCCGGGGGAGCATTGTCGCCAGACACGGTGGCGTCAAAAGCATCGGTGAAATGCGTCACGATCATGTGACGAAGGCGCTCGCCATCGGGCAAGGCGTCACTGGCACGGGCCAACTCAGCCGCCAAATCAGCCGTCGTCAAAGCAACTTTGGCGCGTGGGTCGGCAATATAGTGTTTCAACTCCTCAGCGCGGTTCATCGGGTTGACCGGCACCACCACGGCGTTGGCTCGCAAAATCGCAAAGTGAGCAATCACCAATTGAGGGCAATTTTGCATCGACAACACCACGCGGTCGCCCTTGGAAACGCCCATTTCGTGCAAGCAGGCGGCCAGCCTTTCGGCCTTTTGCATCAACTCTCGGTAGGTCAACACGCTGCCAAAAAACACTACCGCCGCTTTGTGAGGATAACGGCGGGCACTGGTTTCAAGGTTGTCCCACAAAGAGACTTCAGGAATGGTGATGGCGTGGGGCAGGCGCTTGGGCCAAAATTTGAAGTGTGCTCGCATGGAATTAAATTGAACTGAGTTGAAATTCGATACTCAATTTAAACCGAAAAGTGGCAAGCCGACAGTCGCCCTGGTGAAAGCTCGCGCAATACCGGCGCCTCGGTCTTGCAAACCGCCTGGGCCTGAGGACAGCGCGGGTGAAAGTGGCAGCCTTTGGGGGGATTGATAGGGTTGGGTACGTCGCCTTGCAAGACAATGCGTTTGCGCACAACGGTTGGGTCCGGAATAGGAACAGCGGACAGCAAGGCCTCGGTGTACGGGTGCTTGGGCGAGGTGTAAAGATCGCGTGAACTGGCCACCTCCACGATCCGCCCCAAATACATCACTGCCACCCGTTGGCTAATGTGCTCTACCACCGACAAATCGTGTGCAATGAACAGGTAAGTCAGACCCAATTGATCCTGTAAATCTTCGAGCAGATTGATCACTTGGGCCTGAATCGACACATCCAGCGCAGACACAGGTTCATCACAAATGATCAGCTTTGGATTCACCGCCAATGCCCTGGCTATGCCGATGCGTTGACGCTGACCTCCCGAAAATTCATGCGGAAACCGCCGCACATGGTCGGGGTGCAAACCCACGGTTTGCATCAATTGAATAACCCGGTCTTCCCGATCACGCACATTGCTGGCCAGGCCGTGGATGATCAGCGCCTCGCCAATGATGGCACCTACAGTCATGCGCGGATTCAGCGACGCATAGGGGTCTTGGAAAATGATTTGCATGTTGCGCGTCAGCGCTCGCAGCTCTGCCTTGGTGACATTGGTGACGTCTTGGCCTTCAAACCAAAGCTCACCCGATGTTGGCTCAATCAGCCTTAAAACACAGCGCCCGGTGGTGGACTTGCCACAGCCAGACTCGCCCACCAAGCCCAGGGTTTCGCCCGGCAGAATGTCAAAACTAACGCCATCCACCGCGTGCACACGCTCAAGCTCGCGCGAAAAAAAACCACCCTTCACGGGGTAGTGTTTCACCAGGTTTTTGACTCGCAACAAAGGTTCAGTCATCGTTCAATGCTTTTGAAAAAGGGTCAAAGAACGCAGGCAACTTTGTGGCCAGAAGCCACCTCACGCAGTGTGGGCGTCTGGGCTGTGCACTGGTCGCTGGCAAACTTGCAGCGCGGCGCAAAATGGCAGCCAGGGGCTGGGTTAACCAGTTTGGGCACAGTTCCGCCAATGGCTTCAAGGCGCACTTTTTGCGTGACTGAGGTGTCGATGCGCGGAATCGAGCGAATCAGCCCTTGGGTGTAGGGATGCCTTGGGTTGGCAAAGAGTTCACGCACGGGTGCCTCTTCTATCACCTTGCCCGCGTACATCACCACCACGCGCTGGGCGGTTTCAGCAACCACACCCATGGCATGCGTGATCAACATGATCGACATGCCCATTTTTGACTTCAATTCCCCTAACAAATCCAAAATTTGCGCCTGAATGGTTACATCCAATGCGGTGGTGGGTTCATCGGCAATCAACAACTTGGGGTTGCAAGCCAAGGCCATTGCGATCATGACGCGCTGGCGCATGCCGCCAGAAAACTGATGTGGATAGTCATGAATGCGCCGCTGCGGGCTGGATATTTTGACGAGTTGCAGCATCTCGGCCGCGCGGTCAAGGGCAGCACGCCGACTCAGGCCCTCGTGCAAACGAATCACCTCAGCGACTTGCTCGCCCACGGTGTAAACAGGATTCAACGAGGTCATTGGCTCCTGGAACACCATGGCAATTTCTTTGGCCCGAATCTTCTCCATGTCTTTGGCGGACAGCGGGATCAGGTCTCGGCCTTTCCAAAGAATCTGACCGGCCACAATTTTGGCTGGCGGCACGGCGAGCAATTTCATAACGGTCATCGCGGTCACGCTCTTGCCACAGCCCGATTCGCCCACCACGCCCAGGGTCTCACCGCGGTCAATGGTCATGTCAACGCCATCGACCGCATGCACCATGCCGTCATCGGTCGCAAAATGGGTTTTGAGGCCCTTGATTTCCAGGAGGTGTGTGGCCATGGCTTGACTTACATGACCCGGCGCGGATCCAGCGCGTCGCGCAGGCCATCGCCAATGTAGTTAATCGACAGCACCGTCAAGAAAATTGCCAAACCTGGAAACAAGGCCCAATGCGCTGCAATGTCCAAGTGGTCTTTTGCGTCAAACAGCAAGCGACCCCAAGTTGGAATATCCGGCGGAAAGCCAAGCCCAAGAAATGACAAAGTGGACTCAGCGATGATGGCAGCCGCCACATCAATCGTCCCCGCGACGATCACCGGCCCCAGAGAATTCGGCAAGATATGACGCACCACTTGACGCAACGGAGATGCCCCCAGAGCGCGGGCTGCCTCTACAAATTCTTTCTCGCGCAGGGATAAAAACTGGGCTCGTACCAGCCGGGCAACCGGCATCCAACGGAAGCCGCCAATAACCAAAACCACCATGATGAAGACCCCCGCTTCAGTCCCAACCCAAACTTTGAGCGTGTCCCTGAACAAGTAGATCAGCAACAAAAGCAGAGGAAGTTGTGGCAAGGACAGAAACAGGTCAGTCAGCCACATTAAAAACGTGTCCACAAAGCCCCGGGACATTCCTGCAATGGCACCAATCAATATGCCGACCGCGACCGCTATCACCATGGCTGCAAAACCGACTGCGATAGAAATGCGGCCACCGTAGAGCATGCGCGCCAGCAGATCTTGCCCAAGGTCGTCGGTGCCCAGTGGATGCTGCCAGGAGGGGCCTTGCAGCTTGGACTTGAAATCAATCTCGTTGATAGGCAGCGTCCAAAAGAATGGGCCCAACACCACGGCAAGGATGATCAGCAACAACAACACCGCGCCTGCAAAAGCCAATTTGTGTCGACGAAACCGCTTCCAGGCCTCGCCACCCAAGGAGCTTGGCGGAGGCAGGCTCGCCAGACTTGCAATACCAGACGGTGTGCTATTTGAAGGAGATTCGCGGGTCAAGCCAGCCATACAGTACGTCCGCAATCAAATTAAAGGCAATAACAAGGCATGAAAACACAAACGTGACCGCCATGATGACTGGCGTGTCGTTCGCCAAAATTGAACTAATCAACAAGGATCCAATGCCAGGCACCCGAAATATCTGCTCGGTCACTATGGCACCACCAAAAATAGCGGGCATTTGCAAAGCCACCAACGTCACCACAGGGATCAGCGCGTTTCTGACCACGTGCTTCAGGATCACCAAGCGTTCGGCTAAACCTTTGGCTCTGGCCGTGGTCACATAGTCAAGCCGAATCACATCTAGCACAGCAGAGCGAACAAAACGCGTCCAGGAAGCTGCTTGAAAAAGCCCCAATACCGTGATGGGCATGATCGACTGTTTGAAGTGCTCCCACCACCAGCGCCAACCCGTTTCAGCGATGTCAGAGCGGTAAACAAAGGGCAACCAATCCAACTGAATGCTGAACAGCAAAATGAACAAAATTCCTGTGAAGAAGGTCGGCAATGAAAACCCGATGAAAGCCAGTGTGTTTGCAACTTGATCGAACATCGAATAGGGCTTGGTAGCTGCTATCACGCCAACCGGTAGCGCGATCATCAAAGCCAACAATTGAGATGATCCGATGACAAACAAGGTGGTTGGCAGACGCTGGAGAATCAAAGCATCGACGTCAACCCGGCTGACAAATGAAAACCCCCAGTTGCCTTGCAACATCGCAGAAAACCATCGCAAATACCGGGTGATGACAGGGTCGTCCATGCCGAAACTGGCACGTAAATTGGCCCGAACTTCAGGCGGGACATTGGGGTTGGTGGCCAACTCACCAAATGGATCGCCTGGTGCCAAAGCCAGCACAGTGAACAGCACCATGCTAATACCGACCAAACTGGGAATGGCGATTAAAAGTCGCCGTAAAAAATAGGTGCTCAAAAGTTGTATCTCACTGGCTGGCAGGTTGCAGGCGCATTTTGATTTTTGAATCGGGCATGCGGTGACAATCATTCGGACAGTTGACCGTCACCTTATCGGTCATCGAGCCCTCAGCCCGAGTGATTCGTCAGCCTGCCATGCCTGACTATTCAAGCTGCGCGGTACCAGTCTTTAAGCAGCCAGAGGTCGTTGTCCCAACCGCTAACAGGCGCTTGCAGCTTTCCTGCAATTCCTTGAACGCGAGGCCGAAACACCACCGGAATCACCACACGGTTTTCAACCAGGAGATCGTTCATGCGCATGAAAAGCGCCGCTCGTTTGACCGGATCAGCCTCAGTGTCTGAGTCACTGAACGCTTTGTCGTACTCGGCATTGCGCCAGCGCGTGATATTGCGGCCTTGCCATTTATTTTCTTTGGTGGCAACCAATGCCGAAGTGAACTGCTCCATGAACAAGCCGGGGTCGGGTTGCGTCATGGTGGTCGTGAACATTTCAATATCGCAGAAAAATTTGGTGTATGTGTCGACATTGGCGACATCTGACGAGAAGAAAACAGAAGCGGTGACGGCCTTCAATTCGAGTTCAATGCCGGCCTTTTGACAAGCCTGCTTGACAATGGCTTGCGTCTTTTGGCGGGGCGCATTGATGGAAGTTTGGTAGACGTACTTCAGCTTTTTCCCGTCTTTGACTCGAATTCCATCGGCCCCCACTTTCCAGCCAGCCGCCTCCAGGATCTGGCTTGCCTTGGCTACGTCGAACTCAAACTTGGTGTTTTTAGACCTGTACTTCTCGGGGTTGTTCAGGAAGTTTCTGGTAGCAACCCCTGTGCGACCGTAAATATTCTCTTGCACACCCGTGCGATCCACCAGCATGTTCAAAGCGTCACGCACAGCCGGGTCACTTAAACTGGGGTGCTTGCTCTTGACGCTGGCTCTCTCACCCTCAACCTCAGTCCATGGATCTGTGGTGTTGAGCAAAATGAACTCAATGTTGCCACCTGGCACGATGACGACGCGACCCTTGCCGCCCTGCTCCAGCCTTTTCAAAATGTCGTCTTCAACTTGTAAGTTCCAGGCGTAATCGTATTCGCCAGTTTGAATTACCGCACGTGCGGCCGATACGGCGTCGCCTCCGCCTTTCATTTCGATCGTGTCAAAAAATGGCCGATTCGCCTCGTGGTAGTTCATATTGATCTCCCCGCGAACCATGTCACCCGGCTTGAAATCAACAAACTTATAAGGGCCAGTGCCGACCGGCTTCAAGTTCGCAGGCGCTTCGCGCGACTTCGCTCCTTTGAAAGCCTCGAACAAGTGTTTGGGCAAAATCATGCCTGCAGCAGAACAAAACGCATCAGCCCAAAACGGCTGGGCCTTTTGAAAAATTACGCGCACCGTGTGCGAGTCGACCTTTTCGACTTTGATATCTTTGTAGGCAGCAGTCGTTACAGTGGCCGACGCCGGATCTGCCGAAAATTCTGCTGTGAACACCACGTCATCGGCGGTAAATGGCTTGCCGTCATGCCATGTCACATTGCGTTTGAGCTTCCAGGTGATTGTTTTTCCATCTGGAGAAACACCACCATTGGCACGGGTTGGCACTTCTGCTGCCAGGATGGGAACCATCTCGCCATCGTTGTCCCAAGCCGCCAATGGCTCATAAAAAATCCGTGAACCTTCTTGATCCTTGGTGCCAACAGCAAAATGCGGGTTGAGCAGGGTCGCGCCTTGCCACCAAAGCAATTTGAGAGGCCCACCCCCTCCCCGCCGGGTTGGCTTGTAAGCAGAAACGGCCTGCGCGCGGGCCACGTCCGAATGCAACAGCATTTGAGCCGCCAGGGGAGCGGTCAAACCGAAACCAATCATGGTGTCGATGAATTTGCGCCGAGATGTTTTTCCAACCTTGACCTCTTGAATGAGGCTGCGGATTTGCTTTTCGTTCATTGTGAGTCTCTTTCATGTATCAGAAAAAATAACCAACCCTAGCTCTACATCAATCAACCCACAGAGTTCACTTGCCCCTTTTTTTGGCTGAGTGTGTTGATGGACGTGGTTCCAGTCAATCAGGGTTTTCCTCTCGGATTCAATCCAATGCACGATTGCCCCATTTTGGTGAATCCAAATGCAAAATCCGGACTAGCCTTTGGTACAGAAATTGCGTCATATAGTTCTGCCCCACTTGAAACAGGATTTATTAGGTCATGCGTTTTTTGCATGATGTACCCGTGCAAACCCGATTGCGTGCGCAAACCTAGCGCCGCTACCATTCTTACTTCGGTCAAATGTCAACACGGCTGAATTTTTAGACTTTTATACTGAGTAATTTATGACTATCAAACACCTCAAACTCGCAACATTGGCTTTGGCAGCGTTAAGCGCGGCTTTCACCCTTCCAGCGCATGCAGGGAAGACCCTGGATGCCATCAAAGCACGCGGTCAAGTCGTTTGTGGCGTCAATACCGGCCTCGCTGGTTTTGCTGCCGCTGATTCGTCTGGCAAATGGTCCGGGCTGGACATTGATGTATGCAAAGGCCTCGCAGCCGCTACTTTGGGCGACGCTGAGAAAGTTAAGTACGTTCCCCTCAATGCACAACAGCGCTTCACCGCCTTGCAGTCTGGAGAAGTTGACGTTTTGGCACGCAACACTACATTCACCTTGACCCGTGACGCGTCGCTCGGTTTAAGTCTGACAGTGACCAATTTTTACGACGGTCAAGGCTTCATGGTGCCAGTGAAAAGCAAAATGAAGAGCGCCAAGCAACTGAAGGGCCAAACCGTTTGCGTTCAGTCGGGAACCACGACTGAAAAGAATCTGACTGATTACTCCAAGGCCAATGGCCTGGGCATCAAGCCAGTCGTTTTTGAAAAGCTTGAGGCGGCCGAAAATGCCTACTTCACAGGTCGCTGTATTGCCTACACAACTGACGCATCCGGGCTTTCATCGACCCGCAGCAAGGTAGCAAAAGACCCGAAAGAGCACATGATTTTGCCTGAGCTGATCTCCAAAGAGCCACTTGGCCCAATGGTTCGTCGGGGTGACGACGAGTGGTTCGCCATTGTCAAGTGGGTGATTTACGGCACGATGGAAGCAGAAGAATACGGTGTAACCCAGGCAAACGTTGACCAAATGAAGGCCACTAGCGCTGATCCGGTCGTTCAACGTCTTTTGGGCGGCGGCAACGAAGACACAGGCAAGCTCTTGGGTCTGGACAAAGAATGGATGACCCGAGTTATCAAATCTGTCGGCAATTACGGCGAGAGCTTCGAGCGCAATGTGGGTCCAAACACTCCTTTGAATTTGCCTCGTGGCGTCAACAACTTGTGGAACAAAGGCGGCCTGATGTACGCTTACCCAGTTCGTTAATTTTGACCATCGGTTGAGATAGAGAAAAGCCACTGGCAGTGCAACACTGCACTTAAACAGTGGCTTTTTTTGTGGCAAGCCGACTTGTGGGCTGCCCACCAAAGTGACCGTGTAAACCTATAGAAGAAGTAGATGACACCCCAAGCCCCACCCAAAAAGAAAAACTGGTCCTGGCGCAGCCAAGCGTTTAGAGGCTTGATTTACCAAATCATCGCCATCAGTGTTGTAGGTTTGGGGGTTTGGTGGTTGGCTGCCAACACCATGCACAACATGCAGGTGCGCGGCATACAGAGCGGCTTTGATTTTCTAAAGGGGCCGGCCGGCTTTGACATTGGCGAGAGCCTTTATGCCTTCGACTCTGCGCAGCCTTATTGGCAGGCATTCATTGTCGGCTTGACCAATACCTTGCGGGTAGCGATTATTGGCATCATTTTGACCACCATTTTGGGCACTTTGCTCGGCGTCGGTCGATTTTCACGCAACGCCTTGGTGCGTGGTTTGTGTTATGCCTATGTTGAGTTTTTTCGCAATGTGCCTGTTTTGCTGCAATTGCTCATGTGGTATTTGATGTTCACTGAAGTTTTGCCTGCCGCGCAGGAAGCCTGGACATTGGGGCCGCTGTTTTTAAGCAAAGGTGGACTGAGTTTTCCAGTGCCCGTTTGGGCCAGAGGTCACCTTTGGGCATTTATTGGACTCGTCGCTGGAGTCGTTCTGGCCTTTGTTTACCGTCACTGGGCGCACAAACAGTTCGAGGCCACCGGCAAATTGAAAAGCATGATTTGGACTCCAATTGCGATCATTCTTGCCGCAGGCGTTTTAGGCTGGTTAGTTGGTGGTGCGCCTTCCGAGTTCAATTCGCCGACCAAAGGCGATTTTTCAATCGAAAATGGAGGCTCACTCACCCCTGAATTCCTGTCTGTGCTGATTGGACTGACGGTGTACACCGCCGCCTTTGTTGCCGAAGTGGTGCGCGCGGGAATTCAGTCGGTCGCGCGGGGCCAAGGCGAAGCAGCCGCAGCTCTTGGACTGAACCAGGGTCAAACCATGCAACAGGTGATGTTGCCTCAGGCGCTCAGGGTGATTATTCCCCCTATGACCAATCAATTTTTGAACCTGACCAAGAACTCTTCTCTCGCAGTTGCCATCGGCTACCCTGACGTGGTGTCCATCGCCAATACTGCGCTCAACCAAACCGGTCGGGCCGTTGAGTGCATCGCCATCGTGATGCTTGTATACCTCACCACATCTTTGACTACTTCACTCTTAATGAACTGGTACAACACCCGTTCTGCAATCAAGGAGCGTTAATTTTTATGAACGCACCCATCACAATCGCGAAGACTTTTGCACCTATAGCCGCTCGCCCGGCTCCAAACAAGACTGAGGGACTTCTGGCTTGGGTGCGCATCAACCTTTTCAGTGACATTGCTACCGGCCTTATGACCCTGGTGGTCGGCGGTGCCCTTTTGTACATATTGCCTCAGCTTTTCAGCTGGGCTATTTGGCGAGCCAGTTGGGCGCCCAACTTTGAAGCCTGTCGGGTCGATGGGGTTGGTGCTTGTTGGGGCGTTGTGACAGAAAAATACCGAATTATTCTATTCGGACGGTACCCGTTTGAAGAGCAATGGCGCCCATTGGTCGCAACCGGCTTGATGTTGGGTTTATTGGTGGCCAGCTGCACTCGGGCCTTTTGGAAACCTTGGTTAGTCATCGCTTGGGCATTGGTCTTGGCCGTCTTCTTTTTCTTGATGTACGGCAATGTATTTGGCCTGTCTAAAGTCGAGACTGATCGTTGGGGTGGTCTGCCATTGACCATTTTGCTGGCCTCTTTGTCCATGGTGATGGCCTTTCCGATTGCCATGGTGGTGGCGTTAGGTCGCCGATCCAATCTGCCTGCAATTCGCACTTTTTGCACAATTTATGTCGAGCTGATTCGAGGCGTGCCGTTGATCTCGGTTTTGTTCATGGCTTCGTTCATGTTTCCGCTGTTTATGCCACAAGGCTTCACTATCGACGTGTTGATTCGCGTCTTAGTGGGCATCACGTTGTTTGCTGCGGCTTACATGGCCGAAGTGATTCGCGGAGGATTGCAGGCGATTCCCAAAGGTCAGTTGGAAGCTGCCGCCACTTTGGGCCTCTCTTACTGGCAAACGCAAGTCAAAATTGTGTTGCCGCAAGCCTTGGCCATGGTCGTGCCCAGCATCATGAACAACTTCATTGGCTTATTCAAAGACACGTCACTGGTCACCATTGTGAGTCTTTATGAGCTGACTGGTGCTTTGTCGCTAGCCCTGAATTCTGACGCCAACTGGCGGCCTTTCAAAATCGAAGGCTACATCTTCATTGCCATGATTTACTTTGCATTTTGTTTCTCAATGTCTCGTTACAGCATTTGGGTAGAAAAACAAGTCAACAAAGGGAAGGCCCGATAAAACAGGCGCATACCAAGCTTTCAATCATTGTCCGTTTCGGCTCAAACCTATCTAAAGACACCTACCTACCATGGCTGAACCCATAATCAAATTCGACAAACTCAACAAGTGGTACGGCAACAGTTTTCACGTGCTGCGCGACATTGACCTGAGCGTGGCGCAGGGGGAGCGTATCGTCATTTGCGGCCCTTCAGGCTCCGGAAAGTCAACTTTAATCCGCTGTATCAACCGCTTGGAGGAGCACCAGCAAGGGCACCTGTATGTTGATGGAGTCGAGTTAACGGACGATGTCAAAGCCATTGACGACATCCGGAAAAAGGTTGGCATGGTTTTTCAGCAGTTCAACTTGTTTCCCCACCTGACCGTGCTCGAAAATTTAACGCTCTCGCCCATGTGGGTCGGCAAGATGCCTAAGAAGGAAGCTGAAGAAAAAGCGATGATTCAGCTGAAACGGGTTCGGATTGCCGAGCAAGCTGGCAAGTACCCGTTGCAGTTGTCGGGTGGCCAACAGCAGCGTGTCGCGATCGCGCGCGCGCTTTGTCTGACGCCCAAAATCATGCTGTTTGATGAGCCTACGTCGGCGCTCGACCCTGAGATGATCAAGGAGGTTCTGGACGTAATGGTAGAGATGGCCAGCCACGGCATCACCATGCTGTGTGTCACCCATGAAATGGGTTTTGCCAAAGCAGTCGCTGACCGGGTCATCTTTATGGACCAAGGTCAAATCGTTGAGCAAAATAACCCGCACGACTTTTTTAACAATCCGCAAAATGAGCGCAGCAAGGACTTCTTGAGCAAGATATTGGGGCATTGAATGAGGCTCCTGAAACAAAAATTTGTTGGCCAAAAGCGAACTGTGTTGACACTTGCAGCCCTCGCGGCAATGTCTATTTTTTTGCCTCAAACTGCAGTGGCCGCTTTTCCAGAAAAGCCGATTAAATTGATCATTGGTTTTCCGGCGGGTGGGCCCCTTGATCAGCACGCGCGGCTCATCACCGACAAACTGCAAGGCATTTTGGGTCAACCCGTCATAGTTGACTACAAGCCAGGTGCGGGAGGTTCTGTCGGCGCAGAATCTGTTGCGAAAAGCGCCCCAGATGGCTACACCATCATGTTGGCGAACACGGGCGTCATGGTCATCAATGGCGCGCTTTACACCAAGCTGCCATACAACACGCTCAGGGACTTCACGCCATTGGCGCGCACGGCTATGCAGCCGTTGGCACTGCTGGTGAACAATGCGGTTCCTGCCAAAACGCTTAAGGAATTCACTGACTATTCCCGTAAGAACCCAGGAAAAGTAAATTATGGGTCGGCTGGTAACGGTGGGATTTCTCACCTGGTTCCCGAAATGTTCAAGTCAGCCACTGGCCTCTTTATGGTGCACATTCCCTACCGAGGCAGCGCTCCGGCTTTCACTGATTTGATAGGTGGTCAGGTTCAGTTCATGGCGGAAAGCATTCCCCAAGCAGCTAACTACCACAAGCAAGGCAAGGTGCGGGCACTGGCAGTGACGAGCAATGAACGCAACCCGGCATTGCCGGACATTCCCACTGCGATTGAATCAGGACTCAAAGGGTTTGAAGTGGTTGGTTTTTACGGGTTTTTGGCTCCCACCGGAACACCAAGGGACGTGGTCGCCAAATTAAGCGATGCTTTGAAGCAAGTGATGACAAACCCTGAAGTGCGCAACCGAATGGTGACGCAAGGGGCAGACCCTGCGTTTTTGGGCAGCGAAGATTTTGCCCAGTTTCTGGCTGCCGAAACCCCGCGATGGGCTGCCGCTGTCAAATCGTCTGGCGCCAAACTGGACTAGGAGGCTGGGCGGCTGTTTTTCCTGTTACAGATATTGCAACTGTCAAGACGAAGTGAGGGCTAACCCAGCCTACCATGGCTCCTACTTTAAAAGGAAACTGTCATGGCATTGCAAACACCGTTTTTCAGCAAGCGCGAAAGCGAACCCACCGCCCCAAGAAGCCCTGCGCAGGGGCAATATGGCAATAGCAATAACAATGCTGGTTTGGGCCAACCCCATTCGAGCCAGGCGATGCCCGCACCCGGGCAGTCGGGCACCATGACCGGTGCAAACTCAGGGGCCAATGTGGCCGAGCCACCCAGCAGGGAAGGCGGCAGCAAACTGACGGTCGGGCCTAATATCAAGCTCAAAGGCGTGGAAATCACCGATTGCGACACCTTGGTTGTCGAAGGTTTAGTCGAAGCGACTATGGATTCCCGCCTGATGCAAATCTCTGAACAAGGGGCTTTCAAAGGGTCTGCTGAGATTGACATTGCGGAGATCCATGGCCAATTTGACGGCAATTTGACCGTGCGGCAAAAGCTGGTGATCTACGCCACGGGCAAAGTCACTGGCAAAATTAAGTATGGCAAGGTGGTGATTGAGGAAGGCGGGCAACTCTCAGGTGAAATTCAATTTGGGGCCGCCCCTACCAGCGGCGCAACCCGGCCGCCTGCCGCTAAGCCAGCGCTTCAAGCCATCGCTTAAAAATTCTGGATGCCCCTGCTGGGTTGTCCGGGTGGCAGTGGAACTTAACTAGCGGTACACTCTCCAACGACTTATGCGCCGCTTCTTTATCGTCCTCATGATCGCCCTACTGCCCCTGCGCAGTTGGGTAGGTGATGTTATGGGTTTGGAAATGGCGGCGGGTCAATTGGCGGGCGCGGTGCAAACGGCTTTCAAAACTACCCCCGACTGCCACGGTCAAAATGCCCAGCTCTCAATTGCTGGCTCTGCCGACTCTACTGTAGTCAACGGGAGTGAAGGCACAGAATCAATGTCTGATGGGCGCTGCGATACCTGCGGCACCTGTCAGATTTGCCATAGCGTTGGCTTGGCTGACTTTTCCGTTGCTCAAATGCCGAGCCTTGTGGCTGCCAATGTGCTGTCCAGCGACAGCGCAAGCTTTGCCAGCGCACCCAGAGCGCTGAGTTTGAAGCCACCAATTTCCTGATGTCCCTAGCCTTAGTTCGTTTGCAAACCGCCATTTAGGCGAAGTGCAGGCGAATTCTTGTGGCGCACAGCCACGTATGCAGAGATCAGGAGTATTCCGTGAATCAAATTTCACTGATGGCCACGGCCATCTTCAGCCCACTCACGTTCGCGGTTACAAGCGCCTTGGCGCAGGCCGTTGTCACTGACCCTGGCGCGTCGGTGCCACCGGTCGTCTACCAATCCGTGTTCAATCAGTCGCCAACAGGTGTCGAAACCAAATCGGTAGATTGGAAAAAGGCGAACGCCGAAGTCGGCCAGTTCAAGCGCGGGCACGTGGATATTCTCAAGTGGGAAGAGAGCCAAGCCAAAGACAAACCTGGTGGCAAACCTGCCATACCGTCCGAAGCGGCGCCGGCCAAGGCGGCACCTTCTGCAGCACCCGCAGCGCCAACCCCTCATAAACACTAGGTGCCGTCATGCGATCTATTTTCAAACGGATGGGTGCGACAGCGCTCATTCTGGTAATCTCCGGCTGCGCTACGTTGTCGCCCGACGGTGACGCAGCAGACGTTCAGCAATTGATTCAAGGTAAAACAGGTGGTGTGGCGGTCACTTTGACGCAAGACCCACAAGCAATTCAGGAGGTCGTCGCCGAGCTTCTCAAAGGCCCGATCACCGTGGAATCCGCCGTGCGCATAGCCCTGCTCAACAACCCGAGCTTGCAGGCCTCCATGGCCACGCTGGGTGTGAGCGATGCAGATCGCGTGCAGATGGGGCGCTTGCCCAACCCGCACTTTTCGATTGGCCGGTTCACTGAGGGCGACAAGCTCGAAATTGAACGCATGCTGAGCTTCAACGTCATCGGCATCTTGACCCTGCCCTGGAAGGCAAAGTGGCAAGGCCAGCAACACGAAATGGCCAAGCTGATGGCAGCGCAAGACGTGGTGAGGCTGGCATCAGACACACGCAAGGCCTGGATCACCGCCGTGGCTGCGCAGCAAACTGCGATTTACATGCGTGATGTGAAAGACGCGGCGGATGCCAGTGCTGAGCTGGCACGGCGCATGGCGCGGTTAGGCAACTGGAGCCGCCTGCAGCAAGCACGCGAACAGGTCTTTTTAGCGGACGCAACCGCACAACTGGCCCGCGCCGAGCAAACCAATTTCAGCGAACGCGAAAAGCTGATTCGCCTGATGGGTCTGTGGGGCAAGCAAATCAACTTCACACTGGCCGAGCGCCTGCCTGATCTGCCCAAAGCCGTCACAGAAATGAACGATGTGGAAGCTCAGGCCCTGCGGTCGCGCCTCGATATTCGGTCTGCTGTTTCTGAATCGACTTATGTCGCCGATCAAATGGGATTCAAGACGGTGATGGGGTTTTTCGACGGTTTGGGGTTAAGCCTTACCAACAGCACCACGTTTGACAACACCGAAGGAAGTCAGGAAACACGTCGCGGTTTCGAAGTTGAACTGCCCCTGCCCATCTTTGATTGGGGCGGTGCCCGCAATGCGCGCTCCAAGGCGATGTACCTGCAATCTGCCGCGCGAGTGCGTGAGGTGGCCGTGAAGGCCCGCTCAGAGGCACGCGAGGCCTACCACGGCTACCGCACCGCTTACGACCTCGCCACACACTACCGCGACGAGGTGGTGCCGCTGCGCAAATTCATCAATGACGAAATCGTGCTGCGCTACAACGGCATGCTGGCCAGCGTGTGGGATTTGCTCGCAGACACCCGCTCCCAAGTGATGAGCATCAACAGCGCCATCGAAGCCCAACGTGATTTCTGGTTGGCCGAGGCAGACCTTCAAACCACCCTGACGGGCACTTCCGCCGGCGGTCTGGCTTCAATGAAAGCCAGCTCTGGCGGCATGGGCGGCGAAGCCGCCGCGCAGCACTGAACCCAATCAAGGATATTTCCATGGACAGAAGAAAATTTTTTGGCGGCGCGGCGGTGACAGCAGTCACCATGGCCAGCGTCAGCAAGGTCGCGATGGCGGCTTTGCCCGAAGCCGTGATGATGACAAAACCTGACACTGCCCCGCCGTTGATCCCCCAAACTGGCAGGCCCTATAACCCCGTCGTCACCTTGAACGGCTGGACGCTGCCTTGGCGCATGAACAATAACGTGAAGGAATTTCACTTGGTGGCCGAGCCGGTCATTCGCGAAATCGCACCCGGCATGAAGGCCACGCTGTGGGGCTACAACGGCCAGAGCCCTGGCCCCACGATTGAAGTGGTGGAAGGCGACCGCGTGCGCCTGTTCGTCACCAACAAGCTGCCGGAGCACACCACCATCCATTGGCATGGCCAACGCCTGCCCAATGGCATGGACGGCGTGGGCGGTTTGAACCAGAAGCAGATTCCGGTCGGTAAAACCTTCGTCTATGAGTTCATCGCGCGCCGCCCTGGCACCTTCATGTACCACCCGCACGCGGACGAGATGACACAAATGGCCATGGGCATGATGGGCTTTTGGGTGACGCATCCTAAACAGAAGCACCCACTGATCGACGAGGTTCAGCGCGACTTTTGCTTCCTGCTCAACTCCTACGACATCGACCCCGGCAGCACCACACCCAAGCCCAACACCATGCTGGATCAAAACCTGTGGACGTGGAACAGCCGTGCCTTCCCCGGCATTGATTCGCTCAACGTGCGGCTGAACGACAAGGTGCGCATCCGCATTGGTAACCTGACGATGACCAATCACCCTATTCACCTGCACGGGCATGAATTTTTGATCACGGGCACCGACGGTGGCCCAACTCCTAAAAGCAGCCGCTGGTACGAGGTAACCGCCGATGTAGCGGTGGGCCAAATGCGACAAATCGAGTTTCTCGCTGACGAGGAAGGCGACTGGGCCTTTCACTGCCACAAAAGCCACCACACCATGAACCCCATGGGCCACAGCGTGCCCAACATGATTGGCGTGGACCATCGGGGCTTGATCAAAAAAATCCAAAAACTGGTGCCCGACTACATGGTGATGGGCGAGCGCGGCATGGCCGACATGGGCGAGATGGAGATGGCGCTGCCTGAACAGACCCTGCCCATGATGACGGGCACCGGCCCGTATGGCCCAGTAGAGATGGGCGGTATGTTCACCACGATCAAGGTGCGCAAAGACCAGAAACCGGGTGACTACAAAGACCCCGGATGGTTCAAACAGCAGCCTGGGACGCAGGCCTTTGAATGGACCGGTGCAACGCCTGAGCCGGCCCGCTTTCAATCAGAAATCGCTGCCAACAACGGGCTCGTGACTGGGCTCAACAACCCGCAGACCGGCGCACCCATGACCCAGACCGCGCCGCTCAAAGTACGCAAGTCCAGTGGCGGCGGACATAGCAACCATTGATCTACCAGCGCTTTTTAAAACTGAAAGGCAAACCATGAAAAAACACAATCGAATCCTCATCGCAATGCTGATCTCGGGAGTCACCACACTGGCACTGGCGCACGGCGACGACCATGCCAAAAAACCCGTAGTGGTCAAAAAGGAGCAAAAGGACTGGGGCATTGCGGGCGATGCCAAAGCAGTCAAACAGACCATCAACCTGAGCATGTCGGACACCATGCGCTTCACACCCGACAAAATCGAGGTGAAGCAGGGTGACACCATCAAAATTGTGCTCCAGAACACAGGCGCGGTGATGCATGAGTTGGTGATCGGTACCAAAAAAGAACTGGATGAGCACGCGACGTTGATGGTCAAGTTCCCCAAGATGGACCATGAAGAGCCCTACATGGCCCACGTTGCCCCCGGCAAAACCGGAGAAATCATTTGGACATTCAATAAACCTGGTGATTTTGATTTTGCCTGCCTCATTGCGGGTCACTACCAAGCAGGCATGGTCGGCAAGATCAAAGTGGCCTCAGCTGGCAAAAGTGATGGTCACAGCAACCACAAGCACTAGTTGTCTGTCCATGCATGTCATCCACTACAGCAATCCAAGCGTTTATCAATCCTATTCTTGAAAGGAATACAACCATGAAATTCTTCACCAACTCTCTCGTTTCCGCGGCTATTGTTTCTGCTGGCTTTTGTGTGACTGCATTGGCACAGACAGCTGCACCGAATGCGCATGCAGCGCATTCCACAGATGCTATGGCGGCTAAGAAAATGGACGCTAAAGACATGGCAGAAGCTGAAGTGCGAAAGGTAGACAAAGATGCCAAGAAAATCACCCTCAAGCACGGCCCCATCAAAAACCTGGAAATGCCAGGCATGACCATGGTGTTTCAGGTGCGAGACACTGCACTTCTGGACAAACTGGCACTGCTAACCCCTGGCGACAAAATCATGTTCACCGCTGAGCAGCAACAAGGGGCCTTTGTGGTAACAGGCGCAGAGAAGATGATGCCAAAGTAAGCTGCCTATGAGTGCCATCGCACAGACTTGGTGAATTGGGTGGAGATGATGACTACTCCATACTTTTCACGGAGAACATCATGAATCCAAGATCGTTCGAGTCCTGTCGCGCGCTGTGCGCTACCGCTTTGGCGGCGAGTTGTCTCGTCTCAGCCGTTCAAGCGCAAACCGCGCCCGCCCAGAACCCACATGCCACCATGCCTCACGGCCAGATGCAAAAAGACATGATGGGCTCTGAAGACATGAAAAAGTCGATGATGATGGGTATGGACGGCATGAACAAGATGGCGATGTCTGGCGATGTCGACAAAGATTTTGCGATGATGATGAAAATCCATCACCAGCAGGCGGTTGATATGTCGGAGATGCAGCTTGCGCATGGAAAATCGCCAGCCATGAAAACCATGGCCAAACAGATCATTGCCGCGCAGAAGAAGGAAATTGCCAAGTTCGACCAGTGGCTTGCCAAGCAAAAATGATTGATGGCGTGATATGGCGTTCCAACCCGATATCGCCCCCAACGACGCCGCATTGCCGCTGAAAGACCCAGTCTGTGGCATGACGGTGTCGCCACAATCACCGCACACATTGCAACATCAGGGCAACGCAGTTTACTTTTGCAGTGCGGGTTGCAAGGGTAAGTTCGCCGCCGACCCATCCAAGTATTCAGGTCCTGTCGCAGGCGGTGGTAGTTCGAAATCGGCAGCAGCAGCGATAACAGCAGTGGTCAGCCCAGTCGCCGCAGGCGCTTTTTACACCTGTCCAATGCACCCTGAGGTGCGGCAGGATCACCCTGGTGCCTGCCCCAAATGCGGCATGGCGCTGGAGCCTGAAATACCCACGCTTGATGAGGGTGAGGGCCCCGAACTGGCAGACTTCAAGCGGCGATTTTTCTGGACACTGCCTCTCACAGTCGTTGTCATGGTGCTGGCCATGGCAGGGCATCGGTTGCAACTGTTCGAGATGGCGACGCAGAGCTGGATTGAACTGGTTTTGACGCTGCCCATCGTGCTTTGGGCGGGATGGCCGTTTTTTGTGCGCGGTTTTCAATCGGTCATCAATCGCAGCCCCAACATGTGGACGCTAATTGGTTTGGGCACTGGCGCTGCTTTCGTCTACAGCGTGGTCGCCACCTTGGCACCTAGCGTGTTTCCTGCTTCATTTGTGTCCATGGGCCGCGTGGCGGTGTACTTCGAGGCGGCGGCGGTGATCATCTCATTGACTTTGCTAGGTCAGATTCTGGAGCTCAAGGCGCGCTCGCAGACTTCAGCTGCCATCAAGTCACTGCTCGGCCTGGCACCCAAGACCGCGCGGCGCATCACTGCCGATGGCAAAGAGGAAGACGTGCCCCTCACCCACGTGCATGTGGGCGACAGCCTGCGCGTGCGCCCCGGCGAAAAGGTGCCGGTGGACGGCGTCGTAACTGAGGGCAGCAGCGCGGTAGATGAATCGATGTTGACCGGAGAGCCCATGCCCATCACCAAACGCGTGGGCGACAAGCTGATCGGTGCAACCATGAACACCAACGGTGCGCTGGTGATGAGATCTGAAAAAGTCGGCTCGCAGACGGTTCTGGCCAGCATCGTGCAGATGGTGATGCAAGCCCAACGGTCGCGCGCGCCAATGCAACGGATGGCCGACCAGGTAGCGGGCTACTTTGTGATGACAGTGGTTGGCATCGCGGTCTTGACACTCTTCGTGTGGGGATTCGCCGGGCCGGAACCAAGTTGGATTTATGGGCTGATCAATGCTGTTGCGGTACTCATCATCGCCTGCCCCTGTGCGCTGGGCCTGGCTACACCGATGTCGATCATGGTCGCTACGGGCAAGGCAGCGACCCAAGGCGTGCTATTTCGGGATGCGGCGGCGATTGAGAATTTTCGCAAGGTAGACACGCTGATCGTAGACAAGACGGGTACGCTGACCGAGGGTAGACCTAAATTTGACAGCGCAGTGGCATCCGCAGGTTACACGGAGGATGAGGTGCTGCGCCTGGCGGCGAGCCTGGATCAGGGCAGCGAGCACCCGCTGGCCCACGCCATCGTCGCAGCAGCACGCGAGCGAAGTCTTGCGCTGGATAAGGCAGAAGGCTTTGATTCCGGCACGGGCACTGGGGTGCGCGGCACAGTGGGCACAAGGCAGTTAGCGTTGGGTAATACCGCCTTGATGAACCAACTGAACGTCAACGTAGAGCCCTTGAAGGCGCAGGCGGAGGGCTTGCGCGCGACAGGGGCTAGCGTGATGTTTCTGGCTGTGAATGGCCAGCCGGCGGGTCTGCTGGCGGTGTCGGACCCGATCAAGGCCAGCACGGCAGAGGCCTTGGCGACTCTGAAGGCGTCCAGTTTGCGTGTGATCATGGCCACGGGCGACGGGCTGACCACGGCGAAAGCAGTGGCAGCCAAACTGGGCATTGAGGAAGTGCACGGCGAGGTCAAACCTGCGGACAAACTGGCGATGGTGAGCAAGCTGCAAGGTGAAGGCCGAATTGTCGCCATGGCAGGTGACGGCATCAACGATGCCCCGGCGCTGGCCAAAGCGGACGTGGGTGTTGCCATGGGCACCGGCACCGACGTGGCGATGAACAGCGCACAAGTGACGCTCGTCAAAGGCGACCTTCGGGGAATCGCAGTCGCGCGAGAAATATCACAGCAGACCGTTGCCAACATGAAGCAGAATCTTGGCTTTGCCTTTGTCTACAACGCACTCGGCGTGCCACTGGCCGCAGGTGTGCTGTACCCCTTTACAGGCTGGTTGCTGTCGCCGATGATTGCTGCATTGGCGATGAGCTTAAGTTCTTTTTCTGTGATTACCAATGCGCTGCGGTTGAGACGCGCAGCTCCCCAGCAAGATTGAAAGGGCGATGCAGCCATGGACATTTTTGCCCACGCTTTATGGGCAGGGGCTGGTGTAGCGTTGGCGCGCCGCCGCTGGACTGTTCCAACCCACACCTTGATTGCGACTGTGGTGCTGTCCACGCTGCCCGATGTGTTTCACCTGCTGCCGATAGCCGGATGGTGGGTTTTTAGTGATGGCTCGGTGCGTGCTTTATGGGCGTACGCGATTGCAGTGCCAGGTCAGGAGCCCCCGCTTCCACCCATGGTTGAGATTTGGTCGCACCACCTGCATTGCGTCGCGCATAGCGCCATCGTTGCAGGGGCAATTACGCTTCTGTTTTGGGCAGGACGGCGCTCGCTGTGGATTCCACTAATGGGATGGTGGTCGCACATAATCATTGACGTGTTCACGCATTCTGCCGATTACTATCCGTCCCCCGTGATATACCCGATCACAGAGCGCGGTTTCGATGGCGTCGCCTGGAACACACCATGGTTCATGCTGCTGAACTACACGGCACTCGCTGCAACTGGTATTTGGCTATGGCGCGCGAAAAGCCGCGCCCAATTCGATTGAGGCGCGCCACGCCACCAAAACTGAAAGGACGACACCACAATGGACATGAGCAACTGGTTACCTTGCCCCTACGCAGCCAGCTTGATTGGCATTACGACCGTGATTGCCGCAGTCATGGGATTTTGGATTGGCCGAATGCGTGAGCAATTGGCTCTGCTTGAAACGCTGCACCCAGAAACCTGACGGCCAATGACCCTTTTGCGCCCTATGCGTGCAGAGGCCTACGAGGCCTACCTGCAAGCTGCCATTTCGTCCTACGCAGACGATAACGTAGCAGCAGGGCGCTGGCCGGTTGACGGGGCTTGGGAGCGTTCTCGGACCGACTTTCAGGACTCATTGCCCCAAGGGCTTGCCACGCCAAACAATTACCTTTTTGAAATTTGGGCTCAAAGCAATGGCCCAATCGTGGGCTACCTCTGGTTTGCTGAAGTCACTCAACACGGCCTGCGCTCGGCGTATGTTTACGATCTGGAGGTCAAACCCGAGCACCGCCACCAAGGGTATGCGGAGGCTGCATTCAAGGCGCTGGAAGTGCTGGTTGCCAAATTGGGGCTGAGCCGCATTGGGCTGCATGTGTTTGGCCACAACATAGGCGCACAGGCGCTTTACGCCAAGCTAGGGTATGGCGTGACGGGCATCAATATGGCCAAGGCGCTCAATGGTTAAACGCATAGATCGAAACACACATAGGATTTGAAATGGCCACTTTTGTAGTCGCCCATGGTGCCTGGAGCGCGGGTTGGGCCTGGAAAAAGATGCATCCGTTGCTGACTGAGTTGGGGCACCGTTTGGTCACGCCGACCTGCACCGGCCTTGGCGAACGGGCGCATTTGGCCCACGCTGGCATTGACCTGAACACCCATATGACCGACATTTCGAGCGTTTTGCACTGTGAAGACCTGAACGATGTGGTGCTGATAGGTCACAGCTATGGCGGTATGGTGGCCACCGGCGTGGCAGATAGAGCGGCGCAACGCGTGGCTCAGGTCATTTATCTCGATGCGTTTGTGCCCTTGCACGGGCAGTCGCTGTTGTCTTTGCAGAGTGAAGACAATCGTCGCCAAGTGCGCGAGCTTGCCCAATCGACAGGCAACGGCTGGCTAGTGCCCGCCAACCCTTTGCCGCAAGACACCAGCGCGGACGACGTGGCCTGGGCCATGCCCCGGCGGGTCAAGCAGCCGCTGCAGACTTTTGAGCAGCCCATTGACCTCACAGGTGTAGCAGATATAAAGCCTAAAACCTACATTTATTGCCAAAAACACGGCCCCGGCGACGTGTTTCGCCAGTTTGCCGACCGGGCGCGCAGCGAACCGGGCTGGCGCTATTTTGAAATGGATGCCAGCCACAACCCGCACATCACGGTGCCCCAAGAACTGGCTCGCTTGCTGGATCGAATTTCGACTCCATGAGCAAATTGCCCTTGAAGGTGAAATAATGCAGGATTGATGACTTTGGAGAATTTGAAATGAGCGACACACAACAACGGATTGATGAATTAGTCAAAGGTAGCGAGATCGTGCTGTTCATGAAAGGCAACGCCAACTTTCCACAGTGTGGATTTTCAGGGCGTGCCATTCAGATATTGAAGGCTTGCGGCGTCGAAACCAAAACGCTTAAAACCGTGAATGTGCTGGAAGACGCTGAAATCCGCGCTGGCATCAAAGATTACAGCAACTGGCCCACGATTCCCCAGCTCTATATCAAGGGCGAGTTCGTCGGCGGCTCCGACATCATGATGGAAATGTACGAGTCAGGTGAGCTGCAGCAGGTGCTGAGCGCGCCGTCACACTGAGCGCACTCAAATATCGCTAAATTTACCACAATTGTGGTAAATTTAGCTGTGTTGGGCAGTTAATGCACCCAAAATGGCAGGTTACGGATAAAATAGGCCTCTAGACCTCAAATAATATAGATAGTTTGCTATTATTAATATAGCACTCTGTCGATTTAAGTCAGCTAACCGCAACGTCCCATGACCGCTTTGCACCCAAAACTGCGTCAGGGTAGGGTGACTTGCCGCGTGAACCGTTGTAGCGGCCCAGGGCATAAAATAAATCGCCTTTTTCGCGATCCAGATAGTGGCGCATGATGACGCAGCCAAAGCGCAAATTGGTCTGCATATGAAAGAGCTTGCCCGCATCGCCATCAGCCAATACCCGGGTCCAAAACGGCATCACCTGCATGTAGCCGCGTGCGCCAACGGGGCTTAAGGCAAATTTTCTAAAGCCGCTTTCCACCTGAATCAGCCCCAAAACCAGCGCCACGTCCAGCCCAGCGCGCTTGGACTCGTACCAAACGGTTTGCAAAAACTCGTGACGCACTTGCGCATCGGGCTTGCGCTTTTTCAGGCGTTCGCTTTGCGCCACCAGCCAGCGCAAGTAAGTCAAACGGCCCTGGGTGTCGACAAATTCGGGAATCGGCGGCGCGCTGTTGGAGATGGCCGAACTTAAGGCGCCGCGCACCGAATCCACCAGCGGCTCCTCAAGCTGGCCGCCCGCGTGGGCAAGGTAGACAAATCCAAGCGATCCGGCAGCAGTGGCCGACAACTTTAGACCGACCCGACCTGCGCCAGCAGCCCATGCCGCGCCAAGGCCGCCACCGATTTGACCCAAGGGGAAGGCGGCAAATTGCAAAACTTGCCTTCTGCTCAGTTCGGGCTTCAACCCATCGCTGGCGACGACACCATCGACACCCGCTGAATTTGCGCCAGCCTTGCCGTCAATCATGCAGCAGGCGGGCGCGCAGCTGCCAGTTTGGCAATCACCATAGCGGCCACAATACCCAGCGGCACTTGCGTGCTTTGGCTGTCACGGCGGTGCTGGTATTCAACCTGCCCGTCTTTCAGGCCCCGGTCGCCCAGGGTGATGCGATGCGGCACGCCTATCAGCTCCCAGTCAGCAAACATGGCCCCAGGGCGTTCGCCTCGGTCGTCCAAAATCACATCGACACCGGCAGCCATCAAATCGCCATAGAGCTGGTCTGATGCCGCCTTTACATCAGGAAAACGGTCTGGGCTGATCGGGCAAATCACCGCTGTGAACGGCGCCAGCGCATCGGGCCAAATGATCCCTCTGTCGTCATGGTTTTGCTCAATGGCAGCGGCTGGCAAGCGGGTGATGCCAATGCCGTAGCAGCCCATTTCCAGCAGCTTGGGTCGCCCGTCGGTATCGAGGAACGTGGCGTTCATGGGCTTGCTGTATTCGGTGCCCAACACAAAAATGTGGCCCACTTCAATGCCACGTTCTATTGCCAATTTACCTTTGCCGTCAGGGGAGTAGTCGCCTTCCACAGCATTGCGCAAGTCGGCCACATGGTCGGGTTCGGGCAAATCACGCCCCCAGTTCACGCCGGTCATGTGAAAGTCGGGCTGGTTGGCACCGCAAATCCAATCGGCCAAGAAAGCAACCTCGCGATCCACCACCAATTTGACGGGTTTAAGCAGATTCAAAGGGCCAAGGTAGCCCGGTTTACAGCCGAAATGGTCTTCGATCTCGGCAACCGTGGCGAATCTGAAATCAGCCAGTCCCGGCACTTTGTTCACCTTGATTTCATTCATGTCGTGGTCACCCCGCAACAGCAAAAGCCAAACTGTGGTTTTGGCAATTGCGCCTGCTTCGTTTTTCTGGTCGGTCGCCAAAACCAGTGATTTCACCGTAGTGTTGAGCGCCACACCGAGCAATTGGGCCACGTCAGCGCAGGTACTTTTGCCCGGCGTTGGGGTTTTGACCAGGGCTTGGCTTGCTCCCGCCCGGGGGCCGCTGGGTGCCAGCGCCTGAGCTTTTTCCATGTTGGCGGCGTAGTCACTGCTGGGGCAATAGACGATGGCGTCTTCACCGGTTGCCGCAATCACCTGAAATTCTTCGCTCAAATCGCCCCCAATCGCACCGCTGTCGGCGGCCACGGCGCGGTACTTCAAGCCAAAGCGGTCAAAAATGGCCCGGTAAGCTTTGGCCATTTTTTGGTAGCTCAACTTGGCACCGTCCAAATCGCGGTCAAAGCTGTAGGCGTCTTTCATGATGAATTCACGGCTGCGCATCACGCCAAAACGGGGCCGACGCTCATCACGGAATTTGGTCTGAATGTGGTAAAAATTGCGCGGCAATTGCTTGTAGCTTTTGAACTCCTGGCGCGCAATGTCGGTTACCACGTCTTCGCTGGTGGGTTGAATCACGTAGTCGCGGTCATGGCGGTCTTTGACCCGCATCAGCTCTGCGCCCATCTTGTCCCAGCGCCCGGTTTCTTGCCAGTATTCAGCGGGCTGCACCACGGGCATCAGCATTTCCACGGCACCCTCGCGATTCATTTCTTCGCGCACGATGGCCTCCACCTTGCGGATCACCCGCAAACCCATTGGCATGTAGGTGTAAATGCCTGCCCCCAGTTTTTTAATCATGCCCGCGCGCATCATCAGTTTGTGGCTGGTGACCTCGGCATCGGCAGGGGCTTCCTTTTGGGTAGAGATGAAAAATTGAGAGGCTTTCATGAGGTCATTCTGATAGCAAAAAAGATAATAAATGAGGGGCTTGAGGGCAATCTATAAGGCCTAAACACTTGATGCAAAGCGCACTCTGTGCATAATGGACTCAGTTTAAAAAATTGGGGTTTGATTATGCTTGACCGGGACGGCTTTCGGCCCAACGTCGGCATCGTCCTGCTCAACCAGAAAAATCAGGTGTTCTGGGGCAAACGCATTCGTACCCACTCGTGGCAGTTTCCGCAGGGTGGCATTGACCGGGGTGAAACCCCTGAGCAAGCCATGTACCGCGAACTTCATGAAGAAGTGGGGCTCCAGCCGGAGCACGTTTGTGTGGTGGCCCGCACGCGAGACTGGTTGCGCTACGAGGTGCCAGACCGTTTTATCCGCAGAGATGCACGTGGCCATTACAAAGGCCAAAAACAAATCTGGTTTTTACTCCAGCTCACGGGTCACGACTGGGATTTGAACCTGCGCGCCACCGACCACCCAGAATTTGACGCGTGGCGCTGGAACGACTATTGGGTGCCGCTGGATGCAGTGGTCGAGTTCAAGCGCGGTGTGTACGAGATGGCCCTGACCGAACTGTCCCGCTACCTACCGCGTTTTGACGTTCGCACCCGCTACCTGCGCCAAGGTGCCCGTTCGCGCGACCATGACTATGACCAAGGCCACGACCATGGACACGATGGCTCCCACGACATGATGCTGAACCCGGGTTTTGAGCTGCCCCCCGGCGCAAGCTTCGAGCCTGACCCGGCCACCCAGGTTTTGGCAGGCTTGCCCCATGTCAATTAGTCGCCGGTGTTCGATGGGCGTTTTTGCCCCTTTTGCGGTCTCGGTTATGTTGACTGCGATTTCTGTGGCGGGTAGCGCGCAGGGTTTATCTCAAAACACTCCATCAACCGATTTAACCGCCATAAATCCACCGCCCGCGCCACCGCCACCGTCTTTCAGCAAAGACCACCTCATCCACATCGACATGTCGGGGGCAAGCGGGCTCAAGTTTTCGTATGATCCTGCGACCCTTGCCATCACCCCCGATGGCGTGGTGCGAGTCGTGATGGTCGCCACAAGCGCCACCGTGAGCCAGGCGCTTTTTGAAGCGATTCGCTGCGGCACCGGGGAGTTCATGACCCACGCCCGCACGAACTCGGCGGGGCAATGGGTGGCTGTGAAAGACCCTCAATGGCGGCCAATGAACGGCAACAACACCTCCAAACATGCGCTGGCCCTGGCCCAACAGGGTCTTTGCCAAGGACGCTCAATTGCCGCGAATGACAGTGCTCAATTGATCAACCAACTAACCAACAAGATGTTCAAAGGTAACCCTTAACGGGTTTCTGGCCCGTGTCGGTTAGGCATTGACCAAAATCAGGTTGTCGCGGTGCAACATTTCAGGCTCCACCACATACCCAAGCAAACTTTCGATTTCGCCTGAAGGTTTGCGACAAATCAGCCTGGCCTCGGAACTTGAGTAATTAGCCAAGCCCCTGCCGATTTCAACGCCCGCCTCGTCCCGCACTGCAATCACGTCACCGCGCGAAAAGTAGCCTTCAACGGAGATCATGCCGATGGGCAGCAGGCTCTTGCCTTCGCCCAAGAGCTTCGCTGCTGCCCCCGCGTCCACAGAGACCGCGCCGCGCAATTGCAAGTGGTCGGCAATCCACTGTTTTCGAGCCTGTTTCTTTTGCGTTTGAGCAACCAACAAAGTGCCAATAGACTCGCCCTGGATCAGCCGCAACAGGGCGTCGGATTCACGGCCCCAAGCTATGACGGTTGACGCGCCCGAACCCGCAGCCCTTTTGGCCGCCAAAATTTTGGTGATCATGCCGCCCCGACCCAAACTGGAGCCGGCACCACCCGCCATGGCCTCCAATTCCGGGTCGCCCGCCTTGGCTTCGGTTACAAACTGCGCATCGGGGTCTTTGCGCGGGTCTGCCGTGTAAAGACCTTTTTGATCCGTCAGGATGATCAGGGCGTCGGCCTCCACCAAATTGGCGACCAAAGCAGCCAGGGTGTCGTTGTCACCAAATTTTATTTCGTCGTTCACCACCGTGTCGTTTTCATTGATGACCGGGACAACGCCAAGCTTGAGCAAAGTCAGCAACGTGGAGCGGGCATTCAGGTAGCGCTCCCGGTCAGCCAGGTCGGCATGGGTCAACAGCACTTGGGCGCTGCCCAAACCGTGCTCTCGCAGTTTGGTCTCGTATATTTGTGCCAACCCCATTTGGCCCACTGCCGCCGCTGCTTGAAGTTCGTTGATGGCTTTGGGCCGGGTACTCCAGCCCAACCGCTTCATGCCCTCGGCAATCGCCCCGCTGGACACCATGATGACTTCCAAAGGTGCGGGCTGACCCCGAACCAGCAAAGAAATTTGCCTGCACCACTCACCAATAGCCTGGTCGTCAAGCCCGCGCCCGTCGTTGGTGACCAAGCTGGAACCCACCTTGACCACGATGCGTTTGGCTTGCCGCAGAAGATTGGAGCTCGGCGAATTTTTCACTTCAACTGGAACTTGGTGGAGTCGATTCAAGAGACCGCATTGGGAGCATGCAGGCCAAGCAGGTGTCGCTCAGATGTCGGCATCATTTGCAAAGCGCGGATCGGTCTCAACCGGCGCCTGCTCTGCAACTTGTTGCGCTTTGATGTGTTTGTAAATGGTTTTGATCAACTGCTCGCAGCCTTCGCGGGTCAAGGCTGAAATTTCGAACACCGGCCCTTTGAACTTGAACCGCTTCACAAAATCTTTCACCAACGCGTCCCGTTCATCGTTAGGCACCATGTCAAGCTTGTTAAGCACCAACCAGCGCGGCTTGGCATACAGCGCAGCGTCGTACTTTTTAAGCTCATTCACTATGGCTTTCGCCTGAGCAACCACATCGATGCTGTCGTCGAACGGGGCCATGTCCACCACATGCAACAGCAAGCGCGTGCGCTGCAAATGGCGCAAAAACAAATGCCCCAAGCCCGCACCTTCAGAGGCGCCTTCAATCAGACCGGGTAAATCTGCCACGACAAAGCTTTGTTCAGGCCCAACGCGAACAACTCCCAAATTGGGATGAAGGGTTGTGAAAGGGTAGTCGGCAATGCGAGGGCGAGCATTGGAAATCGCAGTGATCAAGGTGGACTTGCCTGCGTTGGGCATGCCCAGCAGCCCTACGTCAGCCAACACCTTCAATTCAAGCTTCAGACTTTTCTTGTCGCCTGGCCAACCCGGCGTTTTTTGGCGTGGAGCCCGGTTGATCGCACTTTTAAAGCGCAAGTTGCCAAAACCGCCATCGCCCCCTTTGGCGATCGTGATCACCTCGCCGGGGGTCAATAGCTCGTAAAGGACTTCGCCGGTTTCAGCGTCAGTGATGATGGTGCCCACAGGCATTTTCAGAGTGATGTCAGCGCCCGCAGCGCCAAACATGTCTGACCCCATGCCGTGTTCACCGCGTTTTGCATCGTGCCTGCGTGAAAACCGGAAGTCAACCAAGGTGTTCAGGTTGACGTCGGCCACGGCAAATACGTGCCCTCCCCGGCCGCCATCTCCACCGTTGGGGCCACCAAACTCTTTGTACTTTTCATGCCGAAACGAGACGCAACCTGCCCCGCCATCTCCAGCTGAGATGTCAATAAAGGCTTCGTCTACAAATTTCATGAGGCTTTTTCTTCAATTTTAGAGGGCGATACCCTTGAATCGGACTATTTCCGTCCCTGAGCTGCTTTTTATTCAATGCCCTGCCCGTGCAATTCATGGGCCAAGCTGAATGCCGGTTCAAATCGGGCCAAAAACAAAAAACCCCGCGCAACGCGCAGGGCTTTTTGGTTTGCGCCGCAGCTTAATTTGAAGAATTAAATCGAACTCAATTGAATTAAGCCAACCCAAATAATTGTTCAGCAATATTGGGCAAGCGGTATCGCCAATTGGCGATTTAAACCGCAGCCGGCGCTGTGACGCTGACCGTGTGCTTGTTCAACGCACCCTTGATGGCGAACGACACATGCCCGTCTGCCAAAGCAAACAAGGTGTGGTCTTTGCCGATACCGACATTGTTGCCAGGGTGAAACTTGGTGCCGCGTTGACGAACAATGATCGCGCCCGCGCTGATCAATTCACCACCGTAAGCTTTCACACCCAACATTTTGGGCTTCGAGTCGCGCCCATTTCGCGTAGAGCCGCCGCCTTTTTTTTGTGCCATGACCTGTGCCTCTTGGGTTTAACGCTTTTGATTGCTTAAGCAATAATCTAAGCAACAATCGCACCAATTAGCAATTCAGTGAATTGCTGGCGATGTCCTTGACGTTTCTGATAATGCTTGCGACGGCGCATTTTGAAAATGCCAACCTTGTCGTGCTTACCATGTGCCAACACTGTGACACTGACCGTTGCGCCGGACACCAAGGGCGTGCCGATCTTGATGTCTGCGCCGTTTCCGACTGCCAACACCTGATCAAACACAATCTCTTGGCCTACGTCCGCAGCAATCTGTTCTACTTTAATTTTTTCGCCGGCTGCAACTCTGTATTGCTTGCCGCCGGTTTTTATGACCGCGTACATGATGACCTCTTAAATTTAGGCTCTGTGAACGAATTTTCGCAGAGCCCTCTAGTATAACATGGTCAATTCTGCTTGAACAGCTCCCGATTTGGGCCGAATTCCCCCCAAGCAAGCGGCTTGTTTGATGCTTTCTATAATTCTCTAATTCATGTCGCTTCTAACCTCGCAAGTAGCCCCACCAGCTAGCAACAACCCGCTTGCCATCATCGCCAACGAAATGCGGGAGGTGGACATTGTCATTGCTCAAAAGCTTCAGTCCAGCGTCCCTTTGGTAGCTGAAGTTTCGCGGTACATCATTGCTGCTGGCGGGAAACGCCTGAGACCTGCCCTGCTTTTGCTTTCCTGCGGCGCCTTGGGCAGCCAGAACAACCAGCGATTTAACCTGGCTGCCGTGGTGGAATTCATACACACCGCCACTTTATTGCATGACGACGTCGTGGATGAGTCCAAGTTAAGACGCGGCAACCCGACAGCCAATGAAGCGTTTGGCAACCCAGCCAGCGTTCTGGTTGGAGATTTTCTGTATTCCCGGGCGTTTCAAATGATGGTTGACGCCAAGGACATGCGCGTGATGCAAGTCCTGGCCGATGCAACCAACATCATTGCTGAGGGGGAAGTCATGCAACTCATCAACATGCACAATGCAGCGCTGGATGAGGCCAGCTATCTGGCGGTGATTCGATCCAAAACAGCCAAACTTTTTGAAGCCAGCGCCCGAGTCGGCGCCATTTTGGCTGGAGCAGACCGCGACATGGAAACCGCGTGCGCAGATTTTGGCCAGGCGCTTGGCACCGCCTTTCAGGTGATAGACGACGTACTGGACTATTCTGGCGAAACCAGCCTGATGGGCAAAAACATGGGCGACGACCTGCGTGAAGGCAAAACCACACTGCCCTTGATCGCCGCCATGCAGCGAGGAACATCCGAGCAACGGCAACTGATTCAGTCAGCAATCCAAAACGGCTCGGTGGCGATGCTGGATCAGGTGATTCATATTGTCAGAGACACGGGTGCCCTGGAAGTCGCCCGCGAAGCCGCAGCCCTTGAGGCCAGACGCGCAGTGGCTGCAGCCCGGCGCCTGCCCACCAACGCTTTTTCATCCTGCTTGACGCAGCTTGCGACCCAGCTTCTTTCCCGAGACCATTAGTTGATACAGGCCATGAAGCTCGCGATAGTGTGAAAAAACACACCTATTTGTGGGCCGTGGCACACAGCTTATTAGGCATTTCCCTCGCGACGTAGTACATTTTCAGACCATGGCTTCAGTCGAAACTGCTACGCGAGAAACGCTACCTATCGCCCTGCCCGGTTTGGGGCGGGCGCTGGTTTCCGCTGGGAAACTGGGGCAAAAATCGGCGGAAGACATTTACCGCAAAGCGTCCACCAACCGCACCAGCTTTATTGCCGAACTCACCGGTTCAGGCTCTGTGTCGGCGTCCGACCTGGCGCACACCATGTCGTCGGCTTTTGCAGCTCCATTGGTTGATTTGGACGCCATAGACCCCCAAAGACTTCCAAAAGGTCTGCTGGACAACAAGATTTGTGCGGCCTACCGCATCGTGGTACTTAGCAAGCGCCACAACCGACTGATTGTGGCGACGGCTGACCCCTCGGATCAAGAGGCCGCAGAAAAAATTAAATTCTCCACCCAATTGGGTGTGGATTGGGTGATTGCCGAGTACGACAAACTGCTCAAACTGGTTGAAGTCAACTCGGCTACCGCCACCGAGACGATTGAAGACATTATTGGTGGCGAATTTGAATTTGATGACAGCGCCAGTGACTCGTTGTCTGACGGTGAACAGTCGTCTGTTGCAGAGGTCGAAGACGCTCCCGTTGTCAAGTTTTTGCACAAAATGTTGATCGATGCGTTCAGCATGAGAGCTTCAGATTTGCATTTTGAGCCTTACGAGTCTACCTACCGTGTTCGATTTCGGATCGACGGCGAGTTGCGAGAGATTGCTGCGCCGCCAGTGGCCATCAAAGACAAGCTCGCTTCCCGCATCAAAGTCATATCCAGAATGGATATTTCTGAAAAACGCGTGCCACAAGACGGGAAGATGAAGCTGAAGATCGGGCCAAATCGGGTGATCGACTTCAGGGTCAGCACCTTGCCCACTTTGTTTGGCGAGAAAATTGTGATCCGGATTCTTGATCCGGGTGCCGCCAAATTGGGCATTGAGGCCCTGGGATACGATCCGATTGAAAGAGAACGCATGATGCATGCCATCAGTCGGCCTTACGGCATGATTCTGGTGACTGGCCCCACAGGCTCGGGCAAGACAGTGTCGCTCTATACCTGCTTGAACATGCTGAATAAGCCCGGTGTGAACATCGCTTCAGCGGAAGACCCGTCAGAAATCAACATGCCGGGGATCAACCAGGTCAATGTGAATGAAAAGGCGGGCTTGACGTTTGCAGCCGCGCTCAGGTCGTTTCTGCGCCAGGATCCCGACATCATCATGGTCGGCGAAATCCGCGATTTAGAAACCGCTGATATTTCAATGAAGGCGGCGCAAACTGGCCACTTGGTTTTGTCGACCCTGCACACCAACGATGCGCCCACCACCCTGACACGTTTGCGCAATATGGGGATTGCGCCGTTCAACATAGCGTCCAGCGTCATATTGATCACTGCCCAGCGTTTAGCGCGACGCCTTTGCAACAACTGCAAAGCGCCGCTCGACGTGCCCAGAAAAACGCTGACCGATGCCGGTTTTACGGCGGAAGACTTGTCAACCTCTTGGGTCAGCTACCGCCCAGTAGGATGTCCCAGCTGCAACTTGGGCTACAAGGGGCGTATTGGCATTTACCAAGTGATGCCGATCAGCGAAGCGATTCAACGCATCATACTGAGGGACGGCACCGCTCTGGACATTGGCGAGCAGGCCAAACTTGAGGGCGTTCGAACTCTGCGCCAGGCGGGTTTGCAAAAAGTCAAACAGGGCCTGACATCGCTTGAAGAAGTGCTTGCCGTGACCAACGAATAGAAACCGGAAGGCTTGGGAAAATTATGGCAACAGCTGCAAAGACAACTCAAAAAGTCAAAGAATTTGTCTACGAATGGGAAGGCAAAGACCGTGGTGGCAAACAAGTTCGCGGTGAAACCCGAGCGGCCGGACTGAACCAGGTTCAATCAGCACTGCGCCGCCAGGGCATCACGCCGACCAAGCTCAAAAAGCGCCGCATGAGCGCGGGCAGCAGCATTCGCCCCAAAGACATGGCCATTTTTACCCGCCAATTGGCCACCATGATGAAAGCTGGCGTGCCGCTGTTGCAGGCTTTTGACATTGTTGGCCGTGGCAACCCCAACCCGCGCGTCACCAAACTGCTGAATGACATTCGCACCGATGTGGAAACAGGCACCTCGTTGAGCGTCGCATTTCGCAAGTTTCCGCTGTACTTTGACAACCTGTACTGCAACTTGGTCGAAGCGGGCGAGTCGGCTGGTATTTTGGACCAACTGCTTGACCGCCTGGCTGTCTACATGGAAAAGACAGAAGCCATCAAATCCAAAATCAAATCGGCCCTGATGTACCCCATTAGCGTTTTGGTGGTGGCCTTTGTGGTGGTTGCAGTAATTATGATTTTTGTGATTCCAGCCTTCAAGGAAGTGTTCAGCAACTTCGGTGGCGAACTGCCCATGCCCACGTTGATGGTGATTGCCATGAGCGAGTTTTTTGTCAGCTACTGGTACTTGATATTCGGCGGCTTGTTTGGCGGTTTTTACTTCTTCATGCAAGCCTGGCAGCGCAACGCCAAAGTGCAAATGTTCATGGATCGGGTCATGCTGAAGCTGCCTATCTTTGGCACTTTGGTTGACAAGTCGTGCATTGCGCGCTGGACCCGCACGCTATCAACCATGTTTGCGGCCGGCGTTCCGCTGGTGGAGGCGCTTGATTCTGTAGGTGGCGCGGCGGGCAACTCGGTCTATTCAGCAGCGACTTTGAAAATTCAGCATGAAGTGTCAACCGGTACAGGCTTGACTGTGGCCATGACCAATGTGAACCTGTTCCCGTCCATGGTTCTGCAAATGTGCTCGATTGGCGAAGAATCTGGCTCTATCGACCACATGCTAGGCAAGGCTGCCGACTTTTATGAAGCCGAGGTCGATGACATGGTGGCAGGTATTTCAAGTCTGATGGAACCCATCATCATCGTGATTCTGGGAACCATCATTGGCGGTATTGTGGTGGCCATGTACCTGCCGATCTTTAAATTGGGCCAGGTTGTTTGATGCCCGCAATGCAATGGTTGGACGCCAGTCTGCTGGGCGTTTTAGGTCTTCTCGTTGGCAGCTTTTTGAATGTGGTGATCTACCGCCTGCCCAAAATGATGGAGATTCAGTGGGAGGCTGAGTGCGCTGAAACAACTGGTGTTGCGGCGCCAAATGTGCCGCCGATAGTCCCACCCTTCAATCTGATGGTGCCCAGGTCACGCTGCCAAAAATGCGGTCACCAGATCCGCTGGTTTGAAAACGTCCCGGTTTTGAGTTTTGCCGTTTTGGGTGGCAAATGCTCAAGCTGCAAAACCCCTATTGGCATTCGCTACCCTTTGGTAGAGCTGGCAACTGGCGCCTTGTTTGCCTGGACGGGATGGACATGGGGTCTGACACCCACCGCGTTGGCCTGGTGCGGTTTTGCGGCGGCCATTGTCGCCTTGGCGCTGATTGACTGGGACACCACACTGTTGCCTGACGACATCACGCTGCCACTGCTTTGGGGCGGTTTGATTGTGGCAGCTGTCAAGTGGACGCCCGTGCCCTTGCCTTCAGCCTTGTGGGGAGCCGTTGCTGGCTACTTGTCACTCTGGAGCATTTACTGGGTGTTCAAGCTGATTACCGGCAAAGAAGGCATGGGCTATGGCGATTTCAAGCTGTTTGCTGCCCTGGGGGCCTGGTTTGGCTGGCAGGCGTTGATTCCGATGATTCTGATGGCCTCTGTGATTGGCGCCATCGTTGGCATCGCCTTGAAATTCACGACGGGATTGCGCGAAGGGGGTTACATTCCGTTCGGCCCGTTTTTAGCAGGTGCCGGTTTGACTGCGCTGATTTTGGGGCCCCAGACGCTCACCCGTTTCATCGGGCTGTAGTTCATGGGCAAAACGCTGCGCTTGGGCTTGACGGGTGGCATCGGCAGCGGCAAAAGCACGGTGGCCCGAATTTTGGCCCAACAAGGGGCTGCCGTTATTGACGCCGACGCCATTTCTCGGACTGCCACGGGGCCAGGCGGCCCGGCCATTGCCAGCTTGGCGGCGGCGTTTGGAGTTGACTTCATCACCGCAGACCAAGCCTTGGACCGCGACAAAATGCGCACCTTGGCCTATGCAGATGCCAGTGCCCGCAAGCGCCTGGAAGCCATCGTTCACCCCTTGATCGGGCTGGAAATCAGTCGGCAAACTGACGTGGCGTTGCAATCTGGCAGCCACTGCATCGTTTTTGATATTCCGCTGCTGGTCGAATCCCAGCATTGGCGTCCCAAGCTGACACATGTGCTGGTGGTTGACTGCTCGCATGAGGAGCAAATTCGACGGGTCATGACCCGAAACGCCATGAGCCGCCAGGCGGTTGAGCAGATCATTCAATCGCAAGCGACGCGCTTGACCCGAGTCAGCGCAGCGGACTTGGTGATTTTCAATGACCAGATCGATCTGATCGAGCTGGGGTCTGAAGTGAGCCAGATTTGGCGTTGGTTCGAGCTATCATCTCAGTAGCTACAAGCCCAATGCCGACAGGAACAAAGCGTGATAATTTACGAATATCCCTTCAACGAACGAATCCGCACCTACCTGCGGCTGGAACACCTTTGCACGCGCTTGAGTGAGCTCGTATCGCGCAGTTCCGCGCTGGATCACCATTTCGCCCTGACCACGATTTTTGAAGTGATGGACGTGGGCGCCCGGGCTGACCTGAAGTCTGATGTGCTGCGCGACCTTGAGAAACAAAAGCAGATTTTGAACGGTTACCGGGGCAATCCGGCAATTGCCGAACAGGTGTTGGACGACGTGATCCGCGACCTGGACAGCAAGTTTTCGGCCCTGAACGGCCTGCCTGGCAAAGCAGGGCATTCCCTGACTGAAAACGACTGGTTGATGAGCATCCGAAGCCGGGTGGGCATTCCGGGCGGCACTTGTGAATTTGACCTGCCAGCCTACTTTGCCTGGCAGCACGAACCCGTGGACAAACGCCGCCACGACTTGCAACGCTGGGCCTCCACACTGGGACCGCTGGCCGATTCAGTGCAGATGCTGCTGAAACTGCTCAGAGATTCAGGCGTGCCGCAAAAAGTGATCGCCAATGGCGGCCAGTTTCAGCAAAATTTGCCACAAGGGCGCACTTTTCAATTGCTGCGCCTCGCGTTAGACCCGGCGACTGGCTTGGTGCCAGAAATCAGTGGCAACCGGCTGATGGTGTCCATCCGAATGATGCGCCAAGAGGCCGATGACCGCCTGCACCCCGACACGCAAGACTGCTCCTTCGAACTGACGCTTTGCTCTTGATCCCATTGGTGAAAGCCCACACCGCATGAAGCCGGAAAAATTGAAAACCGTCCCCTGCCCGACGTGCCATGGCGACAGCGTCTTTGCAGCCAGCAACCCGCATCGCCCGTTTTGCAGTGAGCGCTGCAAAGGCCTTGACTTGGGCGCTTGGGCCAGCGAGGCGTTTCGCATGCAAGCCGATGCGCCGCCCGACGATTTACCCCATGGGGATGCCCGTTTGCAATAAAAAGAACCTGCAAGTTCTTTTTTTCGGAAATTAGGCGCAAAACGGCCAAATTATGAATAAAAAAGGCCTCTAGCTCCCGAATTTATTCAATAGTTTGATATTATATTTATAGCAAATTGCAGTAAATTTGTGAAATCTACTTTTGGTTAAACGCCATGGCCATGGCGACCTTGAACTTCACGACCGCTCAAAAAGTCCATCCCGGCCAAAACATATCGAACAGACCCATCAAGGCGGCCGTCATCAAGACATAGCGGAAGAATTTGCCAATGGCCATATAAAAGACACAGGGCCAAAACGACAGTTTCAGCCATCCCGCCACGGCGCAAAGCGGGTCACCCACAATAGGCAGCCAGGACAGCAAACAGGCCTTGGGGCCAATTTTTTCCAGCCAGTCCAGGGCTTTCAAATGTGAAGTGGAATGGCGGTACTTGTCGACCACCCGGTGCGAAGCGAGGCCCATAGCCCAGCTGACCGCTCCGCCCAGAGTGTTGCCCACGGTGGCGGTGAAAATTGCAGGCCAAAACAGCTCGGGGTTGAGCTTGACCAGACCGAAAACCACAGGCTCCGAACCCAGCGGAACCAAGGTCGCCGAGATAAACGACACCACAAACACGGTGCTCAAACCAAATTGCGGCAGCGCCAAGAGGCTAAGGAGATGGTCGATCCAGGCGGGCATGGTGGGCTGATAGTTTGCTGCGAGTATAGGCAGACCCATCGGGCCGGCCTGCCGGTCCTACCCTCGAATCCCTCACCAAACGCTTGAAATTTCATTTCAATTGCTGAAATTTTAAGCAGCTAGAATAGCGCTGCTTGCAGGTTTACCCCACTTTTTGAAGCTGCTTTGTGGCGCTTCCAGCCCGTCAAGCAGCACTCCACACGCTTTTCAGCCTCAATTTGCCTCTTAGCATGAACATTGGCCCCTATCAATTGGCAAACCGCTTGTTTGTTGCCCCCATGGCAGGGGTGACTGACAGGCCATTTCGCAAATTGTGCAAAGGTCTGGGCGCAGGCTATGCGGTCAGTGAAATGGTGACCTCGCGGCGTGATTTGTGGAACACCCTTAAAACTTCCCGGCGTGCCAATCACGACGGCGAAGCTGGGCCCATTGCTGTGCAAATTGCAGGAACCGATGCGCCCATGATGGCCGACGCTGCCGCCTACAACGTGGAGCGAGGCGCACAGATCATTGACATCAACATGGGTTGCCCTGCCAAAAAAGTCTGTAACAAGTGGGCGGGTTCGGCGCTTATGCAAGACGAAACGCTGGCATTGCAAATTATTGAAGCAGTGGTTGCAGCCTGCGAACCACATGGCGTGCCAGTGACGCTGAAAATGCGAACCGGCTGGAGCCAGTCCAACAAGAACGCGGTTCGCATTGCAATGGCAGCGCAAAACGCCGGGGTGCAAATGGTCACCGTGCATGGCCGCACGCGAGAGCAAGGCTACGGCGGGCGGGCCGAATACGACACCATAGCCGCTGTCAAAGCGGCCTTGCAGATTCCGGTGGTGGCCAATGGCGACATTTCCACGCCTGAACAAGCCCGCGATGTGCTCAAGGCAACTGGGGCAGATGCGTTGATGATTGGCCGCGCTGCACAAGGCCGCCCCTGGATTTTTCGAGAAATTGCCCACTTTTTCGCCACGGGAGCCCATTTGGCCCCGCCTTTGGTGGCCGACGTGAAACGCCTGTCGCTGGCTCATCTGGATGACCATTACAGCCTGTACGGCGAGTTTTTGGGTGTGCGAACTGCTCGCAAACACATTGGTTGGTATGTCAAAGCGCTGCCTGGTGGTGAGGCCTTCAGGGCAAGCATGAACCTGCTGGAAGATTGCGCGTCCCAAACCCGGGCTGTTGCTGATTTTTTTGACTCCCTGGGCGCGCAGGTGGACAGGCTGCCTGCCTATTCAGCCACGGACAATGACGGCGACGATGGCCACATCGTGGATTTCAGCCCGGGTAACGCGCAACACACGACCCCTGCGCGGCCAGTGTCTGAGTAGTTCGTTCCGATTTCCTATTAAAAATACTTTGCAGACCGACAGCATGAGCAAGAAACACATCGAAGAGGCCGTTCGCAGCAGTCTGGAGGCCTATTTCAAGGACTTGCACGGCTCCGAACCGGACGGCATGCACGAAATGATGGTCAAAATCACCGAAAAACCGCTGCTCGAAGTGGTCATGCAACAAGCCGAACAAAACCAGTCCAAAGCCGCCCAATGGCTGGGGCTGAATCGCAACACCCTGCGAAAAAAGCTGCTTGAACACAAATTGATCAAGTAATCCTTTCCCAATCCTTCACTTTCAATTGATCACCGTCCCCATGAACGCGCTCCTTTCAGTTTCAGACAAAACCGGCATTGTTGAATTTGCCCAAGCCCTGCACGCATTGGGGGTCAAATTGCTGTCGACCGGTGGCACTGCCAAACTTTTGGCCGCCAAGGGCTTGCCAGTGACTGAAGTGGCTGAGCACACGGGTTTTCCTGAAATGCTGGATGGCCGGGTCAAAACCCTTCACCCCACCATTCATGGCGGCTTGCTTGCGCGGCGTGATATACCCGACCACATGGCGGCCTTGGCCCGACATGGCATTGCCACCATCGACTTGCTGGTGGTCAACCTGTACCCGTTTGAGGCAACCGTTGCCAAACTAGGCTGCAGCCTGGAAGACGCGATTGAAAATATCGACATTGGCGGTCCAGCCATGGTGCGCAGTGCCGCCAAAAACTGGAAAGATGTGGGCGTTCTGACCGATTCAAGCCAGTACACAGTGGTTTTGGAGGAACTCAAAACCAGCGGCAAGTTAACGGACAAAACCAAATTTGCACTGTCCGTGGCGGCGTTCAACCGCATCAGCCAATATGACGGCGCCATCTCAGACTATCTGTCGTCGATTCAAGGCGATGGCAGCCGGGCCTTGTTTTCTGGCCAGTCCAACGGGCGATTTGTCAAATTGCAAGACTTGCGTTATGGGGAAAATCCGCACCAACAAGCCGCTTTTTACCGCGACCTTTACCCCGCACCAGGCTCGCTTGTCATGGCAAAGCAATTGCAAGGCAAAGAACTGAGCTACAACAACATTGCCGACGCTGACGCCGCTTGGGAATGCGTCAAAAGCTTTGATACCAACGCCTGTGTGATCGTCAAGCACGCCAATCCGTGCGGCGTTGCCTTGGGTGCCAACGCGCTGGAAGCCTATGGAAAAGCTTTCAAAACCGACCCGACATCGGCCTTTGGCGGCATCATTGCCTTGAATTGCCTGCTGGACGAAGCGGCGGCCTTGCAAATATCAAAGCAGTTTGTTGAAGTGCTAATGGCTCCAGCCTACACCGACGCGGCTCTTGCTGTATTCAAGTCCAAGGTCAATGTCCGAATTTTGCAAATTGATTTGCCCGTACCAGGTGGCAAAACCGAATGGGAACGCGGGCACAACGCTATTGACGTTCGACGGGTGGGGTCGGGCCTGCTGATGCAAACGGCCGACAACCACGAATTGACACTTGCTGATTTGAGGGTTGTGACCCAAAAGCAACCCACGCCCGAGCAGCTTCAAGACTTGATGTTTGCGTGGAAAGTCGCCAAATTTGTCAAATCAAACGCGATTGTTTTTTGCGCGGACGGCATGACGATGGGTGTAGGGGCGGGCCAAATGAACCGCATCGACTCAGGTCAAATTGCGAGCATCAAGGCTGGGCATGCGGGCTTGTCACTCCACGGCACTGCCGCAGCAAGCGACGCGTTCTTTCCGTTCCGAGACGGATTGGAAATGGTGATTGGCGCGGGAGCAACTTGCGTGATTCAACCTGGCGGCTCCATGCGGGACGACGAAGTGATCGCTGCCGCCAATGAACGCTCAATTGCGATGGTTTTCTCTGGCGTGCGGCACTTCAGGCATTGAAACTCTAAGCCCAAAGCCGTATGGGCTCAGAGAGTCCAACCTTCTGATTGGCAGATAGATTGGGCGACTGATGCTATTTTCAGCGAATGTCCAGGGCGCTTCGATTGCGCCAATAGTCCCGCTGCACGCGGTAAGTTGGTGCGACATGGCCGTGGCGGTGTCCATTGCCGTTAGACCAGCCCAAATTCAAATTGACGCCCAGCGGAGAATAGTAAGGTTGCACATACTGCGTGGTTTGAACAACCGTTGGAGCCGCCACGTAAACCGTCTGGGGCACCGCTTGCTGAACTTGCGGGTTGTAATAAGTTTCTGCTTGCGACACGACGCCGCCAGGAGGATTGGCACTGGTGACCGGCGTGATTTGTAGCTTCAAAGTCGGACCAGGGTCTTGCGGCATCTGCACCGAATACTGCTTGCCGTTGAATTCGTAAACCACGTTGTAAGCGGTTGTACGATTCTCATAAAAGGTTTGTGTCGTGCAGTTTTGGACATTTTGAGACTGGGTTTGGCCACCGCCTTCAATGCGATCACCCAGCATGGCGCCACCAATAATGCCCAGCAAAGTCGCAACGGCGCGGCCGTCACCACCGCCCACCGAGTTGCCAATCGCACCGCCAGCGATTGCACCCACGATGCCACCCGCACCTGATTTCTGAGACTGCACTTGAACTTGCTGGTTAGAGCAAACTTGGCGCGGCACCGCGACCTGAGTCACCACAGGTGTGCTGGAAATCACGCGTGCCACTTCTTGGGCCGCGCAGAGCACTGAGGTACCGGTCAACAGGGTGAGCAACACTAGCTTTTTCATCATAAACTCCTGAAAATCAACCTTGGTTTGGGTTCACAATTTCGCCGTTGGTTCAACTCTGACCTAGATTGGACGAACTAATGGGCAAATTTAATTGTCCGCAAGGCCGCAATCGCTGTCAATCCGCACACCCATAACGAAAGTTTAGCGCTGGCGGTTGGCAGATTCAATGAACCCTGCGTAAAGATGTCGTAACATTTTTGCCAAAAGGCCGATCAAATTGTGGTTCCGTGATGAATTACCGATTCGGGAACCCGGCGTAGTCCTAACAACCGAAATACTTGGGCAATTGCGATGATTGTTCGGCCATTTGACCTGCCAAATCTGGTTTTCTGGGCTAGAGCGCCTTCAAGCTATCCGTTCCA
>JANNCN010000135.1:0-16409 GCA_031386665.1 Rhodoferax sp. | reverse complement strand
CAGGGCCAGTGGCCTCGCGCGGGAAACCGGGCACCCCACACTCAAGGCCGGATATAAGGACGCAGCCGATCAGCCACGCACGAACCGAGCGGAAAGCTCTTGTCATCCGGGAGGCATTCATATAGGGCTTTGGGGTGAAATGCGTTGCGGTAGCGGCCTTTCACTTCACCTCAAAAAATTCCGCGACCACCGCGTCGCACGAATTTTTCGTAACCGCGCGGAACTTTCGCCCCAAAACCGCATGCGCATTGCCCAGTCGCCGCGCGGAGGTTGCCACATAAGCAATGTTTGCAAAAACAGCTCGCAAACTTTGAGCGGCACAGGCTGAGTTTGCTTGAGGAGTCCGGCCAGTTACATCGAGTAATGCTATTTCACCTTACAATGGTAATGTTGAATCAAAATTGAAGCATTGAAAAGGCGTTGCCATGACCACACTAACCATCACGTCCAGAGGGCAGGTTACTTTTCGGAAAGACGTGTTGCAACACCTAGGAATCAAGCCCGGAGGGAGGATCGAGCTGGATCTTCTTCCTGACGGTCAAGGTGTCATCAAGGCAGCGCGGCCTTCTGCGGCTATTGACGGGTTTGTTGGTTTGTTGAAGGGGAGAACCCAAAAAATTGCGACCCTCGATGAAATCAATGAGGTAGCCACGCAAGGCTGGGCTGGAAAGAAATGAAGGTCACCGTTGACACCAACGTGCTAGTGCGGGCGGTTGTGGGTGATGACCCAGCGCAGTCAAAAGCCGCCGCCAAGTTGTTGACCGAGGCCGAACTTATTGCCATAGCATTGCCCTGTTTGTGCGAGTTGGTGTGGGTATTACGCAAGCTTTACGGGCTGGCGTTGTCAGACGTGGCGGCCGCCATCCGCGCCTTGCTGCTGACTGCGAATGTGGAGATGAATCGACCCGCAGTCGAAGCGGGCCTTGCTGTGCTTGAAGCGGGCGGCGACTTCGCTGATGGCGTCATTGCTTACGAAGGCCAGTGGCTGGGGGGTGAAACCTTTGTGTCCTTCGATAAAAAGGCGGTGAGTTTGCTTAAAAAGCAAGGGCAGCAAGCCCGCCTTCTTTAAGTTGATGTCTTGTGGCCTAAGCCGCAACAGTCGCCCCAGACTTCATCCGAACCAGTTGCTTGACTTCCGGCAAACATGACCCGCAATTGGTACCGCACTTTAAAGCGGTTTGCAGTTGATTCAAACGCGATTCATCGTCGCCTTTGCAGTGCGCAAGATGGGTCGAAATGGCAACATCGGTCACATCAAAACAACTGCAAATCTGCTTGCCACGCGACTGCACGGCGACGGGGGGTTTGGCACCCGGCACCAGCAGCAAGCGCCCATAGCTTTGTGCGGGCAGGTTGTCTTGCAGCACGGTTTTGATCCAGGCTTCGGCGCTGGTGTCGCCGGCCAGAATAAAGCCTTGCAATTCCACACGTTCAGCATGGCCTGCCGGGCGAACTAGTTTGATTGCGCGGTGTTGACCTTTTTTTCGGTCCACATAGCGCAAACTTTCTTTGCCGTCCAGAACCAAAATAGCCTCAATTTTGGACAAAACTTCAGCAGGCGGCGCCTCGTGTGCAGCAGCGCGAAACAGCACGCCACTGCGGGCTTGGGTCAGGTCACTTAAGGGCGTGTGGTTCGAAAACGGAACACAAGACGCAAACGGAAACAGCTGCATCATCTGCACCAAAGCTTCGCGCGCGTTCAGCACTTCGTCGTCAGGCAGCCAAGCCACGCCGAGCAATGACCAGGGCAGTTCAGCTCTCAATATTTTGACGGCAGCGTGTTTGAGTTCGGGCTGTTTGGAACTGGGGCAATAGGCCGATGTGGTCAATGCATTCACACCTGACAAGGGCAACCCGGTGCTAGAGACGCCGCTTAAGTATTCTTCACCCCAATGCATGGCCATAAAGGCTTGGCCCACACCCACCTCTTGACTGGCTTGCAAAGGCACCAAAATCGAACCACGTTTGCTGGTGACGTGAACCAAGTTGCCGTCTTTCAACATGCGACGCGCCATGTCTAGCGGGTTCATTTGAATGCTGGGCTCGGCCACGTGGCCAAACAAGCGGCCCAAGGTGCCAGTGCGGCTCATGCCGTGCCATTGGTCGCGCAGGCGGCCGGTAGTGAGCGAAAAGGGATAGCGGGATTCGCGCGGCTCGGCGACGGGTTGGTAGACGGTGTTGACGAATTTGGCGCGTCCGTCGGGGGTGGGGTAAATGCCGTCTTCGTAGAGGCGAACCGTGCCTGTGCTCGCGCCCTGGGGATAAGGCCATTGTTGGGGGCCATGCTGCTCTAGCAGGGTGTAGCTTAGGCCTGAGATGTCGAGGTCGCGGCCTTGGGTGGATTGGCGGTGCTCTTGCCAGATGGAATTGGGGGTGGGGTAGGGGAAGAGGGTGTTGAGCCCGGAAATTGGGTTCGGTGGCGCAATTGGGGTCAGAGCCCGATCTACCGAATTCGCCGCTGGCGCGTCGCCTTCCGGTAATCGGGATCTGACCCTAATTGCGCCGCCGACCCCAATTTCCTCCAACCGTTTTGCGAATTCGACGGCGATAGACCAATCGTGGCGGGCTTCACCGGGCGCGGGAACGGCAGCGCGCACTCGGCTGATGCGCCGTTCGCTGTTGGTCACGGTGCCTTCTTTTTCGCCCCAGGTTGTCGCAGGGAGCAAGATGTCGGCGTAGCGGCAAGTGGCGGTGGTGGCAAAGGCTTCTTGCACGATCACCAGTTCGGCGCGCTCCAGTGCGCGGCGCACGGTGGCCTGGTCGGGCATGCTTTGGGCGGGGTTGGTGCAGGATATCCACAAGGCTTTGATTTCACCGTCAGCTGCGGCTTGAAACATCTCAACGGCGGTTTTGCCAGGTTTGTCGGGTACCTTGCGACCCAGTCGATCTAGCCCCCAAAGTGCCTCAACTTCAGCGCGGTGCGCCGGATTGGCCATGTCGCGGTGTGCGCTGATCAAATTGGCCAAACCACCAACCTCTCGCCCGCCCATGGCGTTGGGCTGGCCTGTGAGCGAAAACGGCCCAGCGCCGGGTTTGCCAATCTGCCCGGTCGCTAAATGCAGGTTGATGAGCGCTGCATTTTTGGCTGTGCCACTGGTGGACTGGTTCAAGCCTTGGCAATACAAGCTCAAGGTACTGCCGCGCTGTGCCGAGGTCTCAAGCGCCGCACCCGCAAATATTTTGGCCGCCGCAAACAGGCCTTCCTTGGTGATGCCGCAAGTCTGCGCTACCAAGTCGGGGGTGTAGTCGCGCACGGTGGTTTTCAGCGCGTCAAAGCCATTCGTATGGGCTGCGATGTAGGCGGCATCTGTCCAGCCTTCCCACAGCATGATGTGCAGCATGCCGTTGAACAGCATCACGTCAGTGCCAGGCTGAAGGGGCAAGTACAGGTCGGCAATGCTCGCAGTGTCAGTTTTGCGAGGGTCGCAAAAAATGATTTTGAGCGCAGGCTTGGCCTTTTTGGCTTCTTCAATGCGCCGGAACAAAATTGGATGCGCAAAGGCGGTGTTCGAGCCGACGATAAAAATGCAGTCAGCGTGGTTCACATCGTCATAACAGGTGGGTGGCGCATCGGCCCCTAGCGTCTGTTTGTAGCCCGCCACCGCGCTGCTCATGCAAAGGCGCGAATTGGTGTCGATGTTGTTGGTGCCAATCAAACCTTTGGCAAGTTTATTGAACACGTAATAGTCTTCGGTCAGCAATTGGCCAGAAACGTAGAACCCCACTGCGTCGGCGCCGTGTTCGCCAATGATTTGAGCGAAGCGGTCAACCGCAAAGTCCAGTGCATTGTCCCAACTGACGGCTTGCGGCGCGTCGCCACGGCTCAGGCGCCGCATCGGCTGCAGCAAGCGGGTTTGTTGGGTCACAGCAGCGCTTGCCGTCAAGTGCAGCGTCGAGCCTTTGGTGCAAAGCCGCCCAAAATTGGCTGGGTGATCAGGGTCGCCCCTGACATTGATGATTTTTTTTGACGCTAGATCACCGCTGGTTTCAATGATGACGCCGCAGCCAACGCCGCAGTAGGGACAAGTTGACCGCGTCTCGCTGGCTGTCAATGGGCTCATGCAGTGGCGGCTTTGAGAGCTGGGCCGGCCAAGGGTCGTGTCAAGTCCGTGGCGTGGCTGGCAAGCTCGGTGGTGTCCAGGTAAACCACGCCATCCTTCACCTGCACGGCAAATTTGGGTGTGCAGCCCACGTCTGGCGCTTTGGCGCAACCGCCTTCAAGGTCAATGTTCCAGTTGTGCAGCGGGCAGGCCACACTGGTGCCGTGCACAATGCCCTGGCTCAAAGGGCCACCTTTGTGTGGACAACGGTCAAGCAATGCAAACACGGTGTCTTCGCTGTTGCGAAACACAGCAACGTCCATGCCCTTCGCCCTGGACACACGCCGTGAACCTAGCACCGGAATATCGGTCACAAAGCAAATTCTCTTCCAGTGGTTGGTGGTGGCGCTCATGCTGCAATCACTTCAAACTGACGGGTGTCCACGGCGGCTTTGTCAAATTCAAACCAGGGATCGGGTTCGCCATCTAGTGCGAATTGCAAATTGGCCCACAAGGTGCGGCGGCCTTCGTGGTCTTCGAGGATGCGTTTTTTGACGTAGTCCAAGCCCACGCGATTCACAAAGTGCACCGTGCGCTCCAGGTACCAGCCTTCCTGGCGGTACAGCTCGCATAACGCACCTGTGTACTCTAGGACTTCAGCGGGTGTTTTGAGTTTGGTGAAGAAATGTGCCACTTCGGTTTTGATGCCGCCATTACCTGCCACGTACATTTCCCAGCCGCTGTCCACGCCAATAATGCCCACGTCTTTGATGCCCGCCTCAGCGCAATTGCGCGGGCAGCCGCTCACGGCAAACTTGACTTTGTGTGGCGCGTACATGCGCCACATGGCACGTTCCAGGTCTTTGCCCATTTGGGTTGAGTCCTGCGTGCCCATGCGGCACCATTCGCTGCCCACACAGGTTTTCACAGTGCGCAGTGCCTTGGCATAGGCGTGGCCACTGGGCATGCCGATGTCTTTCCAAACGGCTTGCAGGTCTTCCTTCTTAACGCCCAGCAGGTCGATGCGCTGGCCGCCAGTGACCTTGACAGTGGGTATTTTGTACTTGTCCACGGCATCGGCAATCCGGCGCAATTCACTGGCCGTGGTTTCGCCGCCCCACATGCGTGGAATAACGGAGTAGGTGCCGTCCTTCTGGATGTTGGCGTGGCTGCGCTCATTGATGAAGCGGCTTTGTGGATCGTCTTTGGCCTCTTTGGGCCAAGAGCTGATGAGGTAGTAGTTCAGAGCTGGGCGGCAACTGGAGCAACCATTGGGGGTTTTCCAGTCCATGAACTGTTGCACGCTGGCAATGGTGATCAGCTTGTTTTTGACAATCGCCTCGCGCACGGCCTGGTGACCATGGTCGGTGCAAGCGCATATGGCTTTGGTTTTGGGCGTGGCGGAATAGTCGCCCCCTGCGGTGAACATCAAAATCTGTTCGACCAGCCCGGTGCATGACCCACAACCCCCACTGGCCTTAGTGTGTTTGCGCACTTCGTCCACAGTGAACAAGCCTTTTTCTCGAATCGCCTTGACGATGGTGCCCTTGCAAACACCATTGCAGCCGCAAACTTCGGCTTCATCGGGCATGGTGGCGGCTTTGCTGTGGCCTTCGTGGCCCACGTCGCCAATGTTGGACTCGCCAAACATCAATTTGTCGCGGATATCGGCAATCGAGCGGCCATCGCGCAACAGCTTGAAGTACCAACTGCCATCCACCGTGTCGCCATACAGGCAAGCGCCAATCAACTTGTCGTCTTTGAGCACCAGCTTTTTGTAGACCCCACCAAACGGGTCGCTCATCACAATCTCTTCGCAGCCTTCGCCACCTTGAAACTCTCCGGCGCTGAACAGGTCAATGCCCGTGACCTTGAGTTTGGTTGACGTGAGCGAACCCGTGTAGCGCCCAATACCGAATTGCGCTAAATGGTTGGCTGCCACCTTGGCCTGCTCAAACAAGGGGGCTACCAAGCCATAGGCGATGCCACGGTGTGCCGCGCATTCGCCCACGCTGTAAATGCGTGCGTCAGTGATGGTTTGCATGGTGTCGTTGACCACAATGCCTTTGTTGCAATACAAGCGCATCGACTCCGCCAGCGTCGTGTTGGGACGAATGCCAACGGCCATGACCACCAGGTCGCATGCCAGCTCGGTGCCATCTTTGAATTTGATGGATTTGACGCGGCCATCGTCACCGCCGGTCAATTCCTGGGTCTGTGCGCCAATCAGGAATTTCAGGCCGCGGTCTTCGAGCGACTTTTGCAACAGCTTGCCTGCTACATCGTCCAACTGGCGCTCCATCAACCAAGGCATGACGTGAACCACGGTGACGTCCATGCCGCGCAGCATCAGCCCGTTGGCAGCTTCAAGGCCCAGCAGGCCGCCGCCAATTACCACCGCATTTTTGTATGCTTTCGCGGTACTGATCATCTCGTTGGTGTCAGCAATGTCGCGGTAGGCGATGACGCCCTTCAAATCTTTGCCTGGAATCGGCAAAATGAAGGGGTTGGAGCCGGTGCACATCAAAAGCCGGTCGTATTCGACTTCGGTACCGTCATTTGCCCGCACGATGCGTTTGATGCGGTCAACCTCAATCACCTTTTTGCCAGCATGCAAGGTGATGTGGTTGTCTTTGTACCAATCCCAGGAGTTCAAGACGATTTCGTCCAGCGTTTGCTCGCCCGCCAACACGGGGCTGAGCAAAATGCGGTTGTAGTTGGGGTGCGGCTCTGCACCAAACACCGTCACGTCGTACAGGTCTGGGGCGACCTTCAGCAATTCTTCGATGGTGCGAACCCCCGCCATCCCATTGCCTACCATCACTAGTTTCGATTTTTTCACGCACTTCACCCAATGTTGCATTGCGTGTAGTACCGCAAAGCCCGTGCCAATTTGCGGCTCATCAGCCTCGTGGTTATGCACCAAAATGGCGCATTACCTTGGCATTGCTTTGGCCTGGGTCAGCGAAATCAGGCATTGAATTTGCTTATCCTTGGTGCATGGCATTCGATCTTGACATTGGTTTTTCATCGCACACAGGCCGCAAGGCCGTCAACGAGGACTTTTGCGCCGCCATGCTGCCTGACGCCTGGCAAGCTGACAAAGGCTCCATCGTCGCCATTGCCGACGGCGTGAGCACTGGCGGCATGGGCCGTGAAGCCGCGCAAACCACCGTGACCAGCCTGGTGCGCGATTATTTTGGAACCCCTGACACATGGGACACCACGGTTGCGCTGGACCGCATCATTGCCGCCCAAAACGCATGGTTGGCAGGCACCAACCGCCGCCGTCACCCAGCCATGGGTTTGACCACTCTGACGGCGCTGGTCATGCGCGGGCAAACCTACACCCTGGCCCACGTGGGTGACTCGCGCGCCTACTTGCTGCGAGCCGGCAAAACCACACAGCTCACGCACGACCACGTGGTCAACCACCCTGATTTCAAGCACCAGCTTTTGCGCTCTGTGGGGGCCGAAGACCATGTGGTGGTCGATTACATGCAAGGCGATTTGCAGGTGGGCGATGTGTTTGTATTGCTGACCGACGGGGTTTATGGATCTTTGTCAGATCGCAAAATTGCTGAGTTTGGCAATCAGCCCGATGCCCAGGATGCCAGCCTGCAAATGGTGCAGGTGGCGCTGGGCAATGGCGCGACTGACAACACCACCGCCATGGTAGTCCGAGTGCAGGGGTTGGTGGATGCGACCCTGACCGACGTCAGCCGGGTGGCGCAAGCCTTGCCGATTCCGGCTTTGTTGAAGGTGGGCGATGTGGTGGACGGGTTTGCGATCACTGCCTTGGTGGCCGACAGTGGTGTCAACTTGCTGTACCAGGTGCGGGATCGCACCAGTCGAACGCTTTATGCCTTGAAGACGCTGAACCCGGCGCGCGAGCACGACGTCGAAGAACGCGCCATGCTGGCCCATGAGGCCTGGCTTGCCAAGCGCATGCAATCGGGCCGCGCCGCAAGCCATTTGGTGACCTTGCACGATGCCTTGCCCAACGGCGAAAGCCGCAGCGCGTTTTACTTGCTGTACGACTGGCATGCGGGCGAAACCTTGCAGCAACTGCTGGATCGGGGCCGTAAACCGGGCATACAGCAGGCACTGACCATGGCCCAGCAGGTGGCTAAAGCCCTGGGCTTGCTGCACCGCCAATTTGTGATTCACCGCGACATCAAGCCCGCCAACTTGCACCAAGGAGCTGATGGCGTTTTGCGCGTGCTGGACCTGGGGGTTGCGCTCAGTGGCAAAGAACCGCAAGACGTGCGGCGGCTGCATGCGGGGACGCCGAGTTTTGTGAATCCGGAGCAATGGGGCTACGCCCTGAGCGGAGCCAGCGCCCCCGAGGAATTGCCCGACCCGCAAAGCGATCTGTATGCCTTGGGCGTCACCTTGTACCAAATGCTGACCGGCAAGCTGCCCTATGGCGAGGTGCTGCCCTACCAGCTGGGGCGCTACCACCGCGATCCCACGCCACCGAGTCGCCACAACCCTGAGGTCCCCATTTGGCTGGACTACATTGTTTTGAAAGCTGTTTCGCGCGACAAACGCAAGCGGTTTGAAACTGCCGAAGAGCTTTTGCTGGCGCTAGATCGCGGTGCCACGCGGCCTTTGACCGCGCCCCAGGCCACCCCGCTGATTGAGCGCGACCCCAAAATCCTGCTGAAACTGGGTTTGGCCGTGTCCGCTCTGTTCAACCTGTTGCTAGTGTATTGGTTGCTGTTTTTGCCCAAATAGCCGCGAAACAGGCGAGATATACGCGCACCTGGCGGCTCTCGTGCGGCATCCACGGAATTGAATTGCGTCAGTTGTACACTCTGACCCATTAGCTATAGATAACGTAGCTATGGATACCGTGGCTAGATACCTTGCAAAACCTTTTGATACTTCTCGATATCTTTTGCAATTGGGCCGCGTGTACTTGCCGCTGATTCCCTGGAAAGTGATATTTGAAAAAGATTGAAAAAAGCGCGGGCAGCGAAGTGGGTTTGCGGGGCGACAACGTGCTCAAGCGGATTTTTAGCCCCTACGCAAACGAGTCGGCATCGGTGCACGTCAGGCCCATGCCGCGCGCCCGCATGAGCGAAACCGCGCTGGGCCGCCGCTCATTGATCACCGCTGGCGTGGGCACGCCCACCGTGGTGTTTGAGGCCGGCTTGGGCAAGGGAAAAGACGACTGGCAGGCCGTTTTCAATGGGGTGGCTGCCAAAACCCATGCGGTGGCCTACGACCGCGCAGGCATTGGCAAAAGCGAATACTCGGAAGCCCAACGCGACGGGCAGCAAATTGTGCAAGAACTTCGCGCCATGCTGGCGGCTGAAGACATTCCACCCCCTTATGTTTTGGTGGGCCATTCCTTAGGCGGCACGATTGTCAAACTGTTTGCACGCAGTTACCCGGATGAAGTCGCTGGCGTGGTGCTGGTCGATGCCCGCCATGCCGATTTGGCCCGTGCCTGTCGCCAGGTGGGTGTGTTGCGGGTTTTGTACGACCCACCGCCCGTGCTTTTTCTGATGGCCCGCACCGCCGTGCGGCGCGAACTTCAGGCCGCGCCCACCACCATGCGCCAAGCCCGCCGGGCTGGGCCTTTTCCGTCGGTGCCCCTGATTGTGTTGACGCACCGCAAAGCGTCCACCCACTGGCCGCGTGCCCTGGGCGAAGTGTGGGTGGCGGGCCAACGCAACATGGTCAGTATGTCGTCGCTTGGGCGCATTAAGGTGTGCGATGAAAGCGGCCACAATGTGCACCGCGACCGGCCCGAAGTGGTTGTGCAAGCGGTCTTGAACGTAGTCAACGCAGCGCGTTACCTAAAGCGAAAACGAGGCGTCTGATTCTGAACCTAAACGTAACCCTAACCCTGAGCCGGTAGGTCAGGCAAGACGTGCCCGCCCGCCTTTCTCTGCCCAGGTGCGAGTCCAGCGAATTTGCATGAAGCGCAGCAAAAACAACATGGCTGCGGCGCAAACTGCAAAACCCACAAACCCCCACAGGTAAGTGCCCGCGTATTGCTTGCTCAAACCCATGGCGTTGGGAATTAAGCCGCCGCCCAAAGCACCCACTTCGCCAATCATTGACCCCGCCACCGCCGTGGTCAGCGGCCAGCGCAATGGCACCAATTGAAACAGCGCGCCATTGCCTGCCCCCAACGCTGCAAAACAGATGAGAAACAGCAGCATGGTGACGGGCAGAGATTTTTCTGCCAGCCCGCACAGCACCAAAGTGACAGTGACCACTGCCAAAACACCCGTCAGCGTGTTGACGCCGCCCCAATGGTCTGACAACCAGCCGCCAAAGACGCGCAGCGCTGCACCCATGAAAGCTGCCAGCATGGTCAGTTGCCCGGCCTGTACTTTAGAGACGCCAAACTGGTCGTAAAAGTAGCTCGGCAAAAAGGTGACCAAGCCGATGAAACCGCCAAAAGTGACCGCGTAAATGAGGCTGAAAGCCCAGCCGTCTTTCTCAAACAGGCAGGCAATGTGCTCCTTGAAGCTGGCATGTTTGTCCAGGTCGGGCGGCTCCTGGGCAAAGACGATCATCACGACGATGGGTACCAGCACTGCCACGGCGGCAATACCGTAGACAGCTTGCCAGCCGAAGGCCTGCGCCAGCGGCGGGGCCAGCAGTGCAGACACGGCAGTGCCCACATTTCCCGCACCCACCAAGCCCATGGCCAGGCCTTTGTAGCGTGGCGGGAACGAGCCTGAGCCCAATGACAATGCCACGCCAAAACTGGCACCGGCAATGCCCAACAGCACGCCCATTGCCAGCAAGTCGTTGAAAGAGTCGACAAAAAAGTAACCAAATAGAAGGGCGATGGCGATGCCGCCCATTTCGACCAGCGTGGCGTTTTTGCGGCCAATGTACTGGGCCAATATGCCCAGCGGAAACCGCATCAAGGCGCCCGCGAAGATCGGGATGGACAACATCAATCCCTTTTGCGCGGGTGTCAGGCTGTAAGTTTCGGAGATGAAAGGCGCCATGGTGCCGTTCATGACCCAGATGGCGCACGAAAACATGAAATAGAAAAACGCCGCGCCAAGTGTGGGGGCGTGCCCAGCCCTTAGAAAGGTTCGAAAGTAGCTTGGCTGAGTCGCCATGGAGTGAGTCCTCGGGTGATGAAGCGAAAAGTGTTCACTGTGATAGTGCGAGAACCGTGCCAGTTTGGGGCGCACCTTGCGCGGTACTTGCGCCCTTTTTCAGGGAGATGATGTAGTGGGACGGATCAAATTGGTGCGGTGCAGCAAGGGTGCACCAGGAGAGGGAATGGATCGTTGGCTTGACGCCTGGCCGGGTCGGTGAGGTTTGGTGTGCTTTTGACGGGGCTTGGTTGAGATTTGGGGATTTTGGAGTCGATTTTGGGTTTGGTTTGCTTGAGGTTTTGCTTTTGCGGCGGGACGGGTTGTGGTGTTCTATTTGGGTTGTTGATTGGTTTTAGGTTTGCTCTTCCGGCGAGGAGGCCGGGTCTCGCCCCGGCAGGCGACTCACTTGTCTTTTGCTTCGCCAAAAGAAAGTAAGCAAAGAAAAGGCGACCCGCAGTCTGGGTCCCTACGCTTACGCTTCGGGCAACTTGCGGTGCTCGAATTCAGCGGGGGCTTGCTCAAACTCGCCTACGGCTCAGACAGTCGCAAGCCCTGATCCGCTGACTTCTGCGCTCCTCAGCCCAGCCTGGACGGGGGTTGGGGGCGAAGGCAGGACTTCCGGGGGGCGGCCTTCTGGACTTCTGGACTTCCTGGGTGCTGAAACCTTGTAGCTTTGAAGTTTTGAAGTTCTGATTTTTCTGTCAATTTCGAGCTGTTAGCACGAGGCAGCAGCTTGAATTGTCAAAAAAGCACAAAAGGGTCAAAAAAACCATTTAAATACCCAATATGGGTATATTGATCGTCAAAATCGCTGTTTTTGCCAAAATATGAATAAAAAACGCCTCTAGCTCTCAAATAATATCAATAGTTTGCTATAAATAATATAGCAAATGAATCTGACCGCAACACGGCTCGAATTGCACTCCAGCCCGGCTCCAGACAACTCGCAACCCTGCGGCGTATTCCTCCGGCGCGTCACGTCAGCTCGTCAGTTGTCAGTTCGTTAGCTCGTCACGCTTGCTCGCCCGTCACCGCCGCCAAGCCAACCACTCAGCCAAGGACGCGCCATGGCGCGTTCGAGTGGGCTTCGGTCTTCGGCCTCCGGTCGCTGCACCCGATCCCCTGACCCCGACTTCCCCGTCCAGGCTGGGCTGAGGAGCGCAGGATTCAGCGGATCAGGGCTTGCGACTGTCTGAGCCGTAGGCGAGTTTGAGCAAGCCCCCGCGGAATTCGAGCACCGCAAGTTGCCCGAAGCGCTAGCGCAGGGACCCAGACTGTCGGGTCGCCTTTTCTTTGCTTACTTTCTTTTGGCGAAGCAAAATACAAGTGAGTCGCCCGCCGGGGCGAGACTCGGCTTCCCCGCTGGAAAAGCGAAACAAAAAGCCAATCAACAACCCAAATAAAAAACAACCTTCTCGCCCGGGTCACTCAAAAAACCAAACGCAACCCTTATGCCACCTGCTTCTCCACATGCCCCTGCCTTCGGTACAAAAAGTCCAAAACGGTCCTTCTGTACAACTGGTACAGCGGGTTGTTCGCCAACGCCACCCGATCCCGCGGGCGCACCAACGGCACCTCCAAAACTTCACCAATCGTTGCTGCCGGCCCATTGGTCATCATCACGATCTTGTCGGACAGCAGCACCGCCTCGTCGACATCGTGCGTCACCATCACCACGGTGCTTTGCGTGGTGGCCACAATGGCCAGCAACTCGTCTTGCAGCTTGGCGCGGGTCAGCGCATCCAGCGCGCCAAAGGGCTCGTCCAGTAACAACACTTTGGGCTGCATGCACAGCGCCCGGGCAATGCCAACGCGCTGCTTCATGCCGCCCGATATTTCACCAGGGCGCTTTTGGGCCGCTGCGGTCAGGCCCACCATGGCCAGGGCGGCGTCGGTGCGGGCTCTCAATTGGGCTTTGCTCTCGGCTGGTGCCCCGGTGCTTTTGTTGGCTGCACCAAAAACGCGCTCAACCGCCAGATGCACGTTTTCAAAACAGGTGAGCCAGGGCAACAGCGAGTGGTTTTGAAACACCACAGCGCGATCAGGCCCCGGCCCTGCAATTTCGCGGTTGGCGCAGATCAGACTGCCCTGGGTTGGCATCGTCAACCCGGCTATCAAGTTGAGCAAAGTCGACTTGCCGCAGCCGGAGTGGCCAATCAACGTTACAAACTCGCCTTTCGCCACCGTCAAGTTCACGCTTTGCAGTGCGCAAAACGGCCCTTTTTGGGTTTTGAAAGTTTGTTGTACGCCCTGAATCTCGATGTACTTGGTCGTCAAGTTGTCGCTCATGATTTCACCTCTTCAAATGTGAAGGCACTGGCAATTTTGATCAGCGCGAATTCCAGAACCAAGCCCACAATGCCGATCACAAAAATCGCAATGATGATGTTTTTGACGTTCAGGTTGTTCCACTCGTCCCACACCCAAAAACCTATACCCACGCCGCCCGTCAGCATTTCTGCCGCCACAATCACCAGCCAGGCGGTGCCTACGGCCAGGCGCACGCCAGTGAGCATGTAGGGCAGCACGGCAGGAAATAGGATTTTGGTGACGATCTTCCATTCGCTCAAATTCAGCACGCGGGCCACGTTCAAATAGTCTTGCGGCACACGCTGCACGCCAACCGCCGTGTTGATGATCATCGGCCAGATGGAGCAGATAAAAATCGTCCAAATGGCCGCTGGGTTAGCCCCTTTGAACACCAGCAGACCAATAGGCAACCAAGCCAATGGCGACACTGGGCGCAACAGGCTGATGAGCGGGTTGAACATACGGCTTAAAAAGGTGAAGCGCCCAATCATGAAGCCTGCCGGAATGCCCACCGCTGCCGCCATGCCAAAGCCCAAAGCCACCCGCTCCAGTGACATCAAAATGTTCCAGCCTACGCCTTGGTCATTGGGGCCCTTGCGGTAGAACGGGTCGCGGAACACCACCACCGCCTGTTTGAAAGTTTCTAGCGGCGAGGGGATGCTGCTGGCTGTCGAAATTGACACCAGCGCCCAAATGCCTACCAGCAACGCCAAGCCAAAAAGGGGCGGCAGGACTTGCAAGGCCAAGCCCCGCCAGTTGATGGGCACGCGAGGCAAGGGGTCGGGTTTTGAATCATTGACCACGGCTTCTGCAACGCCGTTGGCCGCCGCGTCTTTGGCCGCGTTGAATGATGATGAGACGCCAGACCCATTGCTGGCTGCTGCCGCGATGGGTTTGACGGCCATTTCAGACCCTGTCGGCCCCCAGGGGCTGTGAAAAACTGCACTGACCATGATGTTCTCCCTGTTCAAAAGGTGAAAAGTAGGCGAAAAAAAGCAGGCTTCGAAAAAGTGGGTTCGAATCAGGCGACCGACGCTGAAATCTTGAATCCATCAGCGTATTTTTTGGGATCTTTGCCGTCCCACACCACACCGTCCATGAATTTGGACGTGCGCATCAAATCCTTGGGTACTGGCGTTTTGGACGCGACCGCCGCTTGCTTGTAAATGTCAACCTGGTTGATCTGCTGGGCCACGGTCAGGTAGTCGGGGTGCTCTTTGAGCATGCCCCAGCGCTTGTGTTGCGTTAAAAACCACATGCCGTCGGACAGGTACGGGAAATTCACCGCGCCTTCGTTGTAAAACTTCATGTAGTTGGGGTCGTCCCAGGTCTTGCCCATACCGTTCTGGTAGCGCCCCAAAATGCGCTGGTTGATGGCGTCCACGCTGGTATTCACATACGATTTGTCGGCAATGGTTTCAGCCATTTTGCTTTTGTTGGCCAGGCCCGAGTCAATCCAGCGGCTGGCTTCCAAAATAGCGGCAGTCACCGCGCGGGCCGTGTTGGGGTACTTTTTGACGAACTCGCCCGTGGCACCCAGCACCTTTTCGGGGTGGTCCTTCCAGATGTCCTGGGTGGTGGCCGCGGTGACGCCGATGCCGTCAATGATCGCGCGGTGGTTCCATGGCTCGCCCACGCAGTAGCCGTCCATGTTGCCCACCCGCATGTTGGCCACCATTTGCGGGGGCGGCACCGTGATGACTTTGGCGTCTTTGATCGGGTTGATGCCATGCGCAGCCATCCAGTAGTACAGCCACATGGCGTGCGTGCCGGTGGGAAAGGTCTGCGCAAAGGTGTATTCACGCTTCTCGGCGGCCATCAGTTTGGCAAGGCCCGTGCCGTCTACCGCGCCTTTGTCCGCCAGCTTTTTGCTTAAAGTAATGGCTTGGCCGTTGTTGTTCAGGGTCATCAACACGGCCATGTCTTTTTTGGCACCGCCCACACCCAAGTGCACGCCGTAAATCAGGCCATACAGAACGTGCGCAAAGTCGATTTCACCGGTCACCAATTTGTCGCGCACACCGGCCCAGCTGGCCTCTTTGGTGGGAATTATTTTGACGCCGTATTTCTTGTCAAATTCCAACACGGACGCCATCACCACGCTGGCGCAGTCGGTCAGCGGAATGAAGCCAATTTTGACCTCTTCTTTCTCGGGTTTGTCGGAGCCCTGCGCGTACACGGCGGCACGCAAAGCGGGGTTGATTCCAATGGCACCAATCGCTGCAGATTGCAGCACTGCGCGGCGGCCAAATTTCGTTTGAAGCAGGTCGGTCATGGCGATCTTTCTAAAGTTGAAAAACAAAAAAGGCGTCCACATCACGGTGCTGCGTTGGGGTAACGCGGCAAACGGATGGGGACGCCTTTGTCCTTGGGTTTGATGCTGTTCACCCGCCATTGGGTGAGGTGCATCAGTTGACCTTCATGGGTCTTGTGAACTGTTACGCAAACTCTGTGCCAGTTTGAAAATCTGAGCAGGTTGAATCAGGCACGGCTGCGGTGCATTGCCCTCTTGACTTCAGGTCAGCAGATCTTCTACGTCCAGCATGCGCTGGGCGACATCGACCAACTTCAGGCCTTTGCTCATGGCGGCTTTGCGCAGGCGGTCATAGGCGACTTGTTCGGTCAGGTTTTGCCGTGCCATCAGCAGGCCTTTGGCGCGGTCAATGACCTTGCGGTCGTGCAGTTCTATTTTGGTGCTCGCCAATTCATCGCGCAGCGCCTGCTCGTGCTGAAAGCGGGCCATGGCCACGTCCAAAATGGGGCGAATTCGCTCGCTGGACAGGCCCGCCACAATGTAAGCCGACACGCCTGCCGCCACAGCGGCCTTCACGTTCGAGGTGTCGTTGTCATTGGTGAACATGACAATTGGGCGGCGCGCATCGCGGGTGGCCAGCACCACATGTTCCAGCGCGTCGCGGGCTTCGCTTTCGGCATCCACAATGATCATGTCGGGTGCAAGCTGGTTAATGCGCTCTGC
>JANNCN010000134.1:0-33898 GCA_031386665.1 Rhodoferax sp. | reverse complement strand
TGAACGCTTGGTGGGGTTCTGCGCAAGCCTTGTTTGATGTGACGTTGTCGGTCAATGCAAGCGAACTGGTGGTGTTGCAGGGCCTGAATGGTGCTGGCAAGTCAACCCTGTTGCAAAGCGTGATGGGCTGTGGCCCCACGGTGCAAGGCGCTTTGACTTACCAAAACCAGCCTATCGACGCGTTACCCAGCCATCGGCGCGCTCTGGCTGGCTTGGGTTACGTGGCCGAAGACCGGCGGCTGTTCACCAATCTGTCGGTGCGAGAAAACTTGCTCATTGCCGCAAGAGGGCAAATCCGCCAGAACGAAGACTGGGTGCTGGGCTTGTTTCCAGCGCTCCTGCCCATGCTTGAGCGACCCGCCGGCCAAATGAGTGGTGGCGAACAGCAAATGTTGGCCATTGCCCGCACCTTGATGGGCAGCCCCTCGCTGCTGCTGCTTGACGAGCCTTGCGAAGGCATTGCCCCCGTGTTGGTCGAGGCGATTTTGGCGGCGCTTTTAAGCCTGAAGGCGCAGGGCATGGCCATGTTGGTGGTTGAGCAAAACCACGTGCTGGCCGTACGCGCTGACCGGGTTGTCAATTTGACCGCAGGCACCCTGGCCCCGCAAACACTGCAAGCGACGTGATAGCCTTCGCACTTCGCAGACAACTTTTGTGCCCATGATCATCACCAGCCTGCTCGACACTGACCTGTACAAGTTCACCATGATGCAGGTGGTGTTGCACCAATTCCCGGGGGCGCAGGTCGAGTACAAATTCAAGTGCCGCAACCCGGGCTTGGATGCCAAGGGCAAGTCTGCCATCAACCTGGCAGCACATGCCAGTGAAATTCGCGATGAAATTCGCCTGCTTTGCAGCTTGCGCTTTCAGGACGCTGAGCTGGCCTATTTGCGCTCAATGCGCTTCATCAAAAGCGACTTTGTGGATTTTTTGGGGCTGTTCAAGCTGAATGAAAAATACATCACCGTCACGCCCTTGCCGTCCGGCGAACTGGACATCACCATTCAAGGCCCTTGGCTGCACACCATCCTGTTTGAAATCCCCGTGCTGGCCATCGTCAATGAGGTTTATTTTCGCAACACCCAGCCCACCCCGGACATGATTGAAGGCCGCCGTAGGCTCGATCATAAAGTTGAACTCTTGCGCGGCGCTGGTCTGGCAGATTTGAAAATTGCAGACTACGGCACCCGCAGGCGATTTTCCAAATCTTGGCACGACGAAGTGCTGCGGCTGTTGAAGGGTCGTTTGGGCACCTCCCAAAGCCCCGGTAACGTCAAAGGCATTGCCGGACAGTTGGCCGGAACCAGCAACGTGCTGTTGGCCATGAAATTGGGCTTGACCCCGCTTGGCACCATGGCGCACGAGTACCTGCAGGCTGCGCAGGCGCTGGGGCCCCGGCTGCGAGACAGCCAAGTCTTCGGTTTTGAGTCCTGGGCACGTGAGTACCGAGGCGACCTGGGAATTGCCTTGAGTGATGTGTATGGCATGAACGCCTTCCTGCGTGACTTCGACATGTACTTTTGCAAGCTGTTCGACGGTGCCCGACACGACAGCGGCGACCCTTTTGACTGGGGCGAACGCATGATTGACCACTATGTCAAAAACCGGGTCGATCCGCTGACCAAAACCTTGATCTTCAGTGATGGCCTGACGGTGCCCAAAACCATTGAGCTCTACCAGCAGTTTCGCGGTCGATGCCAACTGGCGTTTGGTATTGGCACCAATTTGACCAACGACTTGGGGTACGAGCCCTTGCAAATCGTGATCAAAATGGTGAAGTGCAATGGTCAACCCGTCGCCAAGTTGTCAGACACACCGTCCAAAAACATGTGCGACGACGAGAAGTATTTGGCCTACCTGCGTCAGGTTTTTGAGATCGTCTGAGAACCGCGCTAACTACTTTGTACAACCCCGCCAAGGCCATTCTGAGACAGCATGCAAATTTTCGGTGTACCACTCGACTTTTTCCTGTTCGGCTTCACGCTGTTGGGTGTGGCGCTGCTTCACCACCACACCCTCAAGGTTGCGCTCTCGGGCTTGTTGGTGATCACGGTTTACAAGCTGGCATTCGGTGATTTCAGTGGAACGCCCGGCTTGGTCGGTTTGTTTGGGCTTTTGAAGCACGAATGGGTCATCATTGCCAATTTGCTAGGTTTGTTACTTGGCTTTGCGCTGCTGGCCGACCATTTTGAAAAAAGTGAAATCCCCGCCCTATTGCCCAACTACTTGCCTGACGATTGGAAGGGCGGGTTTGTCATGCTGGTGCTGGTGTTTTTTATTTCCAGTTTTCTTGACAATATCGCGGCAGCCATCATTGGCGGCACCATGGCTGCGTCCCTCTACCAGCGGAAGGTGCACATCGGGTTCTTGGCGGCGATTGTGGGGGCCAGCAATGCGGGTGGTGCAGGCAGTGTTGTGGGCGACACCACCACCACCATGATGTGGATGGACGGTGTGGCCCCGCTGCAAGTGCTTGAAGCCTATGTGGGCTCGTTCGTTGCCTTGGGCATCTTTGGCGTGATTGCCGCGCGCCAGCAGCACGCCTACCAGCCGATTCTCAAAGATGCGCCCAAAGGTATCCAGGTGCAGTGGCCGCGTTTGTGTATCGTTGCCATTATTCTGCTGGCAGCGATGGGAGCCAATGTCTTTTTTAACCTGCGGTTTCCACAAATTCTCGACCAGCTGCCGGTGATTGGTTTGGCTGTGTGGGTGGCGATTTTGCTGACGGCTGGCTGGCGCATGCCGACTTGGAGCTTGTTGCCTGACGCTTTCAAGGGCAGTGTATTGCTGCTCTCGCTGGTCATGTGCGCCGCCATGATGCCCGTGCAGCATCTGCCCGCTGCATCCTGGCCCAGTACCTTGGGCTTGGGCTTTTTGAGCGCCGTTTTTGACAATATTCCCTTGACCGCATTGGCCTTGAAGCAGGGCGGCTATGACTGGGGCTTTTTGGCTTATGCCGTGGGCTTTGGTGGCAGCATGGTGTGGTTTGGGTCTTCGGCAGGTGTCGCTTTGAGTAACATGTACCCTGAAGCCAAGTCGGTGGTGGCTTGGGTCAGGGGTGGGTGGCACGTGGCATTGGCTTATGTCGTTGGTTTCTTTGTGCTGTTCGCAGTCATGGGTTGGCACCCTCAACCCAAACGCAATGCTGTTGAGCGCCCCGCGTCTGCAGTCACTCCTTTATCTGGCCTTGCCCAAATTCAAAGTAACTAAGCCATGACAAAACCCTCTATCTTGGTCGCACGCGCCAATTTCCCTGAAATCATTGCCAAATTGGCGCAGTATTTTGAGGTTGAAACCAACCAGGAAGACGTCATCCTGTCACGGCCTGAACTGGTCGCCCGCTTGCAGGGCAAAGTGGGCGTTTTGACGACAGGTGGCGAGCGCATTGACGCTGAGTTGCTGGCAGCATGTCCTAGCTTGAAAATCTGCGCCAACATGGCGGTGGGCTACAACAACTTTGATTTGCCAGCCATGACGGCCGCAGGTGTTTTAGCCACCAACGCCCCCGATGTGTTAACCGAAACCACTGCCGACTTTGGCTTTGCGCTGCTCATGGCAACGGCACGGCGCATGACTGAAAGCGAACATTTTTTGCGCGCCGGACTTTGGACGCAGTGGCGCTACGACATGTTTGCCGGGGCTGACGTTCATGGCAGCACCTTGGGCATCATAGGCATGGGCCGCATCGGGCAGGGCATTGCCAAGCGGGGCGCCTTCGGATTTGGCATGAAAGTGATTTACCACAACCGCACCCGGCTTGATGCTGCGACTGAAGCCGCCTGTAAAGCAACTTTTGTGGACAAAACCACGCTGTTGCAAACCGCCGACCATGTGATGTTGGTGGTGCCTTACTCGCCCGAGTCGCACCACACCATCGGTATGGCTGAATTGGCGCTCATGAAGCCGACCGCCACCCTGGTCAACATTGCGCGCGGCGGTATTGTTGACGATGCAGCCCTGGCCAATGCGCTGCGTGAAAAACGCATTTCGGCTGCGGGGCTGGACGTGTTTGAGGGAGAACCCAAAGTTCACCCTGACCTTTTGACCGTGCCCAATATTGTCCTCACGCCCCACATTGCCAGCGCGACCCTGCCGACCCGGCTGGCGATGGCAAGCTTGGCCGCCGACAATTTGATCGGGTTTTTGGTGAATCGCAAGGCAGTGACTGCGCTAAATTCACTGCCCGCCAGCGGTTAGCGCTGCCCCTTTCAAGAGGTTGCGGGGGCGGGTTTGCCTCAACTACTACGGCGCGGTGCCACTGTGCCCTTAATTTGCGTTCGGTGCATCACTCGGCGGGCTTTGGGGTCGAACGCATCACGACGGTGCATGGTGGTACGGTTGTCCCACAGCACCAAATCACCCAGCGCCCAACGGTGCTGGTAGACCGAGGTTTCAGCAAAGGCCCACATTTCATCCAGTAATTTCTCTGACTGGTCGATTTCCAGTCCCATCACGTAGGCGTTGCGTCTGCGCCCCAGGTAAAGCGCCTTGTCGCCAGACACCGGGTGCGCAATCACGGCAGGGTGGGGCGTGCCGACCGAGGTGCGCGGGTCATTGGACGCGGTAAGGCCCTTGCGGGTGTTACCACCCGAGTCATAGGTTCCGTCGTGCTTGATGTCGTACTTGCTGATTCGCGCAACCAGGGACGCTGGCATTTTGGCCAGGGCAGCCTTCATGCTGGTAAAACAGGTGTCACCCCCGACGTCGGGGATTTCAAGCGAATACAGCATCGAAGCATCCGGCGGCGCTGCTGCATAGCTCATGTCGGTGTGCCAAGCGGCTTCGCCGTCGCCCAAAGCGCCAATCGGTTCGCCCGCGCCGTCCAGCACGTTGGACACCACATAAACTTCTGGGTACCCCGAGGGTGACTTTTTACCTGCGCCCTGGTTGGGCGGAGAATCCAGGGCTCCAAAATTTCTGGAAAAAGCCAGCAAATCGTCGTCGGTCAGATGTTGATTGCGAAACAACAACACATCGTGTTGGTACCAAGCCTGTTTGATTGCGGCGATTTCTTGTGCAGTAGTTTGGGCCAAATTGACACCCCTGATTTCGGCGCCAACGGTGCCGGTAGGGTGGACCTCAAGGACGGATGGGGTGGACATCAAGTTCTCCAAATGGCCGGACACAAGCCTGAGCGGCTTCACTTTCAATCGGCAAGTTTAATTCGCAAATCCGATTTTTTTGGGTTCCACAGGCGACTTTTGTAGCAAAGAAACCGCATACCGCAACAGGACTGGGGCTTTTGCCTATTAATTCACGTTTTGCGCAGGCCCCCCCGTGCGAAAATACAAGGTTACATCTGATTCGAACTCGTTTCGGCTCCCAGGACCTGGCGCGCAACCCTAAGCCACCGTCCTTTTCATTACTAGAGGATTCGTTAATGGCCGACATGGTTTTGATTTTGTGCATCGTACTCAGCGCGTATTTCATTCGTGGCATCACGGGTTTTGGGTCGGGTTTGATTTCGGTTCCGCTCTTGGCGCTCTCGCAGCCCTTGCAGTTTGCCATTCCGCTGGTGCTGGCGCTTGACTTCACGGCCTCCATGGCATTGGGTGGCATCAATCGCAAATTGGTCGCCTGGGACGAAATCAAATACTTGCTGCCTGCCGGGCTGGTGGGGGCCTGCATCGGGGCATTTGCGCTCCTGAAATTGCCGACGACCCCTATTTTGGTCACCCTGGGCGTGTTCACTATGTTCTTTGGCTTTCGGAATATTTTCGGCCTGCAGCCCAAAGAAAAGCTGCCGCAGTTGTGGAGCGTGCCTGCCGGTTTGGCGGGCGGACTGGCGGGCGGGCTGTTTGGCGCGGGGTCGCCCCCGTACATCATGTACCTGACCCGGCGGCTGCTGGACAAAGGGGTCATGCGGGCGACGTTTTCGTGTTTGATTGCCATTGACGGCGGGTTTCGCCTGGGGCTTTTCGCGTTTGCCGGGCTGTTGAGCGACCCCAAGTTGCAGCTGACTTATTTGGTCGCTTTGGTTCCGATGGCGTTGGGCCTTTTCAGTGGCAACAAGGTTCACTTGGACATGACCAGCGAGGGCATGCTCAAAGGCGTGGGAGCTCTGCTGGTGGTCAGCGGCGCTCTGTTATTCTTCAAGGCTGCTATTTAATTTTTTTGACCCGGAAATCAACCCGAGAAAGACTACAAATGCATACCAGACGCTCTATGAGTGCGGCCATGATAATAGCCGCTGTCGCGGGCTTCGTAGCTTCGTTTGCGTTGAATGCGCCTGCCTACGCGCAGGCAGCGACGGCTGAAAAGTCGTATGCGTTCAACGTCCTGAGCCAGCGCAGTGTTGCCCTTACTGCGCAGTACTGGAACCCGATTCTCACCTACGTCAGCGAAAAAAGTGGCGTGCCTTTGACTTTGCGTTTGGCAAAAACCGCCAAAGAAGGTAACGCCCAAGCTGAAAAGGGCGCTTACGATTTTTTGTACACCAACCACTTTTTCACGCCCGCGCGTGACCAATTGGGCTACAAGGTGATCGCCCGCCCGGCTGGGCCAGGCATCAAGTCGCAAATTGTGGTTCCAGCAGATTCTCCAGTCAAAACACTCAGCGACTTGAACGGTAAAGACGTGGCCTTTGTGTCGGTCGACGGCTTCACGGGCTACTGGCTGCCGCTGGACGCGTTGCTTGAAGCCAAGGTCAAAGTGAATATCGTGTTCACCGGCAACCAAGAGGCGTCGTCAGCCCAGTTGCAGATCAACAAAGTGGCCGCTGCAGGTGTCAACAGCACGATCATGGCGCGCTATGGTCGCCGCGAGGCATTTGCATACCGCGCCTTGTGGACATCTGAAATCTTTCAGGATTTGTGCATCATGGCCAACCCCAAAGTGCCCGCAGACAAAACCGCCGCTGTTAAAAATGCCCTGGTCGGCATGCTGGCAGACCCCAAGGGTCGCAAGATACTGGAAGATGGCGCTGAGTTGCTGAAGAGCCAGGGCCAATTGGGTTTTGTGGCGGCCGAAAACCGAGACTACGACAATTACAGGGCGTTTTACAAGCAGACTCAGGTCAAATAAGAACGAAACACGACGTATTCGGTACGAAGCACGTGAGTCAGTTTTGCACTAAAAAAAGCGTTTAAAAAAACGCGAAACGGCGACAACACTATGAAATTCATGAGTCTGTTCAGCTTTTGGTCTCGCTGGGGATTGATTTCGCGCTTGATGTGCGCTGTGGGCGTGGCCATTGTGGTGGGCGGCAGCGTTCAGACTTTTCTGTTCATTGCCGAAGGTGCGTCGGAGCACTCCGCCCGACTCAAGCGCGATTTGACCGACACCTTGAGTTTCATCGCCCCCATTGTCGCGGATCAGGCGCTGGTGGGTGAGTACGCGGCCATTGACCAATTGGTCAAAAAGCAGGTGACTCGCGGCGAGTTGGATCGTATCGAATGGAAGGACAAAGAAGGCCGCAAGCTTGTCGCACAGGATGTTGCAGATGTCATGATTGCGCCCGTCTGGTTTGTCGGTATGGCGGGCATCGTTGTGTCTGAAGAAAGCATCGAAGTCACCGCCGGTGGGGTTGGCTACGGCACTCTGTACGCGCGCATGACCCCCATCAAGGCCATCAACCGCCTTTGGCTGCAGTTCGTCAAGCAGTTGCAAATTGTGGCGGCGACACTGTTTTTGATGCTGCAGTTCATTTGGTTGATTTTTCGTGGCAACCTGGGCACGCTGCGGGGCCTGGCAGAAGGCGCAAACCGATTTAGCCAGGGTGACCATGCCGTTCGAATCGCCGCCGAAGGAGCGCCAGAGGTTCGGATTGCGGCTGAGGCTTTCAACAACATGGCCACCAACACCGAGAATTTGTTGGCGTCGTTGAGCACCAGCGAATCCAAAAATCGGTTGTTGGCGACCATTGTGGAGCAGTCCAGTGAAGCCATCTGGACGAAAGATCTGGATGGCGTCATCACCACCTGGAACGCCGGTGCCACCGCGATGCTGGGGTATTCGCAAAGCGTGGCTGTGGGCCAAAAGCTCTCGATTGACCAGTCTAATGAAGGCGCGGATGCGCTGCGCATGACGCGTTTGTCTGCGGGCGAGCGTTTTTCTTACGACACCAAGGCGCTCACGCAGTCTGGTTCGCAAATCGACTTGCAGGTCGCTATTGCGCCACTGGTCAATGAGGCCAATGAATTGATCGGCACCATCGCTGTGGCCCGCGATGTGACCCAAAGCAAACGCAGCGAAGAGGCCCTGCGTTTGGCGCGTGGCGCTGCAGAGGCCGCGAACCACGCCAAGAGTTCGTTTTTGGCGCGCATGAGCCATGAGATTCGCACCCCCATGAATGGTGTGTTGGGCATGACCGAGTTGCTTCTGGAGACGGGCCTGACCAGCGTTCAGCGCCGCTACGCAGAAACCGTGCAAAGCTCGGGCAAAAACTTGCTGGCGATTATCAATGACGTGCTGGACTTCTCAAAAATCGAAGCTGGTAAGCTTGAACTCGAAGAAGTTGACATGGATCTGCGCCGCTCGCTGGAAGACATTGTTGACTTGCTGGCCGAGCGCGCTCACACCAAAGGCCTTGAACTGGCTTGCCGCATTCCGTCTGATCTAGACACTTATGTCAAAGGCGACCCTCTGCGCCTGGGTCAAATTTTGACCAACCTGACCGGCAACGCCATCAAGTTCACGTCACGTGGTTCGGTGGTGATCAATGTGCTGTGCGACGCCCTGACTGACAGCCATACGACGATTCGTTTTGAAGTGGTTGACACAGGCCAAGGTATCAGCCAAGAAGCGCAAACCCGCATTTTTGATGAGTTTTCGCAAGCCGATGGCTCAACCACCCGCAAACACGGTGGCTCTGGTTTGGGGCTGGCCATCAGCCGCCAGTTGGTTGAAATGATGGGTGGCGAGTTGCAGGTCAAGTCGGGCCTGGGCGAGGGCTCGACCTTCTGGTTCTCTTGCCAGTTTCCACGGCAAAACCGATCTTCGCAGGCGGTGCTGCAATCGGACTTGATGGGCACCCTGACTGGCCTTCGCACCCTGATTGTCGAGTCCAGTTCGGTCAGCCGGGGTATTTTGTTGTCACAAGTCTGCAATTGGGGCATGCAAATTCGCGTTGCCGAAACGCCTGAGCGCGGCATCGAACTGCTTCGGTTGGCGGCAGCGCAGAAAGAGCCGTTTGAGCTCGCTGTGATCGATTTGGGGTTCCCGGGTACTGACACGCTGGAACTGGCCCGCGCCATCAAGGCTTTGCCTGACATTGCTGCGGTCAACTTGGTCATGCTGGCACCTGTGGGCAACCATGCCAGCATTCAGGCGTCGCGTGACGCGGGCATCAACGCTTGTCTGGTCAAACCCGTGCGCCAGTCAGAGCTGTACGAGAGCCTGATCAACGTGATGGCCACCGAGAAGCCACAACCGCTGCAAGTGGCCACGGCCGTGGCGCAAATCGCCAATGCGCCGCTGGCCGGCAGCCGTGGCAAGATTTTATTGGTGGAAGACAATTTGGTGAACCAGGCCGTGGCGCTGGGCATGCTGCAAAAGCTGCAAGGCTACGACGTGGTGGTTGCTAACAATGGCTACGAAGCGCTTGAAGACTACCGCCGTGGTGATTTTGACGTGGTCTTGATGGACTGCCACATGCCCGAACTTGACGGGTTTGAGGCCACCATTGAAATCAGAAAGCGCGAATTGGCGGCCAACCAAGGCCGACACATTCCTATCATCGCGCTGACGGCCAATGCCATGGCTCAGGACCGCCAGGACTGCCTGAATGCCGGCATGGACGACCATTTGGCCAAACCGCTGAGTCGCAAACAGTTGCAGGACATGCTTGATCGCTGGATGCCCAAGGTCGTGGCCGCCGTGGTGAACACGCCTTCGGCAGACTCACCGTCAGAGCCAACGCCCCTGGCGGTTTTGGATCGTCAGGTCTTGGCGCAATTGCACGAATTGCAAAATGAGGACGACCCTGACCTGATGGCTCGCGTCATCAAGTTGTATTTGGTGGAGTCGCCCAAGCTGCTGGCCAAAATACGCTTGGGCGTGAGCCGCGCCGAAATGGGCGAGGTCGAAAGGGCGGCGCATTCGCTCAAGTCAAGCAGCGCCAACGTGGGTGGGCGGCACTTGACGCACCATTGCTCAGACATCCAGACAGCGGCCAAAGCTGCCGATGCCAGCCAGGTGCGCGAAATTTTCTCCAAACTTGAGCCGGCATTTGAGCAAGTGCAAATTGCCCTGGTTTTGGAAATCGACCACATTGCTGCGGATCGCTGGACACCCAGTGGGATGAATCAGCTGACTTGACGGCGCTTGACTGACCGAATGGCGGGGACAGGTCGCTCGGAGACTGGCTTTGTGCAGCTTGGGTATCTCGGCCACAGGGCCCAGTCGCCAAGTTTGTTCGCTATATTTATTATAGCAAACTATCAATATAATTCGGGAGCTAGAGCCTGATTTAGTTCTGAATTGTCCGAAAATTACGTTTTAAGCTCAAATTTACCACAATTGTGGTAAATTTGAGCTTAAAACGGTCGAAATCAGAGAAATCAGCCAAAGGGCCAGTCTTTCGGCCAGTGAGATACTGCAACTGGTTGAGGCCGTCATAAGCTGCCAGCCCCACCCCGCCAAGCAATCCTCGCATTCCAACCTCGAATTCCAACCGGTCTTGCCGTGCAGCTGTCACTCGCCGCCTCGCCCAGTTTCATGCATCCCGAACGCGGCAGTTGTGCCTTGGCTGCGCGCGATGCAGCACTGTTGGCCTGGTTGGCTATCGAAGGGCCTACGCCGCGCGCCCGAATCAGTGCCCTGCTGTGGCCCCAAAGCGACCCGGTTGATGCGCGCAACGTGTTGCGCCAACGTCTTTTCCAGCTCAAACGCCAACTGGGGGTGCAACTGGTGGTGGGCAGCGCAAACTTGGCCTTGTCACCCGAGGTGACGCATGACCTGGCCGATTCACAAGGCCTACTGGGTGATTTGAGCCTCGATTCAGGCCTCGGTGTGGCAGACAAATTGACCGACTGGCTGCGCTGTGAACGGGAGCGACGGATCGACGTCGCGCGGGCCGAGCTGGTCAATCAAAGCGCTTTGGACGAGCGGGCAGGCAACTTTGCTAAAGCGCTGATCAGCGCCCACAGCCTGCTGACTTTAAGTCCGCTGTCTGAAGAGGCGCACCGGCGCGTGATTCGCCTGTATTACCTGGGCGGCGACCGGTCTACCGCGTTGCTGGCGTTTGACCGCTGCGAGCAATTGCTGAAAGACGAGGTGGGCACCAGCCCGTCTGTCGAAACCCTGGCGCTTTTGGCCACCCTGAACTCGGCCAGCCCCAGCAGCGCCCTGATTCCGGCCCAGGCCGTGCCCGCCAGCATGCTGCGCCCGCTCAGGTTAATTGGTCGCGCGGATGAGGTTCACGCGTTGGCCCGCGCCTGGGCTGCAGGCCAAGTGTTCAGCTTGTATGGCGAAGCCGGTATGGGCAAAAGCCGCTTGCTGCAAGACGTGGTGCAGTCCAACCCCGGCACCGTGTTGGCGCAGGCCCGCCCGGGTGACGCGGTGGTGCCGTATGCACTGGTGGCCCGCATGTTGCGCGGTGTGATTGCCCTGGCCCCTGGCGTGTTGAGCCTGCCCATGTCCAGCGACTTGGCGCGGGTGTTGCCTGAAATGTCGGCCAACCTGCAAGCTCCGCCCAGCAGCGCCGTGGCGCAGCGCCTGGCTTTGCAGCGGGCCATTGCAGCGCTTTTGAGCCACGCTACTGAAGCTGGTCATCCGGTGACCGAAGCGCCCCAAGTGCCACAGGTGCCCCTGAGCAACGCCAGACCCTTGCGTGCTGTGCTGCTTGACGATTTGCACTTTGCCGACGACGCCAGTCTGGAACTGTTGATGATTTTGGCCCGCCAAGGCACGGTGCCTGACCTGCGTTGGGGCTTTGCCCAACGCCCGTCTGAAGGCTCGCCCGCCGTTGCCGCCCTGCACGAAGCCCTGCTGGAAGAACACCAAATCGCTGTGGTGGCGCTGCAGCCCTTGCTGCTTCCCCACCTGCAAGAGCTGGTTGTTTCGCTCGGGGTGGACGGTCTGGACGCCAGCGCATTGGCCCTGCAATTGCACCAGCGCACCGGTGGTAACCCCTTGTTTGCCTTGGAAACCCTGCGCCAGGTCTGGCTGGAGGGGCACGTCAGCACGCCCAACCTGCCGCGCCCCGTCAGCGTGATGCAATTGTTGCAGCGCCGCATTGCCCGCCTGAGCACTGGGGCGCTTCGCATTGCCCGCTGCGCAGCCGTGGCAGGCCCCGATTTTTCAATCGACCTGGCCTCGCATGCCCTGGGTCAAAAACCCATTGACCTGGCCGATCCCTGGGCCGAACTGGAAGCGGCGCAGGTTTTTAGGGATGGCGCGTTCGCCCATGACCTGATTTTTGAAGCGGCGCTTGCGTCTTTGCCGCAGGCGATTGCGCGGCATTTGCACCGCGACGTGGCCGAGTTTTTGCAAAATCGCCAGGTAGAACCGGCTCGGCTGGCGCGGCATTGGCAGCAGGCGCGGGCTTGGCCGCAGGCAGGGGCCGCTTATTTGCAGGCGGCCAGCCACGCTGGGCGGCTGGGGCGCCATCGCGAAGAAATTTCGGCGTTAGACCAGGCCGTGCTGTGTTTGCAGCAGGCTGACGACACAAGCGGTGTGTTTCAAGCCTTGCTCGACAAAGCATTGGCGCTGTGCCAGGTCGAATTCGGCCCCTCTTTGCATGCTGTTTTGCAGCAAGCCGAGACACTGGCAGACAGCCAACCCCGCCAATTGGCGCTGTTAGCCCAAAAAGCTCGCGTTTACGATTTGATTTTGGACCCCCGCGCTGCGGCAACCGCGCAAGCCGGCCTGGCACTGGCGCGCACCTGCCAGCGCATGGACGTTGAAGTGCAATGCTCTTTGTCGCTGGCCTACGGTCTGGCCAACGAGCGCCAGGGCGCACAGGCGGTGGCGCTCTTGCAGCCTTTGTTGGCCTGGGTGCACCAAAACCAGTCCCTGGACGACCGTTACGAGTTTGAAATGGCCTTGGCCTTTGCCTTGGACTACGCAGGCCAGCTTGCGGCCTCGTTGCCGCATTGGGATCGCGCCCGGTCATTGGCCGAGCAAGACCAAGCCCAGGCCAAGTTGGCCGTCGCGTTGTCGAACAAGGCCGCGACCCTGGCCAAAATGGGCCGGGTTTTGCAAGCGGCTGAACTCGGTGCCACGTCCCTGGACATCCGCCGCGCCGAACCGGGTTTGTTCGGCATGCTGATGGTGGCGCAAATGACCCATGCCCACCGCCTGCGCGACTTGGGCCGCTATCGCGAGGCATTGCCCTTGCTGCAAGAAGCGCTTCAGTGTTTTGAAGATGCCCGGGCCCTGGCGTCCTTGCGTTTGGCCGAGCACCGCTTGGCGCACACCTACTTGTTCTTAGGGCAACCTGCGCGGGCTAAGGCGCTGTTGGCGCTAGACGCGGATGGCCTCGACGTGGGCACGCGCGTGATTCGCCGGGTTTACCAGGCCGAACTGGCGCATTCAATGGGTGCAGACGGTTCAATGCCAGCCCGCGAAGCGTTGGCCTTGATGGCAAACCAACCAGACGATATTTATCACCGCATTGCGACCTTGTTTGCCAGCCGAATTTTGCCGCCTGACGAAGGCCTGGCGCTGGCAACCAGCTTGGCCGAGTGGGCTACGGGGCAAAACCGACTGGGGCTGGCCTTGTCAGGCCACGTTCGCGCGGCGGCGGCTGCCTTAAAGCTTGGGATGCAAGGCGCGGCCTTGGTGCATGTGCGGGCGGGGCTGCGCTTGGGCTGGCATTGTCAGCCCGACAGCTTTTACCAGGCTGAGCTGTGGCTGGTGGCAGCCCAGGTTTTCCAAGCGGCAGGCCTGGCCGATGAAGCCCGCGCCGCGCTGGTGGAGGGACGCACCTGGATCATGCGGGTGCACACCCAGCACGTGCCGCCAGAGTTTCAAAGCAGCTTTTTGCAACGCAACCCGGTGAACCGGGAGTTGCTGGCTTTGGCCGCCGCCGTGCTGACTTGAACTGAATTGTTGCGGCAGATGACCCGCCTCGCCGGTTCATAACGCTTTCATAACGCACCCCTGTATATAAATGGCGTCAAAAGGGGTGCCAACCGCATTTCAAGCGACTGGAGCGCGCTCCTTTGTTGATTTATTTCAAAGGAGCGACCATGAAAACCCAATCCCTATTTCGCGCAATCCAACAGTCCATGCAACGCTGGGTCAAAACGGGCGCGGCAATAAGTTGTGCGGCCCTTGTGGCGGCCTGCGGTGGAGGAGGGGGGGCCATGGTCGATCCGTCTACCATCGCCCCTGTGGCAGCCACGCCCGCCCCGACAGCGCCCACCGTGCCGCCGGTCGTCGTTGCTCCCGGGTCGACTGACCCCGGAACCCCGCCACCCCCCTTGACGGCAGCGTCCGTCAAAGCCACCATCGGCCCCCAGGGCGGCACCGTCACCGGGCCGGATGGCGTTCAGGTGATTATTCCCGTGGGCGCGTTGGATCGGCCGACCGAAATTGGCATTGCCCGCATCGCAGCCGGGTCGGCTGGCGTGCCGATCACGTCGGCGGCCTTCCCAGTGGGCGAATTTGTCTATGAACTGACCCCGCACGACCTGTCATTCAATGTGCCAGTCACCCTGAGCGCATCGGTCGGCAGCGCACCCGGTACGCAGGTTTTCATGGCCAGCCCCGGCGACGACTGGTCAGCCAAAAATGCCACGTTTGGCAATGGGGTTGCGACTTGGGAGCGATCTAGTTTCTCGTGGATGTACCCAAGTGTTTGCTTTGTGCCGACCACCATGTCGGGAGATCCATTTTGGTGCGCTCACGGTCGCTCGCTGGCCAGGGTCACTGCCACGCCGATCACGGCACTGGTGCAAACCGCAGCATCGCGCGACATCGATGGCGACGCCGGGACCTTCAGCCTGACCGCGCCGGCCTTGCTGGCCTTCACCTCGCGAGTCAGCGTGCCAGGGCACTGCGGCAATGTGTCGGTAGAGCTGTTTCACAGCCGATTTGATGAAACCCGGCTGGTCTGGCCTACCCGCACTTCGCTTTTGGTCACGACCGTGCCTGTGTCACCCATCAGCACCAGCAGAGCCGAAGGAATCGCCACCTTTCGCCAGGCTTTGAACCATGCTAACAACGGCAAAAACCGCTACAGCCTGGTGGCCACCTACGACTGCCCCACCGTCAATCGGGTCGCCGACGGGCGCGGAGGCTTCAACTATTCGTGGAACTACGCCACCCGGCGGGTCAGCCGCTTGGGCGACGCCATGGTCATCAACACCAATGTGCCTGCGCCCACCACTTTTTATGCCGTGGGCGGCACAGCGGCGGGCCTGACTGGCCCTGGCTTGGCCTTGCAGCTCAATGGCGCGGCCCCCCTGCTTGTGGCGGCCAGTGGCAGCTTCAACTTTGCAGGCACCTTGGGCGCAGGCACCCCGTATTCCGTCACCATCGTGGGTCAACCGGCGGGCCAAACCTGCACGGTGGCCAATGCCAGTGGCATACTGACTGCGGCTGTAAGCAATGTCGCCGTCACCTGCAGCACCACACCGGTGGTCACCGCCAAATACCCGGTGAATGTCTTTATCGACTTCACCGCCACCAGTGCGGTCACTCTGCAAAACAACGGCGGCGACACCTTCAGCGGTTTTGGAGATCGCAGTTTTGAATTCCCGACCCCGCTACCAGCCGGTGCACCTTATAACGTCACCGTTCTTGCCCCTCCAGCGGGGCAAACCTGCACTGTTCGCAATGGCGTGGGTGTGATAAACCCAACTGCAGCCCCCAACGTTGGCGTGTATTGCGTCTCTGCTGGCGTGCCCGTGTTCGTCAACAGCCCCAGGTCCTTGTACGCGGTGGTCGGGCAGTCGCCCACGTTTGAAGTTGATGTGACGGGTGCCCTGCCCATCAGCCTGCAATGGTACAAATCCAGCCCGGACACTGGCGACGTCACGATTCTGGGTGGCGAGACTTCACGGCGGCTGACCTTGCCCCCCATCACATTGGCCGACCATGAGTTCAGCTACTTTGCAAAGGCAGGCAACGGCGGGGGCGATGCCACCAGTGACCGTGCCGTGTTGAATGTCTGCCTGACAGGCCCCGTGGCACTGGTTGGCACACCGCGCTCCACCCAAGGCCAGTTTTGTCCGCGAACTGCCAGCCGCAGCCTGCCCAACGCCGCAGGGCTGGTCACTTTGAATTGGCAAGAGGTCATCTACTTTGGGACCACCAACTATTTTGAATCCCTGTCTGTGATAGTTCACCCCGTCACTGGCACAGTGGACAGCGTGATCTATTACCTGAATGACCCCACCACTCTCCTGAGTCGGCTGTGCACGGCAGTGTCCGTGGGTGGGCACCCCGCGTGCACGGGCATGAGCCTGGATATGACAGCGGGAACCGTGACGTTCAGCAACACCGTAATGGGCAGTGGCGACACCATGACGCTGAATGGCAGTTTGAAATTTTGAAATCTCTCGATTGGCAGAATCCAGGCCGATGAAGTGGGCGAAAGCCTTGGGGTCAAAAGTCTGGTTTTTCAAAAATAATAGCAAACTATTGAATACATTCGAGAGCTAGAGGTGGATTTGGTTGATATTTTGCCCAAAATCTAGTTTTGAGCCTATTTTTACCACAATTGTGGTAAATTAAACCTAATTTTGCTAGTTTTGGATTTCTGACGGCAAGGCCATCGCCTCACCGCTAGCCAGAGCGTTATTTTGAATGTCGGTCCGACCGCTGGCCCATTGAAAAAACCGGTGCGCCCGCTCGTGGTACGACGTGCCTGGCGAAGGCCAGACCCCGTTCAAGCGGGCGGCAACCAATTGCGGTGCCAGTCGATTGGCCTCGGTAAACGCCGTTTTGGCAGACTCCAGATGCCCCAGCCCCACCCAGTTGATTGCCAAAGCCACCTCGGCACCCGCAGCGTTGGGGGCCTCCAGCTTGGAGCGCTGGGCGAAATGCAGGCCTTGCGCGTAATCGCCACCCGAGAAATAAACCCCCGCCATCAGCAGCAAAAAACCGTGTCGCATGGGGTCGCGCGGGCTAAGCCGCAGGGCATCTTGCCCATAGGCCACCGCCATTTCGGCATGGCCCAGCGTGGCCTCATAAAACGCCAGCCAAGCCAGGCTGTAGGCGTCGTTGGGGTTGATTTCGTGGGCGCAGCGCAGCTCTTGCAGGCCCACGTCAGGCTGTTTGGCCATGAACGACAGCAAGCCTTTCAGGGTGTGCGCAAAGTGATCGGTGCTGTCCAGCGAAATCGCCCGGGCGCAGGCGTCAAGTGCCTCATTCAAAGCATCAGCCGGGTTGGCCGTGAAGTTGAAGTAAATCTGCAACCACTGCGCACCCGCCAGAACTCGCCAGCCCGCACCGCTTTGCGGGTCCAGTTGCAGGGCTTCCCGCGCCAGCTGCAGCGCCTCGTCAAAGGCTTGGCGGTCGCCTGACATGCCCAGCACGTGCTGAATGGCCGCACTGCGCAGCGCCAATCCGTGGGCATTCAGGTTGGACGGGCGCGCGCGGCGGGCTTTGCCGCCTTCGGCTGCCACCACCTGCGGCGCCATGGCCGAGACGATGGAGATGGGCAGTTCTTCGAGAACCTCAAAGGCCAGTTCGGTACTGCGGTCGTACTTTTCGGCCCAAATGTGGTTGCCGGTTTGGGCGTCGATCAATTGCGCCGTCACCCGAATGCGCGCGCCCGTGTGGCGCACACTGCCCTCCAGGGCGTAATGCACACCCAGTTCGCGCCCAACTTGGCGCACGTCAATGGCCTGGCCTTTGTAAGTGAAAGCGCTGTTGCGCGAGATCACAAACAGGCTGTGAAAGCGCGACAACTCGGTGGTGATGTCTTCGCTGATGGCATCGGCAAAGTAGCCCAAGGTCCCAGCGTCGCCCAATTGCAAAAACGGCAGCACCACGATGGATGGCTTGTTGGGCAGCGGCAATTCAAGGGCCGCGGCTGACTTAGGTGGGGCATTCGTCCCTGGCTGCGCTGCAACATCAGGCGCGGCGCGTCGTGTTGGCTGGCTTCTGCGTTCAATTGGCGATCGCAAAGCCGTGCGTTTTTCAGTGATGCCGTCCAGCAGCGCAAAGCCAAAGCGAAACCCTTTGCCCGCCACAGTCAAGGCCACTTGCGGGCCAAGCTGTCGGCGCAGCGCCAGTATTTGAACGTTGAGGTTGTTCTCCGTCACTACCAAGCCGGGCCAAACCGCGTCGATCAGGTCGCTCTTGCTCACCACCCGGTCGCGCCCTGCAATCAGGCAGCTGAGCAGGTCAAACGCCCGCGCACCCAAGGCGAGAGGTGCACCATTTTTGAGCACTTTTCGCTGCAAGGGCAGCACTTCAAATTCGTCAAATTTGCAGGGGTTTGACACGCTTTGGGCCTTCGGGATTTTGAGCTTGCCGAGATTGTGCCCGTGCAAACGCGGTTTCATAAATTTTCATAAGTTTTCATCACAAATTAAAGACACGCGCCAGGCCGAAGACGGATAGTTCTCCCACACCAGAGAAATTATTTGGTGCGGCAAGGTCAATCAACTGCAGCACACCCTTTGAAAGGTCAATCGTGAATCTCAACGGATGGGACACCGGGTACGCCACCACACTGGCTGAGGTCAACACCGCGCTGGCTGACCCGAAAGCGGTGCCCGCTAGCTTTGGCGTGACGGCGCAGGGCATGACGGTGCAGGGCGGTTTTGGGCTGTGGAGCATCGTGCCCGGTGGCGCAGGCGATTTGTTGCACCTGCTGGTGGCGGTGAGCAGTGGCACGGTTTCTGGCGGCGGCGCGGCCACGGTTGATTTGGCGGGCATGTCGGTGCTGTTGGAGATCAACCTGCAGCTGCTGCCGCCCAACGCGGCCAACCAGCAAGCACTGAAGTTCAATTTCAAAACCGTGGGCACGGCCAGCACGCCTTCGGCCCCTGGTGTGGTCAAACCACTGTTGGTGTTTGACCCCGCCAAAAAGCTGTCGTTTTTGCAAAGCGCGGTGTTTGGCGCGTGCATCGCCCAAAGTCTGGTGGACCAAGCCAGTGCCCTGTCGTTTTCATTCGCCAACATCAATCTGGTCGCCCCCGGTGGCGCTGGCGGCCTGAGCAGTTGGCTGGCGCCCGTTTCTTGCGCCTACGCGTATTACCAGACGGGAGCCGGGGCAGGCTACCTGGTCATTTTGAGTGTCACGGATTCACGCAACACCGACGGCATCAGCCGAAAAATTGATTCGGAACTTATTTCTGGCAACTGGGCCGGGTTTTTTGCGATTTCAGAAGCCCTGTTTTTGCGCAACGTCATTCAGCCGATTTTGCCCAAGCTCTACCCCGGCACAGACGACTCGTTTTTTCATTTTGACGCCGTGGGTCAGGTCATTACCTCCACCAAACCGATTAGCCTGGCGGGCACGAAGCCGGCGGCCATTACCTACTACCCGCGCATCACCGCCATGCAAATCAGTGTGGTGGGCTCAACCGTGGTGGCCACAGTCAGTGGCGACTGCGACCTGTACATGGGCATGAGCATGACGTTTTTCGTCAGCAGTACTTCGCAGTCCTCTGTCGACCCGGTCACTGGCGAACTGTCGCTGGCCAAAGACCCCAATCCGATTGAATCGCATGACTCGCACATTCCCTGGTATGACTACTTGATGGGGGGCATTCCCGACCTCATCATGGCCATCGTCGTGCCCCTTGTTGCCGACAGCATTGCTGGTGGCTTGAGTTCTGCCATCAAAGGCATGTCGTTTGCCAGCGCAGGTGCCCAAAACGTGCACTGGGTGGGCATGAAGGCGTTCACCGTTGGCGGCGGTCAGCTGAACCACGACTTCCGCCTGTGGGGCAAGCTGGCTTGAGTCCCAGCGCCTCACTCAAGTTTTCCCCTGTCACTTCCTCAACCCCTAACCAAGGATTTCACCATGACCACACTCTCCATGCCCACCGCCTTCGCCCCCGCTTCAGACCCTGCCTATGACCGGGCCAATGACAAGCCCACCATCATCCGCTTTCCGCACCTGGCCAACCGCCCCGGGCGCTTGATTGCACCGCACCTGAACTTTTTGGGCGGGCCGCTGGGCGACGCGCAAAAGGTCGACACCTACAACTGGGACACGGTGTTTGCGATTCGCTTTGCTGACGTGAACACGGCGCTGGCCAAGCCGGGTGCAACGCCTGCCACCTTCACCTCCACCGACGCCGGGGTGACCGCGGCTGGCACCTTTTCGCCATGGCAGTTAAGTGGCGGCGACGGCACGCTGTTGCACATGACAGTGCCCTTGTCTGGCGGCTCCATGACTTTTGAAAACGTGCCCTACAGTCTGGCCGGGGCCAGCGTGACCATTGAGGTTCAGTTGACCAAGTTGCCCAAAACGCCGGGCAGCAACGGCACACCCAACGACGTGGTGGCCGACGCTACGGCCCCTGTCAGCGTGACCGACATTTCCAACCTGCCAGGCAACCCCAGTTTTGTCATCAAAGGAATTCTCATCGGCTTGCTGGACAAATGGTTCAACGCCAACCTGGCGCAGTTCACGCACACCTTTTCAACCGTCAATTTGAATGAAAAGGCGGACAAAGAAGGCTTTCAGTGGCTCAAGCCCACGGGCCTGGGCTGGGCGGTTTCGGCTCAGGGTGCCCCAGCTGACAGCGTGTTTGGTGTGCTCAACATGACCAGCGGCAACGCCGTACCCGCCACCATGCAGATTTCGCCCAATGCCATTCCAACCGGGCAAAAAGCAGGCTTTTTGATCTCGCAGGGTCGGTTCTTGAAAGAGTTGATTCTGCCTGGCATTCACACCATGTTTCCGGGGTCGGTGGCAGCCGACTTCGAAGTCATTAACGACGGCACCATGATTCACAACAAAAATACCGTCAACATGGAGCCCGTGACCTTGTCAACCGGTACCTTCACCCCGAAATTGCCACCCAATCAAGTGCGCATCACCATGGAGGCCAGCGAAATTGTGGTCAACCTGATCAAGGCCGAGGTGGACTTTTCGCCCGGCATCAAGATCATGATGGACTACACCGGGTACTCGTCGGTGCAGCTGGCCAAAAACTCCAAGGGTGAACAAATATTGAATTACGTCAAGGCCTCGGATCCAGTAACCGACCACAACGTGGAAGTGGCGTCCTGGGTCATCTGGACCGAAGTGGCCGCCTCGGTGGCAGCCGCCATCATCACCATGGGGACAGGTGCATTGTTCAAAAAAATCATCGAAAACATGGTTTTCCGAGTTGCGGCCATCCTCATCACATTGCTGGTGACGGAGCTGATCGCCAACATCTCGGCCATCATTCAAGCGATTGCAGCGGGCGACAAAGACAAGATTCCGCCCATTGACCTGATGATCATCAATGCGACCAGCCCGATCACCTGGCCCAACTCCACGGGCTTTTTGCTGACCTCGGCTGCGATCAACGAGTCCTTGCAGCTCGGTGGCGATCCGCAGTTCATCAAGTAGCCGCCTGAGTCATTGAACCGCAGAGTTTCCAAATTATTGAGATTGGGGAGTTGCCATGTCTGCAGCCAGTTTGTCGCCGTCAAACTTGAACTTCGCCGAGCTGGGCCCAGACGGAGCGAAGCCATTCGTCGAGTACCGCTTTCCAAATTTGCAGCGACTTGCGGCACCGGCACCGCCCGGGTTGTTTCAAAAAACCGCCTTGGCCGTGGCCCAGGCCAGCGCCTTCACCTACGGGTGGGACACGGCCTTTGCCATTCGCATGCCCGATGCCAATGCGGCCATTGTCAAAGCGGGCAGTTCGCCCAAGGCTTATGCGCAAGTTGCGCCTGACAAATCGTGTTCAGGCACCGGCACGTTTGGCCCTTGGCAAATTTGCAAGGGTGGGGATGGCGTTTTGCTGCACATGGCAATCCCTTTGACCACGGGTAGCATGAGCTTTCAGGGCACCAACTACCCTATGGCGGGTGCTTTGGTCACTATCGAGCTTGAACTGCGCCACATCCCACCCCAACCTGCAGTAGCCGCGCCGGGCTTGGCCCCCAGCGCCCACGACTTGGTGGTCAAAATAGCGTCAACCAGCCCGACTGAGCCGGTGGTCAGCGTTGTCAACCTGACCGTGCCGCAAGACCCCGGCTTCATCCCCAAGGCGCTGATGGTAGGCCTGCTGCAAACCTGGTTCAACGACAACCTGGCGGCGTTCACCCATGTGTTCAATACCGTCACCCTGAACCGCATTGTGGACAAAGCCCAGTTCAAATGGCTGGCACCTACGCACACCAGCTATGCCTACGCGAATGGCGCAACCGACGACACCTGTATTTTTGGCGTGCTGTGCATGACCCAGGGCCGCCCCGACGGTGGCATTGCCTCGCAGTTGTCGCCCAACGCCATACCGGCGGGCGCACGCAGCGGTTTTTTGATTTCGCAAAATCGGTTTTTGCAAGATATGGTGTTGCCCGCTTTGCCATCAGCGTTTCCGGGCTCTAGCGCGGCGGATTTTGGCATGAACAAAGACAACAACGCCGTCATCAACCTGAACAATGTCAGCACCAAGTCGGTGGTCTGCGCGGGCATTCCGTATTACCCGGTGGTCACTTCGCTGAATATTTCGGTGGTGGGTGAGGAAATTGTGGTGTCGTCCATCACCCGCACCGACATCGCCTTGGGCACTTATTCAGAGGTCACGGTCACCAGTTTTCAGCGCCTCAAAGCTGCCACTAAACCTGACGGTTCGCAAACTTTGGTGTACGAGCAGTCGCGCCCGCCCATTCAAGACCACGCCACCAAATCGACTGCTGACGGCGAGGCCCTCAAAATCATTCTGGAGATTGCCGCCATTGTGATTGGGGCGATTTTGACGGTGCTGACAGATGGCGCATTTTTGATCATCGCGCTGATTATTTTGTCACTGCTGGTGGGTCTGCTCAATGCCTTGCCCGCGCTGATTGCCAATGCCATTGGCAACCAGGTGAGTAATGCGTCGCCGTCTTTGGCACTGCTGGTCAGCAATTCGACCGACCCGATCAAATGGCCGGGGGGCAAAGACTTCACACTGACCAGTGCGGCCCTGAACGATTCGCTTCAATTGGGTGGCAACCCGGGCTTTGCCTGAAAAAACCGCCAAAACAGTGACGGAAAAATTTACAAACGCTATGGCTGTCACTCAATTCATGCCCTTTTATTCAATGAATTCATGGGCTTACCGATTTGGCGTGAAATATGCATGCAATTTAGTTATCAGGCAATGACAGCCGGGTAACTGGACAGTGACGAGTCGGTTTAGAAATTACGAACAAAGATTCAACGGAGCAAAACGATGACATTCAACGCCTTTAACCCATTGAACCCTTTCAACTCCTTGGCCAAACGCAGTTTGAGCTTGGGTTCGGCCATTTTGATGGCCCTGACAATGGCGCTGGGAAGTGCGGCGGTGCAGGCATCGCCCACGCCACTACTGACCGTGAGCGGCTCCAATCTAGACACGGGCCACCTGATTCGCCGCGACCAGGCAGCCGCCGTGTCGTTCATCTTCGACAACGCGTTTTCCAACGTCACCATCACGGCAGACTTGACCAAGTTGTCAACTGCGTCCGAAGGTGGCATTTACCTGGTGCGCAACCTGGGGCCAAGCGCTGGGCTGGGCGACCTGGTGGCGGCGGTGGATTTCAACTCCATCAACTTCACGGGTGCCGGCACCATTCTGTTCACGGGGCTGAACCTGGCCGGTGGCAGTTACGCCGTGGTGGTGGCCAACGGGCAGGCCAATGATATTGGCGACAACGTGATCTGGCAGGGCAGCAGCACGGCAGATGTGGCCCAATCTGTGGGTGTGCACGATGGCATCGACTTTTTCTCGGCGGATACCTCAGGGTTTTTGTTCAATTCCTTTTTCACCCCCGTATTGGCATCACGCACCCAGGCATTTTTTACGGTCACCGCCAATGAAGTGACTTCAGTCCCTGAGCCAGGCAGCCTGTTGCTGGTGTTTTTAGCTATGGGCAGCTTGCTCTGGGTGCGTGTGCAGCGCCCTAGTTTGGCCCGGGTTCGGGTACAGCGTTAGGCCGTTTTGCCGCACCATTGACTCTGCCCGTGGGTTGGCAAGGCAGATCGAGCCATCATTTCAACTATCTGAGGGAGCCGCAACCATGGACAGCTTTGCCGACACACAGCCAGTGGACGCCAGCATCAGCCTGGAAGCTGATTTTGCAGTCAAACCCGGCTGCATCGAAGGCCTGCAAGACCTGCGCACCTTGATGTTGCACCACGCAGGCTCTCGTGATTTGTCGACAGCGGGCGCTTTGGAATCCAACGCCACACCTGGAAGCAGCGACGCCTTGGGCTTCAGGTTTGATGCAGTGCTTAGCTCAGACAACCAGACTTTCAGCGTAAGGTGCGCAGCGCCATTGGAGGAGCCGATTCGCCAAATGCTGCTGCGCATCGGCCCCGACTTGGCCCAATTGGAAGCCAGCGCACGGCTTACCCGGCTGCATTGCACGGGAGCCGTGTCGCCAGCGCTGCAGCATGCGCTGACCCGGTTCAACTCGACCTTCGCCTGACGGCCCTTGCCTTGAACCGCGTCTTGAGGTGAACTGAATGGCCAGCGGGGGTGTGCGCAGCGGCCAGCTTGGCCGCGCCGCGGACATTGCCGTGGTCAGTTTCAACCTGGTGTCAAAACATAACCCGAGTTTCAAATACCAGCGCCTGGGTGCCATGGCCTTGGTCAACCAGCGCCAGTACTGCGAACGTCAGGGCTACGATTACTATTGCGCAACGCCGACTGCCAACGCAACTAACGGTCCGGCTGAATTGGCTTCATCAGCAAATTGGGCGGAAACAACCCAATCAGCCCAATCCTCGACATCACAGTTGGCGGCCAACCAAGCCTGTTGGGCCAAAATCCCCGCTATTTTGCAAGCCCTGCAAACCCACCGTTGGGTGCTTTGGGCCGACAGCGACGCGCTGGTTTTTAACCCTGAGCTGCGGCTTGAAGATTTTTGCGACCCGCGTTTTGACGTCGTTACCCAATGCCCACGTGCGTATTTCAAGCGCATTGGCCTGCCTGAAGCTAAAGGCTTGCGGCAGCAGCCCATCAACTCAGGCGTGTTCCTGCTGCAAGCCAGCGACTGGACGACCCAATGGCTCGAACAGGCCTACCAGCTTCGACCCCGCGAACCCGCGTCTGACGACTGGAATGGCCTGGGCGACCAAGAAGCGCTGATTGACGTGCTGCAGCGCAAACCCGCAGACCTGCACCGCGTTGCCTACGTGCAAAGCCTTCAAGCCCACCCCAGCCTGCACGCGCCAGGCAATTTGTTTGTGCATTTTTATGGCAACCAGGCCGACCATCGCCTCGCCCCCGATCAGGTGGAAGAGGTATTGCAGCGGTGGGAGCAAGCGGTTGCAAGTGGCGGTGCGTTGCCCGCTGATCTGGCGCGGTTTCATTGGTGTTGCATTCAAAACAAACGTGCAGACGAAGCATTGAACCGGGGCGGCCCTGAGCGGTTTTTGTACCAGCCTTCTGACTTGGACTCCCCGTGTGAAGCGGTCAATTGAACCCGCGCCAGCGCGACTGATTTGGGCTGTACAGCCCCCTGGGGCCAGCGCAGTGGTCGTTTTCATTCACGGTCTGGACGGTCACACCGCGCGAACTTGGGGGCAGCCGGGCCAAGCTGGCGCATTCATCCAGCGACTGCAGCACGATTTGCCCCAAGTGGCCGTGGCGGCGTATGACTACCCCTCTGCATTGCGGACTATCGTGACCGACGGCACGTTGACCTTGCAGTCCCAAGCCGACCAGTTGGCAGAGTGCTTGCGCGAGACGCTGTTACCCAGTTTTCAAAGCGTGATTGCTATTGCCCACTGCCTGGGGGGCTTGCTCGGCACGCTGGCGGTTCGCCACCTGATTGAGCAAGGCGACCTGGGCAATCCGCCAAAGTCGATAACGCAAATGCTGCTTTTTTTGCTGGACACGCCCCACAATGTGCCTGCCAGCGGCCCCAGCCAGTGGCTGACTGGCTTGCTCGGGGCCTTGTCGCTCACGCCGGCTGCCTTGGCTGCCAATGCTGATTTTTGGCGTCAAACCGTTTTGGCAGCGCCAGATGCGCCAGGGTCTGTCAGCTCATTGGTGTCGGCTTATGCCATTGTCAGCACCCAACCCAGTTGGGTAAGCCATCTCAAACCCGATCTGGAATTGCCCGCAGACCGGGTGTGTCGCCTGGATATTCCCCATGAGGCCTTGACCCATGCGCCACTTCATGTGGCTGGCGCTGACGCAGTGGCTGCAGGGTTCGCGCCTTATGACTTCATTTTGGAAAAATTGCGCGCACACCTTCGGGTTGCACCATCATGTTGCTACTAAAAATATAGCAAATTATCTATATAATTCGAGAGCTAGAGGCTTTTTTGATTGATATTTTCGATTTTGATACAAAAACAGCCTATTTTCACCACAATTGTGGTAAAAATAGGCCGTTTTCATTGCCCCAAGGCTCTGGGCTTGAATTTCTCTTTGAGAAACTGCGAATGGTTCAAAAAAGCCTGCGCGTCTTGTGACGCGAGGTCATCCGTCAACTGGGTCACTTTTTGGCTCAAGTCCTGCAGCGTGGCGCTGAAGGTGTCTTGCGCGGTCTGGCCGTTCGACAACACTTTGGTGGCGGCAAACTGCTTTGGGATCGACAAGTAGGTTTTGAGCGCATCGGGCAGGTAAGACAGGGCGATATGGCGCGCATGAAAGCCTTCTTCCAGGCTCAACTGGCCTTTGCTGCGCTCCCACTGGTCAAGAAGGGCGCTGAGTTGGCTGACCAAATCAAGCACCTTGGTTTGCAGACTGGCGGGCAAACGGGCGTCGGGGTTGTAGTCCACCAGTTGGCGCACCGACGAGAGCGCGTTGACCATGCTGGTGCGCGCATCGCCCGCGTCTTCAAATTCCAGATCGTCCCAGGGGTTGCCCTGCAATTTGGGGAAGCCCAGCCACAGCCCGCCAATGCCAAAACCCGCGCCATACCCTAGGAGCGCGAGCGCCGCGCCACCCCATTGCGTCAGCCCCAGCGCACTGCCTGCCAAAGCGACCGTGGCCAGCCCCAAGCCTGTCCAATTGGCCCCTGATTGCAAAACGCGACCGAGTTTGCTCATGCTGCTGTGCGGTACAAAAGTCCGCTGTGGAAATGCATCATTGAAACGCCCGAATGTCTTTGAACACGCTGTAAAGCGACGATTTTCGGGCATCGAACATGCGCCCGCCAGTCGTGGCGACCACGCTCTTCAACGCGGCTTCGTTGGCCTCGCCAAACACTACCATGAACACCGGAATCGCCCGCACGTCTTCCGGCAGCGCTGCGTAGGCCTCCTTGAACTGCGCCAGGTCGCGGCCTTTGTTGCTTTCGCCATCGGTGAAGGCCACGACCGAATACTGGTAATTGGGGTTCTTTTGTCGCTCGACGTTCATGTTGACCAGGGCTTGCAAAACCGCGTCATACAGCGCCGTGCCACCGTTCATTTTCAGGCTGTCGGCGTAGTCGCGCACGTTGCCCAAAGCGGCCTGTTTGGCCTGCGAATCCGTGGTTTGCTGCAAACCCTTGGCTGATCCTGCTGCGCTGGCCACTGTCGCTGCGGGCACTTCAAAATAAACGGGCGCATTCACAAATTCAGAAAACGTCAGCATCCAGACTTTTTCGCGGCTGGTCAGGCGGGCAATGCGCCCGGTCAGTGATGCGTCATCGCCTGCGATGTACTGCAAGGCTTCGACCAACTGCGCCCGGCGCCCGTTTTGGTTCATGCTGCCACTGATGTCCAGTACAAAGGTCGACGCAATCGGAGTGCGAAATTCATTCAAGTAGGCGTCAATCAGCCCATCGGCCAGCGCCCGGTCGGTCGAAAATGGCAGCTCCACCAGCATGCTGCCTTGCGGGAACAGGGCGCTTTGGGCCTTGGCCACCTCGCCGTTCACTGGGCGGCGCAGGGTGGTTTTGGCAAGCCAGGTTTGCGCGGCGTCGCCCTTCAGGTAGGCCACGACCTTTTGGTATTGCTCGCGTTTGGCGTCGTTCAGCAGCATCAGCGGGTAGTCGGCGGTGGCCACGCCCTCGTGCGGGTAAATCAGCGTGAGTTTTTCTTTCAGCTTGCCGGAATCGTTCAAGGACAGCAGCCAGCTTTCGTAATTGATGAAGGCGTTCACGCGGCCACCTTGCTGTTCAATGAACTTCTCGCTCAGGTAAGAGCTGTTGTCGCCCACCAGCTTGTAGCCTTTGATGAACCCGGCAATCGCCTGGCGGTTCACATCGGCGGCGGTCAGCGCCTCAGACTTTTGCGCGGCAGACGCCACCACGCCCATCAGCGCCATGAAGCCCTGGTTGGACGTGGCCGGGTTGCTCAGCGCGTACTTCAACTGCCCGTTTTGGGCGGCTTTGGCCACCGTGCTCCAGGTGACTTTGGCTGCTACTTCAGGCTTGTCCCAGCCCAATACCTGGGCTTGGGAGGTGCTGACCCCCACCACAATGGGCGACAGCATGATTTTTTCTTGCAGCTTCACGCGGGCTTGGCCTGCCGGGTCTGACAGCAGGTATTTGGCATTGGCAAACCAGGCGGCATCGGCGTTGGCCTTGCCGTTTTGCACAGCTTCAGTGCTTTCCATGGTGCCACCAAAGGTGAATTTGAGCCGCACGCCCGTGGCTTTTTCCACCATGTCTTCCAGCGGCAACACATCTTTCAAATCGCTGGTTGCCAAGACCTTGAAAACATCAAAATCGGCGTTGCCAGTGTTGGCTGCGGTTGCCGTCGCTGCAGGTTTGATGACGACCGCCGGTGTGTCGGGCTTTTTTTGGCAGGCCGACAAGCCCAGCAGCGCCACGCACGCCAGGCTGGCCGTGCTGGCGGACAACGATTTCATAAGTGTGGTCAGTTTTTTCATCGCATTGATCCCCGGATACGTTCAATAGGGTTCCCCAGCCGTCATTGGTCGCTCACTGGGCCCTCACTGGACCCTCACTGGGTCATCTCTTTGCCAATCACCTCAATCATCTCCGCCATGATGTCAAAGCTCGGCGGGTCAATCACTTGAGTGATGCGCTCCTCAACCGCCAGCCCGGCAGCCTTGGTGCTTTGCACAAAATAGCTGGTGTCGGCCGTGCGAAAACCAAAATCCACAGCCAGGCGCTGCAATTCGGGGTGGGTGGACAGCAGCTCACCCAGTTTTTTGGCGCGGTCACTGCTGGCCACAAAAACTACTTTGTTAAAGAGGGTGGGCTGCGGGTACAGCAGAACCATGTCCGTCCCCAAGCCTTTTTTGGCCATCGCGTAATTGACGATCTGGTTTTCGTAAATCCAGGCCATGGGGGTCTTGCCAATGCCAATGGACACGTAATCGTCAAAGTTGCCATTGACGTAGTTTTCTTGGTAGCCCTGGCGTTTGAAAAGCCCCGCCACGGCCCGTGCGGTTTTTTGTGCGGTGTCGCGGTCGGTCACCACCTCGGCACCATTCACGGCATACGATGTGAGCGCCAGGTACATAGCGGCCGAGTTGCTTTTGCGCACGTCGGTGGTGGACACCAGCACGCTTTTGCCCACGTCATAGGCTTGGCTGCCTTTCAGGTCTTTCCAGCGCTTTTTCTCCTGCATGGTTTGGGTCAATTTCAGCAAATCCACGCTCCACACCCCAGCGCTGACCTCTTTGGCCATGCCGTTGGCGGCCAGCAGCTTGGCGATGGGTGTCCAGGAGGCAATCACCATGGGCGTGTAGATGGGCGAGTAAATCGCGGTGCCAATATTGACTTTTTTGGCCGCGTCGGCGATCTGGTTGGCAGCCACCACACCCGAGGCATAGAAAAAGTCAGGCGTTTGCCCTGACACGACGCGCGCCGCCATGTCGCGCGAACCGATTCGCGTGATATTGAGCTTGAAGCCGTTGTCTGCCAGCGCTTTTTGCACGCGGGGGTCTTGAAAATACGGCTCCACATCGACCGCAATCAGTCCCGAGACGGTTTGAATCTGCACCACACCGGTCAATTTGCCCGCCAGACCGTCCAAGGCAGTGCCGCCGACCTGGGGCACCCCACCCGACGTGCCGCCCCCCTCAAGGCGAGCCGTTTTGAACATCGAAAAATACGCCGCAGTGGCAAAAGCTGCCAGCAGAATCACCGTGATGACGGCCTTAAGGGTCTTGCTCATGGCGTGAATTATGGCGCGACTGCTGGCACTTGCGCGGATTCCAAATTTCAGTGAGGGTTTGGACCGAAAACCGGCCTGGAATAGCGCGCCGCTGCTGGCTGCTTTGCAGCGCTAGGTTGCTTTTGTGCGGTCGCGGCTGCTAGCGCGGCTTGGGTTCAAGCAAAGTCTTGTTCAGCCCAAGCTACAGCCGTCGCCCGCGTCAATTTGAACGAGGCAGCAACACGTTTTTCCGCCAACAAATCACCCGTGTCGCTTTGCGCGCTCAGTGTTGCATAAGGGTTGTCGTCGTCGGGCACGATGTCCAGCAGCACCGTGATGCGGGCTGATTTGGCGGTGACGGCAATGCTTTGGTGCAGTGCAGCATGTAATTGTTGTTCGCTGCGGCGCACAAATTCGGACGCGGTTTTGACCAGGGTGCTGAAGGCAAAACCGTCCAATGGTTTGGGGTTTTTCTTGTCGCGGCCCATGGTCCAGGGGCCGACCAGGGCGGGCTCGGTCTGACCGTCTTTGGTCATGGACACCGCCCAGCCATCGTCGTCTTCGTTTTTAATGACTTTGGCCGTCCAGCCGTCGTCGCACCACAGCCGGGGTTCGTGCAGGCGGCTTGATTCGGCTTGCTCGGTTTCCTGCATCAGTCGGCACCTGTTTTTTGTGAACGGCCAAAGGTGTAAGCCAGGCCCACACCCAGGCTGGCGCCCAGGTTTTTCTCAATCAGCGAACTGCCACTGTTGGCACCGCCCGAGACGGAATCGAGCCGCACAAAGCCCAGCGCTTGCAAATCTGGCGTCAAGCGTTTGGACGCGGCCAAAGTGGCACGTGTCGCCAGCAAGCCCGCTTGCGCGTTGTACGTGGGGCGGGTGCTGGTGGCTTCGGTTGAGGTGACGGTGTAGAAGGTTTCGTTCAACCGTTGACTTCCAAAAATGGCGGAAACACTGCCACCCCCGCGCCAGCCGCCCGGCAATGGCACGGCAAAGGAGAGTTGCGGCTCGAAACTTGCGCCCCGGCTAGCCAAGCTGCGGCTCAAATCAAACACGCCACGCACGGGCAGCTCTAAAGTGAAGTCGCCACGGCCTTTGGACACGTCACCCAGGTTGATTTTCAGGCGCGGGCCAAATTCAACCAAAGTGCCAATGTCGCTCATGCCAATGCGGGCGGGCACGTCGTTGGCGCTAGAGCCAAGCGCTGCGGCAAAGCCGATGTCCAGCTCGAAACGCGGAGTTTTGAAGGCACGCAGACCCACAGTGCTTTGCTCGGCCCGCAGCACGTCGCCGCGGTAAATGACAAAAGGCAGCACGATCGCGCGGCTGGTGCTGACCGACGACCCAGGGTAAGCCGGTTGGCTGGCCGCCAGGCCTCCAACGCCAATTTCCCAAAGCGGTCTGGAATTGGGCTGAACCGGCGTTTCTGGGGCGGGGGTGGGGGTCTGCGCAAACGCAGCGGCAGAGGCAGCGGTCAGCAAAAAGCCAAGAAAGCTGGAAGAGGAAATTTGTCGCATGGCTGGAATTTCTGGTTGGGTGTGGCAGGATTTGTTGTCGTGATTCTAGGGGCGCATGATGAGGCGGGCAGGGCAACGGCGGCTTGATTGACCCGCCTTGAAGGCTTTGTCGGTCTAAATCAACATGTCTTACCAAGCCAAGCGTCAGTGCTTACCCAACTTTCACATAATTCCTGCATTGCGTTGGTAATACTGGCCCAACATGTCACCCAAGCCCGCCCAGGTGTAGGGCTTGGCCAGGTAATCGTCCATGCCGTAAGCCAGGCACAGCTCGCGGTTACCACCTGCCGAATGGGCGGTCATCGCGATGATGGTGACGCGAGGCGCCTTGGTGCTTTGCTCCCACTGGCGAATCATGGCGGTGGCTTCGTAGCCATCCAGAACCGGCATTTGGCAATCCATCAGCACCGCATCAAACCGGTCCTTCAAAATTTTGCCTAAAGCGTCCTGCCCATTGACCGCCGAAGTCACGGTGCAGCCCAAGCCTTTGAGAATCAATTCCGCCAGGCGGCGGTTGATTTCGGTGTCTTCCACCAGCAAGATTCGCATACCTGCCAAGGCAAGTGGTGTGCCTGAGGCCGGTTTGGGTTCACTTTGGGGGGCTTTGGGTTCTGGGGTCTGCGTCATAGGTCAAGATTGTGCCGCGTACAGCTTACCTGACAGGGGTCGCCCGACAAAAGCTACAAATGACATCGCAAGTCGTTAAATTGTGCGCCGATGGCTTGTATTTTTTCCCGCCCGCCTCAAACCATAGTCTTAAGCAGGCCCAAGGTCAACAAATCGCGCTCGCATTGTTTTGCATCGATGAATTGAATCGCCGTCCAGCCTCGGCTGATGGCCGTGGCCACGTTGTCGGCATTGTCATCAATGAACACAGTGCACTGAGGTGTCAGTTGAAATCGGGCCTCCGCCATCTCAAAAATAGGGTGTTCTGGCTTGACCAAGCCGATTCGCCCCGAAAACAGGCCGTCCTCAAAGTAATCAAAAAAGTCCCGCTCCTGAAGCAGGCGCAGGCTGTAGGGCAGGGGCATGTTGGACAAATAAACCAGGCGGTGGCCCTGGGCTTGCAGACGCGGCAACAGCGCCACAGTGTCTGCCAGGGTGTGCAAATGGTCGGGAATGGCATTGACAAATCGCAGCAGCGCGGGTGCATCAACGCCGGTTTTGCCTGCCAAAACAGTGGCCAACGCCTCGGGTTCCAGCAAACCCCGGTCAAAGTCAGCCCAGGTCGAGCCGGGGTGCAGGCCTTCAAAAATCCGGGCGCTCAGGGCCTTTGCCGCTGCCAAGTCTGGCGCGTGCTGCCGCAGCATTTGGCCGACCAACTGAACCGGTTGCCAGTGCAGCAGCACCGCGCCGAGGTCAAAAACCAGGGTCATGCCTCTTGGGTTGGTGGCGGTCTTGGCCGATGGTGGCATGGCGTTCTGGGGTAGCTTTTCAGTCAAATCAGTCCTTGGGTGTGATGGTGCAAGTCGCATAATCGAGCTTAACTGACCCCAATTTACTTCCCTAGGCACGCTTGAAAAAAACATTCCAACTGCACGTCGAAGGCAAAAACCCCGACCGCCTGCTTGAAGCCACGAAGCACGAAATCCGAAAATACGTCAAACGCCAGCGCCGCGTGGCCCTACCTGAGGGCGTTGATTTTTGGGACTTCGATTGCAAGTTCGGCGCCACAGAAGCCGCCGCTGTGGTCGTTCACTTTGCTACATTGACCACGTTGATTGACGAGGTAGTTAAAGCCAAGGGCACTGCGTTTTACATTGAAGTCTTGGCCAAGGAAGGTCGCAGACAAGCCAAACCCGAGCTGACAGCCAGCGAGCTTGGCGACGCGTCAAGCTGACGCTGCCTCAACCCCTCAAGCCCGCTTCAAACTGTGGTTCTTCAGCGGCAAATCACGAATCCGCTTGCCGGTTGCGGCAAATATGGCGTTCAAAACCGCTGGCGCCGCTACCGCGATGGTTGGCTCACCCACGCCGCCCCAAAACCCGCCAGACGGCATGACAATGGTTTCAACAGCGGGCATCTCGTTCATGCGCACCACGTTGTAGCTGCTGAAATTGTCTTGCTCCATTTTGCCGTCTTTGACCGTGCATTCCCCGTACAGCATAGCTGACAAACCATAGGCAAATGAGCCTTCGACTTGGGCCTCAATCTGTTGCGGGTTGACGGCGTGGCCCGAGTCGGTGGCCGCCACAATGCGATGCACTTTAACGATGCCGTCGGCGCTGACCGACACCTCGGCGCAGGCGGCGACAAAACTGCCAAAACCGTGGGTTTGGGCCAAACCTCTGAAAACACCCGGCGCTGCGGGTTTGCCCCAACCACCTTTG